>JAYOKQ010000113.1:0-12866 GCA_038119905.1 Gemmatimonadota bacterium | reverse complement strand
TAGCATCGCCCGAGCCAGCCGATAGGGAAGAACTGCTCAACGAGCCCGTGGATGAAACAGGCCCAGGCATGGGCGATGTGGACGCGCTCGTCTTGCCTGTAGATGACGAGCTTTCCGTAGAAGCGCAACTCATTGACGACGGGGCTTCCCACTGGGACGAGTCGGTTAGTCGAGATGCGGGGCCTGCGGCCGATATGGGAGTGGAGGACGAAGCGGCGTTAGATATTTCCGATATAGTGACGCAGTCCGAAGAAGTCGTTGCAGAAGAAGATAGGCCACAGGTTGAGCCGGTAGCAGATCGCACAGAGATTGGGGACGCCGATGTGGATGCGGATCCGCATTCAGAAGAGGAAGTCGATGCCGAACTAGTTGACGCCGAATACGGCCGCGATGGATCGCACGGCAGAGGCGGTGGGTTGGGATCGCGCGGGGACGATGAACTGCTGCGCCTTTTTCAAGAAATCGAGACGCAGGGAAACGATGATGTAAGCGGCGCGCCCGCAGCGAGCGTCCTGCCCGTAGAAGATGCCGAAGACGAGCGTCAGCGTATTACAACGCCGACGCTGGCGGAAATCTATACGATACAGGGATTGACGCAGAAGGCTATTGAAACGTATCGGGAACTGTTGGAATTGGATCCGAGCAACGATTTTATAAGGCGCAAACTGGAAGAGTTAGAAAAAAACGGCAGCAAGAAATAGTTTACTATTCAGAAAGAGGAATGCTCGCAATGGCAGACACAACAGATTTTCGCAATGGTTTTTGCATGCTGATCGATGGAGATATTTTTTCCATCGCCGAGTTTCAGCACGTAAAACCGGGCAAGGGCGGAGCATTTGTTCGCACGAAGCTCAAAAATATGCATACGGGTGCCGTGCTCGACCGCACTTTTCGCTCGGGCGACAAGGTCGATGAGGTGCGATTGGAAAAGCGCGAGATGCAGTACCTGTATTCCGAGGGTGATTTGTACTACTTCATGGATTTGGATACGTATGAGCAAATGGGGATTTCTTCCGGCGTCGTCGGCCGTGCCGCTAACCTGTTGAAGGAGAGCGAGAATGCCTACGTTCTCATCGCGCGCGACAACGCAATTGGCGTCGATTTGCCCAACTTCGTCCTGCTGGAGGTTACGCACACCGAACCGGGTGTAAAGGGCGATACGGCGACCGGTGCAACCAAGCCGGCTACCCTTGAGACGGGCTACCAAGTACAGGTCCCGCTCTTTGTCAATCAGGGGGATAGACTCAAAATTGACACGCGGACGGGAGATTATGTCGAGCGCGTTTAAGCACGTTTTAAAGAGAGGGTATTGGCCTTGAGAGAAGACAAGCTGAAGCGAATTCTAGACCTATTCCAAGACAGCGAAATTGAAGAACTGGAAGTCGAATACGGCTTCTGGCGCACAAAAGTGCGTTTGAGCCGACGTGCGGCGAGCAGTGCGCCGGTTCCGATGGTGCAGGCGGCGGTTTCGCAGGCCGCTGTCGCTGCGCCGCCCGTCGCCGAAACAGCGGCCAGTGCGGCCGTGCCTGACGCAAAAGAGGCGGCCGTTGACGAAGGATTGCACCAGGTGCGCTCGCCGATGGTGGGCACGTTTTACCGGGCTTCTTCCCCCGAATCGGATCCCTTTGTACAGGAGGGGGCCGACGTCAAAAATGGACAGACGCTGTGCATTATCGAGGCCATGAAAATCATGAACGAAATTCCGGCGGATATAGCCGGAAAGGTGGTCGATATTCTCGTCGAGAATGGTCAGCCCGTCGAATACAACCAGCCGCTGTTTACGGTCCGACCGGCCTGACGAGAATAGAGCCTGCGCATGTTTAAGAAAGTCCTCATAGCTGATCGCGGAGAGATCGCCCTGCGCGTTATTCGCGCCTGTAAAGACATGGGCATTGAAACCGTGGCGATTCACTCCGAAGCCGATACCCACGCATCGCACGTGCTCTTTGCCGACGAAGACGTGTGTATTGGTCCGCCCGCGGGCAAGGATAGCTACCGCAACTACGCCAATATTATCAGCGCGGCCGAGTTGACCAACGCCGACGCGATCCATCCTGGCTACGGTCCGCTGGCGGAAAATGCGGAATTTGCCGAGATCTGCCAGCAGTGCGGTATCAAGTTTATCGGTCCTCCTATCGACGCCATTCGTCGCATGGGCGACAAGTCGCTGGCTCGCCAGACGATGAAGGACGCCGGCGTGCCCGTTGTGCCGGGAAGCGAAGGTGAGTTGCAGTCGCTGGAAGAGGCACGCGAGTGGGCCGAGAAGGTGGGTTTTCCTCTGCGTCTGAAGGCATCTGCCGGCGGCGGTGGGCGCGGTATGCGCATCGTGCGTTCGATGGACGAGCTAGAGGATGCGTGGAAGATGGCTCGCATGGAGGCGCGCGGCGCGTTTACCAGCGATGCGGTCTATATGGAACGCTCTATTGAGCGAGCGCGGCACATCGAGATTCAGGTGCTCGGCGATGAGCACGGCAATATTGTACATCTGTTTGAACGCGAGTGTTCGATTCAGCGCCGAAACCAAAAGCTGTTAGAAGAGAGTCCTTCGCCCGTCGTCGATGAAGATATGCGCAGACGTCTGGGTGAGGCGGCGGTCGCCGGTGCGCGCAGCGTGGGCTACTATAGCGCGGGAACGATAGAATATATCGTCGACGAGGAACTCAACTTTTATTTTATGGAGATGAACACGCGGATCCAGGTCGAACATCCCGTGACTGAAACCGTGACCGGCATCGACCTAGTGCGTGAACAGATTCGCATCGCTGCTGGGCAGAAACTGGGCTATGGTCAGGAGGACATACGCCTCATCGGGCATGCGATTGAATGCCGCATAAACTCCGAAGATCCGGCGCGCAATTTCATTCCCTCGGCCGGCACCATTACAGCCCTGCACCAGCCCGGCGGTCCCGGCGTGCGCATAGACAGCCATATCTATCAGGGATATGATATGCCGCCCTATTACGATTCGCTGCTGGCCAAACTCATAGTAAACGGTCAGGATCGTACGGAGGCGCTGGCGCGCTTGCGGCGCGCCCTAGCCGAATATACGATTGAAGGCGTGTCGACGACGATTCCCTTCCATCGCGCTCTTATAGAAGAGGAAAGTTTTGTAGCGGGTCGCTTCAATACAGACTACGTGGCCAATACCCCCCTAGATCTCAATGCGGTTTCGCCTGCAGCCAAACAGGAGTGAGAAGCTATGAGCGAGTCAAATGTTCCCCAAAATCTGTCCTACAGCGAAAGTCACGAGTGGATACAGGTCGAGAGTGATATTGCCACAATCGGCATCACGGATTTTGCTCAGTCGGAACTCGGTGATATTGTCTTTGTCGAACTACCCGAAGTCGGAGAATACGCCAAGCGCGGGGAGACTTTTGGTACGGTAGAGGCCGTTAAGACGGTTGAAGACCTGATTGCACCTCTTTCGGGCGAGGTATTAGAGGCCAACGAGACGCTTGAAGAAGATGCCGAACAAATTAACAAGGACCCCTACGGGGCTGGATGGATGATAAAAATTCGCATTGAAGACGAGGAACAGCTCGAAGAATTGCTCGGTGCGGATGAATATGCCAACATCCTAAACGGCTAAGCGCTGCTCCATCCTCTTATCTTGACTTTCTCCTATATATAACGTAGTTATATAGCTTCGCTTTGAAGGGCGGTTTCGCACCGACCCGCGGGTGCTTTGGGCCGCCAGAATTGAGCGTATACCGTTGCTGGACAACAGTGTACTTGTTCTCAATCAGAACTATGAGCCGCTGAGTGTTTGCAGCGTGCGCAGAGCCCTTTTGCTCATTTTGCGGGGTCGAGCTGAAGCGGTCGAACAAGCCGATGAATCAGTGCGTTCTGCGTCGCAGACATTTGCGGTGCCTAGCGTGGTTCGCTTGGGACGCTATATCAATGCGCCAAGGCGCTCCGTCGTGCTGTCAAAGCGCAACGTTCTGCGCCGCGATCGATTTCAGTGTCAGTACTGCGGTCGGCGCGATGGAATGTTGACGGTTGATCACATCGTGCCGCGCACCAAAGGTGGTCCCTCGACATGGGAAAATATGGTATGCGCTTGCACTTCGTGTAACAACAAGAAGGGCGAGAAGCGACCGGAACAGGTCGGGCTGAAATTGCGCAGTCAGCCCAAACGGCCCAGCAGCGTTCGTTTTATGCGCGAAGCAATCGGCTCCGAGCATCCGCTTTGGAAGCCGTACTTATTTGCCGATTAACGAGGCGGTGTGCCGGCGCGCGGATTTCTCATCTCCAGCCGGACGCGGACTGCAGGAAGCTATGGCTAGCGACATATTGCAGACAGAAGACGAGCAGGACTCAGCTCTTTACGAGGTTAAACTCGACGTTTTTGAGGGGCCGATGGATCTGTTGCTCTATCTAATCCGCAAGGACGAGCTGGACATATACGACATACCCATTGCCCATATCACCAATCAGTATCTCGGTTTTTTACAGCAAATCCATCTTCTCGATATCGAACAGGCCAGCGATTTCATCCTCATGGCGGCGACCCTGATGCGCATCAAGTCGCAGATGATGCTACCGCGCGAAGAGGGCATCGATGGTGCGGGTGAAGAGGGTGATCCACGCGAAGAGTTGATGCGTCGCTTGCTGGAGTATCAGCAGTTCAAGGAAGTGGCCGACTGGCTCGGCGTGCAGAAAGACGCGCGTCGCGACGTATTTCTACGGCAGCGGGGACTGGGTGAGAACGACCTTGATGACGGCAGCACGCCGGCACTCAAACCGGTCTCTCTGTTTGACCTGATAAAAGTGTACAAGCACGTGCTGGATACTGTTCCGCCGACGCTTGTCCATCAGATTATGGAAGAGCAGGTTTCGGTTGCCGAGTGCATTGACTTCATTTTAGCTGCGATTGATCGGCGCTCGCGGGTCCGTTTTGTCGAACTGATTGAAGGGCGCGACCGCGAGGGCATGGTCGCCACGTTTATCGGCGTGCTGGAGCTGCTTAAGTCGCAGCGCATTCGCGTGCAGCAGGCTCGCCCGTTTGACGATATATGGATCGAGGGACAGGCGCCGCAGGATGTGTCGCAAGTGCTACAGGTCGAAGGAGAGCAGGCAACCGGTTTGGGGGAGGATGCGGCATCTGATGCTATTGATAGCGGAGAAGAAGCGAGTTGAGTGAAGAGCGATCGGTTGCACCCGAAAAGGCGCGTGCCATTATTGAGGCGGTGCTCTTAACGGCCGATGCGCCGGTGACGCCGGGGCGTTTGGTTTCGCTGTTGGACGAGTACAACGGGCGGGATATCCGCGAGTCGATCGATGCGCTCAATACGGCTTATGCCGACGGTGGGCACGGATTTTCGATCATCGAAGTCGCAGGCGGTTTTCAGCTAGCGACTCGTCAGGACTGCGGCCCTTGGCTGCGCAAGTTTCACAACGATCCCAACCAGATCCGCCTGTCGCAGGCCGCGCTCGAAGCACTTGCTATTGTCGCCTTTAAACAGCCGGTGACGCGCATCGAGGTCGACACCATTCGCGGTGTAAATTCTGGCGGCGTGATGCAGACGCTGATGGAACTGTCGATGATCCGCATCGTCGGTCGCTCTGAGGGCATTGGTAAACCGATGCTCTTTGGAACGACGCGTGAGTTTTTGGTGCACTTTGGTCTGAAGACCTTAGCGGATCTGCCCAAGCCGCGCGAACTAGAAGAGCTGCTGGCCTCAGGTGAGAACAAGGCAGAAGTGCGCCAGCAGATGGCGATGGAATTGCAGGATCTGCAGGATCGCGCAGAAGAGGGACGAGACGCCGAATTCGGCGAAGATGAGGGCGGTGCAGAAGCGCTCGATCCGGAGTTGGCCGAGGAGCCAATGTCGGTCGATGACGACCCGCTTGCCGAAGATGCAGACGACGGAGAAGAGGCCGCCGACGTAGGCGGTACCACCGACGGCGATGGCGCCTGACGAGTCGGCTTATACGATGCGCCTCAATCGTTTTTTGGCGCGTTCGGGCGTAGCTTCTCGTCGCAAGAGCGATGCGCTGATTGTCGCCGGTGTGGTGCGCGTTAACGGCGAAGTCGTCGACAGTTTGGGTAGCTGCATCGATCCACTGCGCGATCGGGTTGAATGCGAAGGCCAGCTCGTGAGCCTGCCCGGCGAGTGCGAATATATCGTACTCAACAAGCCGGCCGGATACGTTGTGACGCGTAGCGATACGCACGGTCGGCCAACCGTATTTGATTTGCTAAAAGCCCAGCGCTTGGGCACCATGCCCGTTGGGCGTTTAGATATGGATACGACGGGCCTGCTGCTCTGGACCGACGACGGAGAGCTGGCTTTTCGCCTGCTGCATCCACGCTACGTTGTAGACAAAGTCTACGAGGCCGTGGTGCGAGGCTGCCCCAGCGAAGAGAAACTGCAGCTGCTTCGTTCGGGTATGGAGTTAGACGATGGACCCACTGCGCCGGCGCAGGCCGAGGTGATCGGCCATCAAGGCTGCGGGTACAAATTGGAAGCGCGCGTGCGGCTGTGTATTCACGAGGGGCGCAAACGGCAGGTTCGGCGGATGCTGCGCACGGTCGGTCATCCGGTCCGCGCGCTCAAGCGAGTAGCTTTTGCCGGATTGACGCTAGATGGTTTGAGCGAAGGTGCATTCCGTTCGCTCAGCGCCGACGAAACGCGCGCGTTGCGCACCCAGGTGGGATTGCAATGAGCGCAAAGAAAATTGTCATTGCTATTGACGGCGTCGTCGGCTCGGGTAAATCGACGACGGCGCGTCTTGTCGCCCATGCCTTGGGGTACCGCCACCTCGATACGGGAGCCATGTATCGCACCGTTGCACTGGCTGCCAATCGCTGCGGCGTTGTCGCTGACGATGAGGCGGGGCTCGAGCAGTTGCTGAGCGGACTGCAAATCGATCTGCTGCCCTCGGATGGGGGCGGGCGCGTATTGCTCAATGGCGAGGATATAACCGAGGATATTCGCCGTCCGGAAATTGCGCGTAGCGTAGGGGCTTTCGCCGATAAGCCCGTGGTGCGTCGGGCGCTTGTTGCACGTCAGCAGGTGTTGGGTTTGCAGGGCGGAATCGTAGCGGAGGGACGGGACATGGCCTTGGTCGTATTTCCCGATGCCGAGCTGAAGATTCGCATGGTGGCCGATCTCGACGTGCGAACTCATCGCCGGCATGCAGAATTGGTTGCCAAGGGGTTGGATACGAGTTTTAACCAAGTGCGCGCCGATATTGAACGGCGCGATCTCGAAGACGCGCAGCGCGATTATGGTGCTGATGGCACCCGCGCTGAATATGTGGAATTGGATACGACGGGCATGGACTTAGACGAACAAGTGGCCGCCGTGGTGAGTCTGGCCCGCGGTTGCGGCGCTGAGTAGGCGCGCCGTCCGTTGGCTTCCGAACAAACGTGTAGTACCCCATTGGGCAATCCGGCTCGATGGTCATTAGCGCAGGTCGCCAGACCTGCTTTAACCGCAGTATTTGAGGTGTTTCAATGAGTGAAGAAACTCCCGTCGCCGAGGCTCCGGAAACGCAGAAACCAGTGTATGGCAATATCAGTGCCGAAGAGCTGGAAAGACCGGAATACAGCGAAGAGCAGATGAATGAGATGATGGCCCTCTACGATGAGAGCATCTCCGGTATTCAGGAGGGGCAGATCGTCAAGGGGACTATCGTATCGGCCGGCGAAAGCGAAGTCATGATCGACATCGGCTTCAAGTCAGAAGGCGCCGTCTCCATTCGCGAGTTCAACGATCCGTCGGCGATTGAAATCGGCCAGGAGATCGAGGTCTTTCTCGAGAACGTCGAAGACCAAGAGGGTCAGGTCGTTCTCTCCAAGCAGAAGGCCGATTTTATGCGCGTCTGGGACTCGATCAAAGATGCGCACGATACCGGCAATACGGTTCAGGGCCGTCTCATGCGCCGTATCAAGGGCGGTATAGTCGTCGATCTATTTGGCGTCGACGCCTTCTTGCCCGGTTCGCAAATCGACATTCGTCAGGTCAAGAACTTCGATCAGTTCCTCGGTCAGGAATTTCCCTTTAAGATCATTAAGCTCAACAAGGCACGTCGCAATATCGTCGTTTCGCGTCGTGCGGTGCTCGAAGAAGAGCGCTCCAAGATGCGCGAAGAGATCGTCAAGGTGCTTGAAGAGGGTCAGATTCGCGAGGGCGTGGTCAAGAATATCACCGACTTTGGTGCCTTTATTGACCTCGGCGGCGTCGACGGCTTGTTGCACATTACCGACATGTCGTGGGGTCGCGTTAGCCATCCTTCCGAACTGGTCTCCATCGGCGACCGCATCAAGGTGAAGGTGCTTAACTACGATCGTGAGCGCGAGCGCATCTCGCTGGGTCTGAAGCAGCTGACCTCCCATCCGTGGGAGAGCATTGAGGACAAGTATCCGATCGATAGCCAGACGCGCGGTAAAGTCGTCTCCATTACCGACTACGGCGCCTTCGTAGAATTGGAAGAAGGCATCGAGGGACTTGTGCATATTTCCGAGATGTCGTGGACGCAGCACGTGCGTCATCCGTCAAAGCTGGTCAACATCGGCGACGTTGTCGAAGTCATGATCCTCAAAATCGATCAGGAGAACCAGAAGATCTCGCTCGGTATGAAGCAGACCGAGGACGATCCCTGGGAAACGCTCGACGCCAAGTATCCGCCGAACACGCGCTTGGAAGGTACCGTGCGCAGCCTGACCAATTTCGGTGCCTTTGTCGAAATTGAGGATAATATCGATGGGCTGGTGCACATCTCCGACATGTCTTGGACTCGGCGTATTCGCCAAGCCAGCGAAATGTTCAAAAAGGGCGACGTTATTTCAGTCGTCGTGACGGAGATTGACGTTAAGCGTCGACGCATATCGCTGAGCCACAAGATGGCCTTCGAAAATCCCTGGCCACAGTTTGCCGAGAGATATGCAGTCGGTACCGAAACGCGCGGTATCGTCTCGCGCATTCTCGAGCGTGGTTTGGTGGTGTCGTTTGATGGTGATGTAGACGGTTTTGTGCCGCTGTCGCAGCTGGCTATTGACGGCATGCAGAACCCGCATCAGTGCTTCTCCGAAGAACAGGAGATCCCGCTGAAGGTCATCGAGTTCGACGAAAACCAGAAGAAAATCGTGCTCAGTGCGCGCGACTACTTCCGCGACAAAGACCAGGCCGAATACGAAGCGTATTTGGCAGCCCATCCCATCGGTGAGTACGTTGTCGACGAGACGACGGCTGATTCAGACGACGAGATGGAAAGCTGGGGTGACGCGCACGAAGAAGGTGGCGCACCGGCTGACGATAGCGGCGAAGAAAGCTAGTATCGCAGCTTCTCAGTGCGAATAGGGCGGAGCGTCGGGCATGTCCCGACGCTCCGTTTTTTTATGTCAAATAGGCTCGTATGTCGCAGCTTTGGCGTCCCTGCAGCAAATTTATATTTTATACTCCACGTGTATGCAATCTCCTATATGTAGACGTCGACTTCCCACACGCGAGCGCTATGTCTAAGACCAAACTCACGCCGGCAATGGAACAGTACATGCATTTTAAGCACCTGCATCAAGATGCGATTCTGTTCTTTCGTATGGGCGATTTCTACGAAATGTTTTTCGATGATGCCAAAGAGGCTGCGCGTTTGTTGGGACTTACGCTCACATCGCGTAACCACGGCAAAACTTCGGGTGACGTGCCGCTGGCCGGCGTGCCCCACCATGCGATGGAAAACTATCTGGCCAAACTGGTTCAGATGGGGCGCAAGGTCGCTATCTGCGAACAAGTAGAAGATCCCAAGATGGCTAAGGGGGTTGTTAAACGAGACGTCGTGCAGGTTGTTTCCCCCGGCACGGCGCTAGCTGATTCGATGCTCGATCAACAGCGCAATAACTTTCTGGTTGGTCTTTCTCTGCAGGGTGATATCGTCGGTTTGGCTAGCGTCGATATGTCGACGGGAGATTTTGTGCTCGACGAAGTACCCGTTGAGGCACTCGGCGACGAACTGCAGGGACTGGCGCCGGCTGAATTGCTGCTGTCTGATGCAGCCGATGCGGCGTGGGTCGAGCAAGTAGAGCGCCTGCTGCCACGTGCCGCACAGAGCCGCATAGAAGACTGGCACTTTGAAGAGGGATCTGCGCGCGATCTGCTCTATGAACAGCTCAACGTGCGTTCGCTCAAGGGCTTTGGCTGCGATGAGATGGATGCTGGAGTGCGGGCGGCTGGTGCCGTAGTGGCCTATCTGCGCGACAATCAGCGGGGTGCGGTCGATCACATCAATAGACTGCAGCGCAAGCAGCGCGAAAATCACGCTATGGTCGATGCAATTGCCCAGCGCAACTTAGAGATTCTCGGCAACCAGCAGGACGGCGGTCGCAGCGGTTCTCTGCTTGATGTAGTCGATCACACCTGTACCCCCATGGGGGCGCGCCTGCTGCGCATGTGGCTCATACAGCCGTTGAAGAAGGTAGGTGAGATCCATAGCCGACTCGACGTGGTAGAGGAAATGCTCGTCGCCCGCGATGTGCGCCGCTCAGTCCGTTCGCTGCTCCAGGGCGTCGGTGATTTAGAGCGTCTCATGGCGCGCATTTGCTGTCAGCGCGCCAACGCACGCGATCTAGTCGCGCTGGCTTCTTCACTAGAGAAACTGCCCGAAGTGCGGGCCTGCTTAGGGGAACGGTCCGCCCCCTATCTGGTGAGTCTGCGCGACGAAGAACTGGTCGAAGTGAGCGAGTTGGTCGGATCGATACGCACCTGCTTAGTCGACGAACCGCCGGCTGTTTTGACCGAAGGTGGACTGATTCGCGATGGTTTTGACGACCGCGTCGACGAACTACGTCAGATTAGCCGCGGCGGCAAGGACCTCATTGCCCAAATCCAACATCGCGAACGAGAGCGAACGGGTATAACCTCGCTTAAAATCGGTTTTAATCAGGTCTTCGGATACTATATAGAAATCAGCAAAGCGAACACGGCGCGGGCACCGGAAGACTATATTCGCAAACAGACACTGACCAACGCCGAGCGCTATATTACGCCTGAGTTAAAGGAATACGAAGAGAAGGTGTTGGGCGCCGAGGACGCTCTGAAAGAACTTGAGAGTAGCCTGTTTTTGCAGCTGCGCGATCGAGTCGCAGAATGGACGACGCAGGTGCAGCAGATTGCGCGCGCGCTGGCCCGCATCGATCTGCTGTGTTCGTTTGCCGAACTAGCCGAACTCGAACGCTATGTTCGTCCGGTCGTCGACGACAGCACGGCCATAGAAATTTCTGAGGGGCGTCATCCCGTTGTTGAACGCCAGCTGCGCGAGGGGCGCTTTGTGCCCAACGACATGCGCCTCGACGCCGATGCGGCGCAAATCCTGCTGATAACGGGACCTAATATGGCGGGGAAGAGCACCATTATTCGCCAGGTTGGTCTCATCACTCTCTTGGCGCAGGTTGGTTCATTTGTGCCAGCTAAATCCGCTCATATTGGCGTAGTTGATCGCATTTTTACACGGGTTGGCGCTTCGGATAACTTGGTCGGTGGAGAGAGCACATTCATGGTCGAGATGAACGAAGCGGCCAATATTCTCAACAACGTGGGCGATCGCAGCTTAATTCTCATGGACGAGTTGGGACGCGGTACGAGCACCTTTGACGGGCTGAGTATTGCGTGGTCTATTGTCGAATATGTCCACCGGCACGCGCGTGCGCGGACGCTCTTTGCTACGCACTATCACGAGATGACTGCGTTAGAGCAGCAGTTGGAGCGCGTAAAGAACTTCAACGTGGCCGTGCGCGAGGACGGCGATCGCGTCGTATTCCTCCACCGTTTGGCGCCGGGTCCAGCCGATCGCTCTTATGGTATTAACGTCGCGCAGATGGCCGGTATGCCAGTGCAGGTAGTAGCCCGAGCCAAAGAAATACTCGCGCGTTTAGAAGGAGAGCAGATCGACGTAGAACAAATCCATTCGGGTATCGCGGTGAACGATTCATCCAACGGGCACAGCGAAGTAGAAAAGAGTCAAGCCGCAGTAGTGGCTGAAAACAATGGGGCCGCCCCTGCTACGGGCCCTCAGCTCGATCTATTTCCAGCGGCTGATGCGCCGTTTGCCGATGAATTAAAGAAGATGAACCTGAGTCAGGTTACGCCGCTTCAGGCTCTATTAAAGCTCAATGAGTGGCAGGAAGCGCTGCGCCAGCGCGACTAGCGCCGTCCGCACAGCGTGAATCTATTCTCTGAAAGGAAACGCAATGCCTTCTCCGTCTGATCGCTTTACGCGCCTTGAAAAAATAGCGGTCTTTCTCATTGCAATGGGCGAAGAGCGCGCGAGGGAAATCCTGACGGATTTTGATCTGGCGACCATAGAGCAGATCAACGATACCATCGGCTTTTTGGGAGAGGTAACGCCTCAGGAAAAGGCGGCGGTGATGATAGAGTTCGGCGATTTCTTCTACAAGGACAAGCCGCTCACATCTAAGCTGAAAGAACCTCCGAAGCCCAAGGCGGCACCTTCGTCCTCAAAGAAGTCGACTTTGGTTCAGAAGAAAAACCCGGCCAGTGTACAGGGTTCGATGGGTGCGTCAGCCCAGCAGGTGACAGAGGATAAGGCCGCCGCCGAGGCACTCGATAAGCTCAAAGCGCAGGCGGGAAAGATTGATTGGAGTAAAGCGGGCTATGATTTTGGCGATGGATTCAAGGGATCGAGCGGCGGGCGCCGTTAATCTGCAGATCCGTCTACGGTCAGTCCCATTTCCTGCACTCGTTCGATGAGTGCGCGGCCGATAATGATGAATGTGCCGACGGCGAGAGCGAGTTGGACGGCTAAATAGGTCGTGTGCACAGAATCCTCCAAGTAGGTGTATGTCCCCTCTATAGCAAAGCCTGCGCCACAGTGTTGCAAATATTCCAAGTTGTTTAAATTCAGTA
>JAYOKQ010000112.1:0-12875 GCA_038119905.1 Gemmatimonadota bacterium | reverse complement strand
AGCAGGCCTGAGTTGTCTATGCTGGCTCCCGTTGGTCCATTGATAAGCGCGTAGGATAGGGTGTCTACTGGATCTGGATCACTCGCCGATACCGCGTAAGAAAAGAGGGCGTCTTCCGTTGCCGTTGTGTCGGGAGTCGACTGTATCGTCGGGGCGTCATTTGTATTGCTGACTACGAGCGTGTAGTCGTGTAGACTAGAGCCGCCTTTGCCGTCTTCTATGCGGACGGAAACGGCATAGGTCCCCAATTCATCCTGCGTTGGCGACCAGGTAACTATGCCTGTGAGCGAATCGACGGACATGCCCTCTGGTCCACTTACTAACGCGTAGGTTAAGGTGTCGCCGTTCGCATCGTTCGCTTGAATGGCGTATGAGTAGAGTTCGTCTTCCAGAGCCGTTGTATCGGCTGCAGCCGTTAGATAGGGCAGCTCGTTTATAGGCCTAACGCGCAGGGGAAAGTAGTGTCTTCCGGAACTATTTGAGGTAATAACGCGTACGCCAATTAGATAAGACCCTGTATCGGCCAACGTAGGCGTCCACTGAATAGGGGGAATGCGGCCAAACGGATTGTAGGGGCCCATAGTCGGTGGCACAGAAGATCCCGGTACGTCGGCGATGAGGTCGATTAGGTCAATGCGGGCGTTGGGCGATAGCGTTGGGTTATAGGTGAATGGTTGTCCCTCCACAGCAACGCTGTCGGGCAGGCTCGTGATATTGACCTCGGAAAAGGTGGTGTTAGGTGTGGGCACTCCGCCGTTTATCGGGCCGCCGTAAAAGCCGATATCGTTCCGATTTTTGCCGCCGATGCCGTCTATTAATGCAACGACAGGAGAGCCCGCATCAATGGCCGGAGACAGGCCGTTCATAAGTTCAAAGCGGTTCACGGTGGTGTCGAGTACGACCGGATTCGTGAATAGGTTACCGGTGGCGCTATTGGCCGAAGAAAATGTTGGCTCCAGCGCATTCAGCGCGGATAGTGCACCGGTTGTATCGGGCGTTAGCGTTACGGTGATCAGCGGTTTGGCCAATGAGGTGTCGGGAAACGTTTCTGGCGTGAAGACGTAGATATCGTGCTGTAGCGTGTCTGCGTTGCCCGATGGGTCAATGATTTCCATACTGACGTTACTGCGCCCCGTGTCGGCTCGCGTTGGGAACCAGTCGATTATGCCTTGCTGCGCCTGACTTTCCGATGCGCCAGACGGCAAGGCGAGTGGGGTGAAGACATAGAGCGATTTGCTGCCACTAACGCTGATATCAAACAGGTAGGGCTGGTCTGTTACATGGGGTACTTCCACGGTGCGGACTTCTGTATACATACCGGATAGTCGCCCATTTTCGTCGCGTAGTGCGCGAAAGCTGGTCGTATCGGGAAACGTCTGGCCCGTGAACACGTCCAAGTTATACGACAGCGTATCGACGATGCCGGCTGGGTTGGTTATCTGAAAACTGATCGGATGGCTCGTCGTGTCGTTGAGGGTCGGGCTCCAGAGAACGAGCCGAGGTACCCCGTCGACAGCTTGAATTTCTGCTCCTTCAGGTAGCTGTAATGTATCGAAGGTATAGTCGACAAATTGGTATGCCGGGCCGCTTAGGCCTATGAGGTACTGGTGTGTTTTACCCACCTGTATTAAGGTGTCGGGCGCGTTGGTAACGAATGAAGGCAGGCGGACGTTGAGATCGCTCAGGCTGAGCGTATCGCTGCGGAAAGTGAGGGTGCGAACATCCGGAGCATTTTTCATAACGGGTGGTAATGAGATACTGGCCGCAGAAAACGTCACCGTGTCTCGGTCCGCGCGCTGGATCTGAACGCTGTCTTCCTGGCTATTTGTATAGAAGATACCGGTTTCCCAAAACAGATTATGTCCGATAAGTGGAACCGCACTGTCCGAGGCATTGCGTATGGCCTCGCGCTCCGGACCGATAAACATATTACTGCTTATATAGGCGCGCGGGCTGGCAGTCCAGATGTTGGGTGAGGGGTTCCGGTAAAAGATATTGTTGCGTATTTCGTCGCGAGTGGTCGTATCGGTAAAGGTGTTGCGCAATTCGATGACGGCTACGGTATCGGCTCCGTTGCCACTGTCCCGGACCAAATTGTTATAGAACTTGAGACGGCCATTTTCTGAGTAGACGATATGCCCACCTTGGCTAGAACGGTTGCGAAAAAAGCGATTGTTGGTCACGCGGAGGGAGCACGTGTTGCAGTAGGCGACGCCCCCCTTTGTGCTGGCACCGTTATAAAAATCAATTCCTTGTATGGTGAAATCGCTCGTAGGGGCACTGATATCAAAGAAGTTGGACTTACCTTCACCGTCGAATACGGTCTGCCCATTGGCTTTGATGTAAATGCCCGGCTGTGCAATGTGCAGGGGAAACGTCTCGCCCATGCTTGGAGAATAGGTCCCCGATGCCAACTCGATCACGTGAGGGCGCCCTTCTTGCACTATATGAGCAATGCGCAGCGCGTGGGTTATAGTCTTAAACGCGGTGCTCGTATCCTGCGCGCTTTGCACGCTTCGTCGGTCATCACCCGTTGTGGGGTTGACGTAGAAACGGAGTGCGTAGGTCGGTTGGCTCAGTGCGATCAGGGTGAGTAGTAGGGCAGTTATGCGAAGTGGCATAGGTAAGTCCTTGGATGGCAGGTCTTAATGAAACGCAAACATAGTTTTAAAATATATCAAATAGAGCTCTAAAGTCCAAATGTTAAAGGTACTTATGTAGTGTTTTTATGCGTCTATTCGGCTGTTTAACAGGTCTCGGAGGTGGGGCCGGACGAAGACTGTGTCATAGGGTTGGCGCGCCAACACATCCACAAGCGCGTCGACTCGTTGGGACAGCGACAGATCGTTAGGTATGATCACATACGTGTTGCCCCCGTAGCGACATAGACCCCCAGACCCTTCCAATGGCTCGTAGCGAACCTCAATGCCCAGCGCTGCTGACAGAGATTCTAATTCGCGCAGTAGATCGACGGCCTCCATGTAGAAAAGTAAAGGGGGCGGTGTGATTCACGGCAAGTAAATAGTTGGGAGGCGGTCGCCAACGTATTATATTGAGGCCCCACGCTGAAAAATTGGAGAAAGGTGGGCCGTGTGGCTGACGAAGATCCGTGGATATTGCTGACCAATGATGATGGCATCGATTCGCCTATGCTCGAGCCGTTTATTGCCGAACTCTCGGCCGTCGCTCCCGTGCGAACAGTAGTCCCCGCGTCCGAATGCAGTTGGACGGGCAAAGTCATCAGCCGTTTTTCGCAGATTGAACTCAATCAGGTAGAACGCTCCGGCTATACCATCTACACGCTCGGTGGATACCCAGCCGACTGTGCCAACATCGGCGTACACGCTCTTTTTGACACAATGCCTGCGCTCGTCGTATCGGGTATCAATATGGGGACGAATGCCGGACTAGCCTTTTTTCTTAGTTCGGGAACTGTCGGGGCGGCTGTAGAAGGCTTTCTCGCGGGGGTGCCCTCGCTGGCCTTCTCATTGGAATTGCCCAGCCAGGATTTTGCCCTGTGGCGCCGCGAACGACGTCTGGAATCCCATACGGAAGATCTGTTGTCCAACGCGGCTGCGGTAGGGCGAAGTATTGTGCAGGAAGTCTGGGATGGGGGGTTGCCGAGCGATGCGTCACTTATGACGGTTAATATGCCTACGTCTACCTGCGAGCACACGCCGCGTCGTTTTACCGGCATAACGCCGACCATATACGGCTCTATATTTTCCCGCACCAGCGCCGAAAATTGCTTCGAGCATGCGTTTTCCGGTCTTCAAATCCAGCAAGAAGAGGGCGATATCATCGCACTCCAGAACCAAGAAGTCGCTCTGACACCCGTTCGGTTTGCCCTGGATATGACTCCGAGTGAAGAGGATAGACACCGCTTTGAACGTCGGCCCTGAACGCACTTGCACGCATAGTATACTCCTGCGATGGGGCCTGTGCCTGTGTCTGTCATCAAGTGCGGGATGGGCACAGGCAAGTGCAACAGCGGATAGCACGGCCAACGCCAAAGGGTTGCCCAACGCGCTGGTGCGCGCTCCGTTGGTGGCGACCGAAGGAACGGTAGGTGCGGTTCGCTGGCTATCAAAGCGGCGGCAGTTTACGCTGGGGGATGTGCCCTACGGCGTTACGGGGCTCCCGTTTGTGTTTTTCAATCCCAACACGGGATGGAATGTGGGTGCGCGGGTCCACTGGGCAGACTATAGCCGCCGCCCTTATCGCTACAAACTCACACTTCATGTTCAACGCTCTAGCGAGGGCAAGCTCAAAAATCGGATTCGACTCAAAGTACCGCGGATTTCTGGCACGGGTTTTGGCGTGCGCCTCGAAGCGCGCATGGAGCGCAATCTGCGCACGCGCTACTACGGTTTGGGCAATGAGAGTCGCTACGATAAAGAGCTGACTGACCGCGGTAGCGATCGCTATTTGGACGAAAACTACTATTACTATGTCCTGAGAGAAGAACCGCGTCTCTTGGTCAGTTTTTTGCGCCATATCCGCGGTCCCGTTACTGCTTCCGTTGGTTTGGGGCTAGAAAATACGAAGGTTGAAAAGCGTGGTGCGGCGGCTTTCTATTTGGATCAAGGAACGCCCGATGGAGTGCGGGATGGCTTCACTGGTTTTTTTAGTTGCACCGTGGAATGGGATAGTCGAGACGACGAGACGATACCTAGCAGAGGGGCCTTTCACGAGTGGTCGTACGAGAGTTCGCGCAACTCGCTGATTGGTCTGTTTTTCCAAGAGATTAACTTTCAGCGATACACCTTTACCGACCTGCGTTATATGGACCTATCCGAGCGGCTTACGCTGGCGCATCGCGCCGTTTTTGAGGTCCTAGCCGGCGAAGTACCCCTGTACGCTTATGGAGAAATTGGGGGTAGTCGTCGGGTAAAAGGGTTGGGTGGCAGCGATTCCTTGCGCGGTTTTGACACGCAGCGTTTCACCGATGACGTGCGCTACTTTTCCAATCTCGAAGCGCGCTACATGATGCATTCTATGTGGCTATTTGGTCAGTATTTGGAGTGGTATGGAGCCGGTTATGTAGACTTCGGACGGGTTTGGCCAGATCTCGGGGACGTGGGCTTGAGCGGGATGCACGCAAGCGTAGGAGGGGGTTTGAGACTCTCCTGGGACAGAGATTTTGTAGTGCGTATGGGTGTGGGACACTCGGGTGAACAGACGGACGTGTTCTTTGATTTAGGTAACGTGTTCTGATGCTACATATGGAAGCCTGCGTCTGACCTGCTGACCTAAATAGGCATTCAGTGGCAGTAGAGCCAAATCTTTGGGAAGAGTGCTCAGGCCCAATGCAAGGGCTGCGACTGGCGTCGTTGATTGGCCAAGGACGTGGTTGAGCGCGATGTATAGCCAGATGACTCCCGGTACATACACCATACAGAGCGCGGCGGCGGCGGCCAGTAGGTAGCCGCCGTATGTCGTCGTGCGCTGTGCCATGATTCCGGCGCAAAAAGCTGCCGGCAGAAAACCGGCTATGTAGCCAAAGCTCGGTTCAAGGACGTATTGTGGTCCTCCGCCCTTGGCAAAGAGGGGAAACCCCACTAGACCGGCTCCTACATACACAGCTTGGGCGAGAAAACCACCTCGAGCTCCCAGCCATATTCCAGACAGATACACAAAACTCATCTGCAGGGTGACGGGCACATAGGGCAGGGGAATGCGCAGCCACGCACCGACGGCCGTGAGTGCCGCCATGAGGGCGATAGTGGCGAGGGCGCGCGGAGTCAGGATGGCGTGCTCACAGTTGGCAGCGCTATCCGGCTGTTTCGCTCTCTGGTTGAGCCAGTAGAGCGATAAGACCGGCCAACTCAGCGGCCATCTGGTCGCGCCGCACTATGCGGTCGATAAAACCGTGTTCCAGAACGGTTTCTGCTACCTGAAAGCCTTCGGGAAGTTGGGCGTCTCCGCCGAGAAATTGCTTGATGACGGTCTGACCGGCAAAGCCGATGCGCGCGCCGGGCTCGGCGATGATTAGGTCGCCGAGCATGGCAAAACTAGCGGTAACACCGCCGTAGGTCGGATCGGTTAGGATCGCTACATAGAGCAGGCCGGCGTCCGAAAGTTGGTGTAGCTTAGCACTGACGCGCGCCATCTGCATGAGGGAGAACGCGCTCTCCTGCATGCGGGCGCCACCCGACTGACAGATTAGGATAAAAGTGCGCCGTTCGCTTATGGCGCGATCGATTAGGCGGCAAATTTTCTCCCCCGTGGCTCCACCCAACGTGCCCATGACAAAGCGCGTGTCCATAATGCCGAGTGCGACGGGATGTCCGCCGATCCGGCCCGTACCGGTATAGACCGATTCTCCAGTGCCGCTCTGACGCCGCCCGTCTTTGATCTTGTCTTTATAGCCGCGGAAGTTGAGCGGATCCGTTGGACTGACATCGGGATCGGTTTCGGTAAAGGTGACCGAGTCTATCAGCATATCGACGTATTGCTGGTGGCCGATGGGGTAGTGGAAAGAACATTCCGGGCAGATCCAGTGGCTGCGCTCGAGGGCTTTTTCATAGTTCGAATGGCCACACCGCTTGCACTTGATCCAGATGCCCTGAGGTATCTCACGTTTTATGCGGGTCTTTAGCCCGCTCTTCATTTTTTCAAACCAATTCACAGTGTACCTCAGACAATACCTCGCCGGCGCAGGCTGGCGAGCGTTAGGCCGGCCGTCACGATCAGACCGGCTGCTGCGATGGCAACGGGCGCCAGATTTCGGCGCGCTGCGTTTTCATTGGGTAGGTCGTCATGCGGATCGCTAACCGTCGATAGGACAGGCGGGGTGGGAATGTGTGCCGGGTTGAGCGCGCTGCGAACGATTGCATCCGCAGAAGTAAAATCGGCAAGCTCTGATCGGAGGTGTGCATCAAAAACCAACTGCTCGCCGAAGGCTGCATGCTGCGCAGCTGTCAGTTCGCCGTCAATATAGGCGGAGATAGCACGCTGTTTCTTGTGTTTTCGATTGAACATATGCTCTGCCTCTATAGAAGGTCGTACTCTCTAAACTGCTGTAGAAGTTTCTTGCGCGCTGCGTGTAGGCGCGAACTGACCGTGCCGATTGGCACGTCCAGGATCTGCGCTATTTCTTCGTACGCCAGATCTTCAAAACTACTCAGTATGATGACCTGACGCAGCGAGTCGGGTAGGTGGTCGATCAGCGTCTGCACCTGGGTGCGGGTTTCGCGGGATATGTATTCGGACTCCGGCGTCTGCTGGGTAGGAGCCATCTCGTGCGTATCCCCTTCGCCGCGGTGCAGTCCAAGGCGCCGCCAGGAAGAGCGCGTCCGATCGCGTCGACGGTTTAGACTTAAGCGCATGACGATGCGCATGATCCACGTCTTCAACGAGGCGTCACCGCGAAAGCTGCTAAGCGCACGGTGTATCCTGACAAAGGCGTCTTGGGTGACTTCTCGTGCGTCGTCCTCTTCGCCGAGGACTTTGTAGGCCAAGCTGTAGGCTAGACTGTAGTGCTGGTGCACGAGTTCGTCAAAGGCGCGCAGGTCGCCCTGGGCCGCACGGGCTATGCGCTCTGATTCATCGTCCAGTATACTCAGTTTTTTTCGCTGCATAGACCTATACAGACACCTAAGTTGCGGCTTTGTTCGCGAGCATGAGAAAAAATCGTTTGCTGTGATTGTTTTGGCAAGATTTTGCTGTATCTACTCTGTGCATGACGGGAATGTAACACAAGTGCTATGGACTCGTAACAAAGATGGTGTAATCTGTTGTCCGTGGTCCGTTGCAGGAGGTAATAGCCACAATACACAAGCGTGTTGCTCATTGCCCGATCTTTTTACATCTTATGGACCGTTCACATTGTGACAATATCGCTCAGCCCTGTTACGGCGATAGATGGGACCACTCATGAATCTCTTATCAATCATTGTTATACTCGCAGCCTTTGCGGCAGGAGATGTGGCCGCACAAGCCGAAGTGGCGACCGCCGATTCGGTGAGGAAATACAAGTTCTTGGCTAAGACCGCCCGGTCGAAAAAAGAATACGCCGAGGCGCGCGACTATTACAGCCAGTTGGTTAAATACAGTCCGGCTGATTTACAAGCCCACTTTTTCCTCGGTGACATGAACTATCGCTTGCGCCAGTTTGATGCGGCGCGCGCTGCGTTTGTCGCAGCGTTGGCGTTGGATTCGCTTCACGTCAACTCGAATCTGCGCCTCTATTCAGTCTACGCGTCGAGCGACGTGGTTGATTCAGCTGCGTTTTGCTTAGAGCGCGTTCTACTGGTCAAACCTGATTCCGATGAAAATCGCCGTAAACTGGCCGACCTCTACCGTCGCGAGGGACGCAGTGAGCGCGCCGTCACGCA
Source organism: Gemmatimonadota bacterium (assembly GCA_038119905.1). Classification (GTDB taxonomy): domain Bacteria; phylum Latescibacterota; class UBA2968; order UBA8231; family UBA8231. Next base: position 4,536 of record JAYOKQ010000112.1, on the reverse strand, counting down.
CTACACCCAACTCATAGGGCGCGGCGCGGACGACGAGGAGCTCTTTGAGATGCTGGCCTTGCTGAATCAAGATCTAGGGCAGGTCGAAGAAGCGCTCAAGTGGCGTCGAAAGCTGGTGGGTAGCGAGGGCGAGGAAGTCGATACCAAGCAGCTTGAAAGCGTCGTCGAACTGCAGTTGGAGACGGGAGATACGGCGGGTGCTTTTAAGTCACTCTTCAAGCTGGCATTGGTCGACACCGTGAATGCTTACTCCTACTATAGTCGAATCGCGGCCATTGCCGAGGAGCAGAACGACGAGGGGACCTTGCTCAAAGCGCGCGAAGGCATGGTGCGCGCTGATCCCAAAGATATTCAGACCGTCGCTCAGCTCGTCGAGTGGAATATGCGGGAGGATCAGTTTAAAGCGGCACGTCGTTGGTTGGATCGCGGTCTACAGGCTAGCGAAGATGCACACCTGCTTGTTTTGAAAGGTGATTTGCTGCTGAGGGACGGCGCCGAAGAGGAGGCCGTTGCCGCCTATGAAAAGGCCAAGGCCGATCCGGCTTGGGAGCGTGTGGCCCAGCAGCGCATCTGGAAAATTCATCCGCCTGAGACGGAAGAAGAGAAGTTGAAGCGTGAGTTTTTTGGCGATAAGGACGGCCAGTCCTAAGCCGGCACAGGCAAACAACACCGAGCCCCATATGGACGGGCCTAACTGATTGGTGAGGGAGAGAAAATGGTTAAGCTTTTTGCAGACGGCGGTTGGGCCATGTGGCCCTTGCTCGTTTTGCTCATTATCGGCATCGCCGTGGCAATCGAGCGTCTGATCACGCTATCGCGCGCAGCTATTGATGCCGAAGAATTTTTTAAGGAGTTGGAAGGTGCGCTTAAGGGTGGTGGCCCGGATCGAGCGGCACAGCTTTGCTCGGAAACGCGCGGTCCGGTTGCGTCCGTCATTCACGCCGGTCTGCTGCGCATGCACCGTGGAATTGATCACGTTGAAAAGGCCGTCGATAATTCCGGTGCGGTTGAAATGGCCTTTTTAGAGCGGGGTATGGTGTGGCTGTCGACGGTGGCTAACCTCGCTCCGATGATCGGTTTTCTTGGAACAGTTAGCGGTATGATCAACGCATTTCAGGCGATCAAAACGGCCGGTGACGTGGAGCCCTCAATGGTAGCGGGCGGTATTTCGGAAGCGCTCATCACGACGGCGGCGGGTCTGATAGTCGGTATTATCATCCAGTTTTGCTATAACTTCTTTGCCAATCGCATCGATAAAATTATCGCCGATATGACCGAACAGACGGCCGCCTTTATCGATCTGTTGGCCGAGCGCGAGCACGAAGGGGCCTAAGCGTGATCAAGAAGCGCGAGAGCCGAGTCTCGCCGGAGATTCCAACAGCCTCCATGGCGGATATCGCCTTTCTGCTCATCGTATTTTTTCTTGTTACGACGACGATGAACCAGGATAAGGGGCTGTCTTTGCACCTGCCGCCCGTCGGCGAGACCAAAGAGGTGCAGAGCAAGAATATCCTCAATGTGTGGATCAACGCGCGCGACCAGGTAGCTTTCTTCGAGAACGAGCAATTGACTCCGGTTCCCGCTGGCCAGCTTCAGTCACAGATCAAAGCACGCTTGGCTGAGAACGACAAGCTAATCGTCTCTGTGAAGACGGAGCGGGGTGCGACTTACCGCACGTTTGTCGACGTGCTCGACGACTTGAAAATGGCTGGTGCCACAAAGATTTCGATCGCCAACCCGGAAGAGTGACACGTGCAATTTAACCGCAAGTCCAAAGTAGGAAGCGTAATCCCTACGGCCTCAATGGCGGACATCTCGTTCCTCCTGTTGGTCTTCTTTATGGTGTCGACCGTGTTTGTGCGCTATCGCGGTGTGCCGGTAGAGTTGCCCGAGGCGGAAAAAATCGAAAAGCTGGAGAGCCGGCGTAATGTCCTGCAGATATGGGTCAATAGCGAGGGCACGATTAGCATGGAAGACAAAAACGTGCCCCTTAATACCCTGGGACAGCTAGTGCATGCTCGAATGACGGCCAATCCTCGGCTCATCATCTCGCTGCGCGGAGACAAAGACTCGCAGTTTGGCGTGATTTCCGACGTCATGGAAGAGTTGCGCAAGGTAGAAGCGTTGCGGGTCAACTTCTCGACAAAACGGGAGATCGAATAGATGATCCGCGGCAAGCAACCCGAAGCGAATCTGCGCCTAACCTACCGCAAGATGTTGTGGACCTGTGTCGGAGCTTCCGTGGTGATACACGGTATTCTCTTTGCGCTTTTTCCCACATTTGAGGCGGAGGCTTACGCCAAGTCCGAAGATCCCATCGTTATCCAACTCGAGGAAATACCTGAGACAAAGCAGGAGCGTCGTCCGCCTCCGCCGGCGCGGCCGGTAGTTCCTGTGGCGACCGACGACCCGGATATTGCCGACGACGTGACAATTGAGGATACCGATCTGGACCTCGACTTGGACGATCTGGCTCCGCCGCCGCCGATGGAGGATTTGGTCGACGAGGTCGAACTGGAAGAGGAAGAGGAAGTCGTCGAACTGTGGAAAGTCGAAAAGCAGCCCGTTCCGACCAAGCGCGCTGTGCCGGAGTACCCGGATATCGCGCGCAAGGCCAATATTACGGGCAAGGTATTTGTCACGGCGCTAGTGAACAAAATGGGCAAAGTTGAAGCCATTGGTAAGGTCACGGGTCCCGAAGTTTTTCATGAGGCGGCCAAGGCCGCGGCGCGGAAATGGGAGTTTGAACCGGCCATACAAAACGATAAGCCTGTCAAGGTATGGGTGAGCTTACCTTTTACATTTCAGCTGAACTAGCTCTTGCCATATCTCACTGTTTTTACTATCATGTAGACGATATTTCCCCCGGTGAGGAGCTCCGGTAAGCTCCTCACTTTAATCCTCCCCGGCATTCAATTCTCAGCATGAGCATCTCATGGTGCGACTGCTGTCTGTGGGAGGATTTTTTTATGCGCTGTCCCTATTGTAACCACCAAGAAGACAAAGTTGTTGATTCGCGCTCCTGCCGCGAGGGCATGGCCATTCGCCGTCGTCGCGAGTGTATCAACTGTAGCAAGCGGTTCACCACCTACGAGTACATCGAGAACGTACCGTTGACGATTATTAAAGCCGACGGTCGTCGCGAGCCGTTTGACCGTATAAAACTGCTCAACAAAATCCAGTTAGCCTGCTACAAAACGACAGTGTCTGTAGAGGCGATAGAGCAACTGGTAGACGTCATTGAAACGGATCTGGGTAACTTCAACGAAAAGGAAATCCAGAGCTCGCAGATAGGTGAACTCGTGATGAAGCACCTGCGGTCCGTCAACGATGTTGCCTACGTCCGCTTTGCTTCCGTATATCGCCAGTTTAAGGATAAAAGCGATTTTATGCGCGAGTTGGAACAACTCACCAACAATTAGTGTGCATAAAATACCCATACCACAGCATATTGTGATATTTTTGCGAAAAATCGCTTGACAACCTCCGCGTTCTCTCTATCTTTGGTCATCACACAATATCTTGTGTGATGACCGTGCGACTTGCGAAACATAGTGTGTTCGCTGCCGCATCATTGTCTACTCCCCTACATCATTAAATAATCAAGTCCCCGCACTAGCACACCCCCTGTGCGGAAGGACCTTGTTTTGCCTTTAGGGAGGGCGGAATGGCGTCAGAAAAAGTGAAAGATGGCTCCGACGCGGCGGCCGGAGTTGCCAATCGAATTGAAGATTTGTTGTCCCAGCTCGAAGGCCACGGCCTCAAGCGCAATGGTCAGGACGACCTGTTGGCGAGCGCGGCCGATGCTGAGACGTATTACGGAGAGAACGACCTAGCCGTAGATGTATTGCGCAGTAAGTACCTAGCTCCTGGAGAGGAAGGTCCGCTACACATATGGGACCGTATAGCGCGTGCTATGGCCTCGGTAGAAGAAGATAAGGAGTACTGGTACGATCGCTTTTTCTCACTGCTGATGGATTTCAAGTTCATTCCCGGCGGTCGCGTTATGCACGGTGCTGGACGCGACGAGGCCAAGCGCAAGCCCACCCTATCTAACTGCTACGTCATCCCGATTGAAGAGGACAGCCTTGAAGGCATTTACCGCTGCCTGAGCGAGTCGGCCATGGTCTACCGCACCGGCGGTGGTGTCGGAACAGATCTTTCGATCCTGCGTCCGCAGGGAGCGCCGGTCAACGCGACCGTCGATGCTTCGCCGGGCTGCACGGCCTTTATGAACCTGCTTTCGGAGAGCACCAACGCGGTATCGCAGGCGGGGCGCCGCGGCGCGCTCATGCTGACACTGCGCGTTGACCATCCTGATATCGAGAGCTTTATCACGATTAAGAACGACGCCAATCGCACCAAAGTGCAGTACGCCAATATAAGCGTGTTGATAACGCACGAGTTCATGCAGGCCGTGCTTGCTGACTCCGACTTTGACCTGCGCTTTGAGGGGACTGTCTATCGCACGGTGCGCGCGCGCGAGCTGTGGAACAAGATCATCACCAACGCGCACGCTTCCGCTGAGCCTGGTAT
>JAYOKQ010000111.1:0-12969 GCA_038119905.1 Gemmatimonadota bacterium | reverse complement strand
CCCTCGCCTCCATCCGGCTCGATGTAAACGAGTTGGGGCGGATTTTCTATCCCCTGCAGCAGATCGCCTAGTGCCTCCACACCCTTACGATCAACCACGAGCAGATCCATACCCGAGTGCCCAATATTATGAGCAAGAATTTCCGGTGAGGACTTCAGGCACAGCGGTACACTGCTCAATCCAAGCAGATCGCAGGCGAGAAAGACCAGCAGCGGCTCCAAGCCCCCATCGGTCAGAATACCAATGCGATGCCCTTTTTCTAGACCACGTCGCGCCAACCCTGAAGCCAACCGATCGCGCCGCACTTTTAACTCTGCATATGTAATCGGTTGATAGGCTATATCTCTACCGCTGGCGGGCAGAAAGCGCACGGCGACTTTGTCCGCGTAATCCGCGAAACTCTGGTTCATTAACTCAGCGAGGGTTCGCACAATAAAGCACTCCGTTTTTACAGGGCCAGTCCTTCTCGACAACTCACAGCTAATTACATAAGGAAAATCAGCGCAAAATCAATTACTTTTTACGCAGGTAAACGGCCCACATCGCAGCGTCTCTGCGGTTTACCACAGTTTGTGCTTTCCATATATTGTGTCCGGACAACTTCTCCGGTTTATTTCGGTTATGCCCAGCAAAAAACACGACAAGAGTCAGGAAGACGCCAAAGCCTCCGAAAGTAAAAACCTCTTGGAAGGCTTGGAATCTCTGTTAGCAGAGGAAGGCATCAAGCTCGAGGAAGAAGACTCGGACGTCGATATAGATGTGCTACTCAGTGACGACGATGACCCACCTGCGGCCCATGACGCATCTTCGGTCGTCCCCCGCTCCAGAAGCCCCCAGCGAACATCGCGCACCTCCCGACGGAACCAAGACCGCGCAGCATTTGACAACGTTGCTGCGCAAATGCAGAAAACAGCGCTGAGCATTGAGGTCGACGAACACCAACTCACGGCGACGCTGGCGCAGGTGACGCAAGAGGTAAACTACGAAGAGATCATACGTTTCATCCGCAGCAAAGATATATGCTTCGGCATCGACTACGAAGGTATTCGTTCCGCTGTGCATGCGGCTCACCGCGGCCAGATAATTAGTGGCTTGGTAGTAGCACGCGGCCGCCCCATGCGCGTCACAAAACAGGCTTCAGTTGTCTATCATTTGCCCCCCGAGACCATGGACCGGCACAATATCTCGGATAAGATGACGGATTTCGAGGTCCTGCGGCATATTATGGAAGGCCCCCATCTCGAGGCAATACGCTCCTACCGAGGAGTCGTCAAGCCGGTCAAACCGGGCGACGTCATATCCCGAATTCTCCCCGCTGAATTCGAGGCAGGAGAGACAGTATTTGGTAGTATAATCGAACCAGACGACGACGATGACATTCACCTGCCAATGGGAGATAACACCGATCTCTCCGACGACGGCTTTAAGTGTGTCGCAGCAATTTATGGGTACGCAGGAATCATTGATGGGACCCCCACCGTATTGCCCCCCGTATGGGTTAGTCCCGACAATATGGTGGCAAATTTCGTCTATATTCCTCCCCCGGAAGGACGTCGACAGCCCGTTCCCAGCATAGAGGATCTCCATTTCCTCCTAGAGGTCATGTGGGTTACCAACGGCGTGATGGAGAAGCAAATCGAGCTTATTCAGCAACGTCTGAAACGCGGTCATTCTCTGCCCTCCGTGCTGCCCATCGCAGAGGGCACACATGCCGTTGCCGGAGACGACGCACAAATCCACTATGCATTCGACATCTACTCCGTGCCGGCGTGGAATATGATTGACGACATGCTATCCCTCCAAACGGCAGAAGCAATCTCCGATTCGTTAGCAACGTTATACGAGCGACCAGATGCCCTGCCGTTCTCAGCGGTCGTCACCGGACAGACCGTCATCGAAAAATCACCGGCCACCCAAGGCCTTATTGGCGCGACCGTACAGGGAGAAGAAGTCACAGCTGAGCCTGGCAGCGACCTCGAGATTGAAGAAGGTGCCCATCTATCGGTAGACGAAGGCGGACTGCGCTGTCGAGCCGATTGCTTTGGATACATCTGCCTCAAGTGGGATGTCCAAGTCATGGTGCTCTCTCCCATTTGGGTCACGCCTGATAAACGGTGTGCTTACTTTCTCAACTTACCTCAGAAAGGCACGCCGGCATACCCCAAATTAGACGAGATACAGGTCCTATTGAAAGAGGTCGGCGTAGTATACGGCTTCGATCCTCAGCGCTGGATAGAAAACCGCGACGCGCTGCTGCGAGGGGAACTCACGGATTACTTGATATTGTTAGCCGAAGGCGAAGCGGCAGAAATGGGCCGAGACGCATCGTTCGAGTGGGAGGTCAATGTTCAGGACGAAAAGCGTATCGGCAAATTCCTAGAAGATGGTTCGATCGATTTCCGCGAGCGCGACTTAATTACCCTCGTTCAGCAAGACGACATTTTAGGTCGTTTAATCCCCCCCAAACCAGGGCTAGCCGGTAGAGATATATTCGGCAACGAACTCCCGCCACCGCCGCAGATCAACATCGAAGTAACCATTGATTCTCGCATATATGCCGAACCCGAAAGCGATGGCATTGTCGCCTTTTTCGCAGGAAGCCCTGGCGGGATATCGATGCGCACGAAAGACAAGGAAAAAGACGGCCGCATTTCGCGCCGTATCGACATAGGCATCAACGCCATATCTAAAATACCCGGAGACGTCGACTATACCACAGGCAACATCGAATTCAACGGCGACGTACTCATAGAGGGTTCCGTGCAACAGCAGTTTTCCGTGCGTTCGACCGGCAGTGTGACCATTGGCGGCTACGTAGAGGCAGGAGCCTATATTACGGCCGGTAAAAATATCATCGTCAAGCGAGGTATTATTGGCGCGTCGACGGAACTGATAGCCGGTGGCAGTATAACCGCCAAATACGCGCAGGAAGCCACGCTCCGCGCTGGCAGCGATGTGCGCATAGGTTCGCATGTTTTTAATGCTTCGGTGCGCGCGGGCGGACAGGTCGTCGTTTCCGGCAAAGGCGAAGGTAAATCGCGTGCACTCGTGGGTGGGCTCGCGTGGGGTGGCCGAGGCATTCTCGCCCGGTCGATTGGTTCCCCCTACAACACAAGCACACGCTTGGTAGCCGGCGTCAATCCGGAATCGCTCGAACGCATCGAGCAGATCCGAACAAACATACACGCCTGCAACCAAAAACAGGCGAGCCTGCTGGCCAATATTGGCATCCCCAGCAAAGACGTCGGCCTGATAAAGCAGAAGCTTTCCTACTGCCGCGACGCCGAAGAAAAACAGAAGATACTGATGACCGTTAAGCGCATTGCAAAAGTAGCCGAACTCGTAAAGAGCCTAGAAGATGAGCTCGACGAAATCGCAGAAATGCAGCGCAAACTCTCTTTGCGCACGTCGATCAACGTGCATGGCACGCTGTTTTCCGGCGTGGAAATGCGCATTGGCGAATTGACGCAGTCCATTGGCGACGATCAGCAGCACATCGGCTATAGGATTGTCCAAGAGGAAGAAGAGCAAACCATCCAAATGGGGCCCTACCGGGCCAATCGCTAAGGAAAAACTATGCGTCGTCGCATACTCGCGCTTATCCTCGGTGCAGCCATGTTCACCAGCACTCCGCCCCTACGCGCCGAGGAAGAAATAAAAGGTCCGACGCTCAGCGGCAGTATGGGCAGCACAACAATTGGTCAAGAGCAATTCTATCGCATCAGCATGCGCCCCGATATTCCCATCGGCCACTGGGGCGTCGCTCTCGACATTGAGCTGTTTATCGACTCCGATGGTGGACTGAGCGCAAAGGGCTGGAAATTCGGCTCATCAACGGAAGCGCTCGACTCCTTTTTGCGCAAAATTTATTACGTCCGCTACGGCCACCCCACCGATCCAACCTACGTCAAAATGGGCGCATTAGAAGACGTGCGCTTGGGCTATGGACTGATCATGTCCGACTATAGGAACACCCTTCAGTACCCAGGTATCAAAAAAACGGGGATTCAGTTCCGGTCCGAAAAAATAGCCGGCACGCCCGTCGGTATCGAGGGAATGATCAACAATATCCAGGACATTGGCGAGGGAGGAGCCTTGATCGGACTCCGCGCCTTCATGCGCACGGCAAGCAATATCGAAATGGGCCTCACCTACGTGGTCGACCTCGATCAGTACAGCGGCTTGCTTGACGGCGATGGCGATGGCATTCCAGATGCCGTTGATGCCTTCCCTTCCAACGGCAACCTCGCCCTAGACAACGATGGCGATGGCGTTCCAGATGAAACCGACAGCGACGATGACAACGACGGCATAATTGACGTCGATTCTGACAGCGGCTATCCCGCCGACGTGGCCGCTACCCTACGCGAACTCTACGCAGACTACGGGGATGCATTCCCCGTCGACGAGGACGTGGACCGCAAAAAGCCGTTTAATAAAAACCTCGTTGGGCGCGACCGCTTTGCCATAGCCGGTTTAGATGCGGCCTACCCGCTGAGTGAAACAGAACAGCTTCAACTCAAACTCTATGGACAGCTTGCCCTGCTCATAGACGACGAAGACGATCTGAGCGCTTTCGAGGCAACCGCTCAGGGCCTGTTTCCCGGCAATGAAAAGGCGACCGGTTGGGGCATTGCGGCTCCGGGTCTCTGGCTCAATGCCGGCCCCCTGGATGGACAGATCGAATTCCGCCACTTTCGCAACGACTTTAGCGCGCGCTACTTTGATGCGCTATACGAGTTAGATCGGGCTCGAATCGATCTATCCTCTGGAAGAGCCCGCTCAAAGGATTCATCCCTCGGCAACGCAACGCCGCTATCTGGGGTATTCGGGCGGATGGGTGCAGATTTGGGCACCTATCTGTACGCCTCGGTCGCCTACCAATACTTATCCAGCAGCATCGATCCCCAACAGCAGATTCTGGCCCATCTGCGCCTAGCCCCCTCTCTGCTCCAATCCATACCACGACTTACTCGCGCCAACGCCTACTACCAAAAAAACAATATTGGCACGCGGCTAGGCGGAGACGGCACGGGATCGGACGGCTTTCTCGAGTCGACCGAGGATACGTTTTACGGGTATATTTTAGGTTTGGAAATGAGCAGCGGCGTATCGGTGCTTTGGGATACGCGATTCGTGTTTGAGCGCGGAGCCGACGACCGACTCGCGCGCCGAAAGATCATGTCCATCGAAACCGTTTTCACCTTCTAAATCAAACGGCAAATACTATGAAAATCACCGCCGTACGCGCGCACGTGCTGCGCCTGCCCGAAGTAACGGCTATCTGCGAGGGAACGCAGGATACGTGCCTCATACAAATTGAAACGGATGCCGGCATCAGCGGCTGGGGTGAAGTCGATTCCTGTCCCAGTGTCGTAAAAGCCGTGATCGAAGCACCCCTCTCACACCAAATCTGCAACGGACTTGCCAATGCACTTGTCGGCGCGGATCCCCTCGCCGTCGAAGCCTGTATGGAACGCATGGATGCTGCCGCCAATTACTACGGCCGCGTCGGCGTTGGCGCGCACGCGATGGCAGGAATCAACCAAGCGCTGTGGGATATCGCCGGCAAGGCACACGATGCGCCGATCTACCAGCTCTTTGGTGGCCCGTTCAACACGAAGTTCCGCGCCTATTGTTCCATTCTTTTTGGCGACACGCCCGAAGCAACCTACGAGCTAGCGCGCCGGCACGCAGATATGGGATTCACCGCCATTAAGTTCGGTTGGGGCCCGATGGGCCAGAGCGAAGAACACGACATTGCCTTGGTCCGCGAAGCCCGCCGTGGCGCGGGTGACGAGGTCGACATCCTGGTCGACGCCGGCCAAGTGTGGGATTGGAAGACGGCGCTTCAGCGCGCCGAATCCTTTGCCGAGTATGGCGTCTTCTGGTTAGAGGAACCGCTCCATCCTCAAGATGTCGCCGGCTACGCCCAGCTCTGCGCGGCCAGCCCCGTTCCCATCGCGACCGGCGAAGCCGAATCCAACGTAGAGGACTTTGAACGCCTTCTATCTGAGGGCGAACTTGATTGGATCCAACCCGACCCGGGCCGCTGTGGCATTTCGACCATGGTAGCCGTCGGGCGCATGGCACATCGCATGCATCGGAAAGTAGTCAACCACAGCTTTAAAAGTGGCATCACCATCGCCGCCTCGCTGCACGGCCTAGCCGCTGTTCCACACGGCGAAGTATTCGAATATTGCATGGCCGAATCTCCGCTGCGCCACGAGCTAACGCATGAAACATTCGATGTAGTCGACGGCTATGTGCACGTTCCAGAAGCGCCAGGACTCGGCGTTACCATCAACGAGGCGACGCTAGAAAAATACCTGGTTCCCTAATCTCTTCAGATTCCTCTCAAAACGGCTGGCAGGTGACCTATGTCAACGCAACCCACCCTTATTATTGACGGCCACCTCGATCTGGCCTACAACGCGCTCTTTCATCGGCGCGATCTAACGCAGGATGTCTACGCGCTGCGCGAGCGAGAAGATCCGCGTCCCCCCGGTCCCTCCCACCCCGATTCACTGCGCGAACGCAAACGCCAAGAAAGTCCGGCCAAGGGCACGGCCACGGTCGCCCTTCCCGAGCTGAGGCGCGGTCATATTGGCATTACACTTTCGACTATTATGGCACGCGTGCAAATGCCGACGCCGACCTTAGACGACGGCGCCCGCACACAGCTGGCTGCCCATGCCTTGGGCCAAGCCCATCTACATTACTACAAGGCGCTGGAACGAGCTGGCTACCTGCAGTTTATACGCAACTCCCAAGAACTGGATGCAATGGTACAGGCCTGGACTGTCCCCACACCATCGACTCCGCTCGGCCTTATCCTCTCTATGGAAAGTGCCGATCCCATACTCGGTCCCGACCAGGTTGGGTGGTGGTATGAGCAAGGGTTGCGCTCGGTGGGCCTGACCCATTTTGGAGCTAACACTTGGGGCCACGGCACCGGCACGCAGGGCGGCCTGTATGCCTGCGCGTATCCCCTGCTCGATGCCCTAGCTGAAACCGACATAGCAATCGACTTAACGCACGCGGCAGACCTCACCTTCTGGCAGATCCTCGACCATTGGCAAGGACCGGTGCACGCGAGCCATTGCATGTGCCGCGCCCTCGTCCCCGGCCAGCGTCATCTCAGCGACGAGATGATCAAAGCACTTATTGAACGCGGCGGCGTTATCGGTATTGTCTTTGCTGAATACATGCTCAACCCAGAAATCAACTTCGACGATCCCTCGACCTACCCACGCACGGCCCGTCGCAGCATGAGCGCAGCCATTGATCACATCGACCACATATGCCAACTGGCCGGCAACTGCCAGCACGTGGCCATCGGCTCCGATTTAGACGGCGGCTTTGGCCGCGAGCTAGCGCCGACGGATCTCGACACCATTGCCGATCTGCAACGCTTTCTCGAGCTGCTAGCGCGCAGAGGCTATAGCACGTCGGATATCCATGCCATCGCGCACGGCAACTTGGTGCGATTTTTTCGCCAAACCTGGAGCTAACCTATGAGCGATTTTCGCCCACTCATTCTCGACAGCCACCTCGACCTGTCGTTTTCTGCTCTGCAAATCAATCGCGATCTAACACAGCCGGCTTCAACAGTACGCGTGCACGACGCCATCTCGACGATGGAGGGCTTTGGCTCCTGTACAGTCACTCTACCGGAACTGCGACGAGGCCATATTGGCCTGGTGTGCGGAACCGTTATGTCGCGCTTAGATCCAGACGACAAGTGGACGCGCACCGGTATGTATACTCAGGAACAGTGCCACGGCGTAGGGCGAGGACATTTGGCCTATTATCAGGCACTAGAACGGGCTGGCCATATTCAATTTATCCGCACGGTCGCAGAGTTGGACGCCTGCGTGGCCTCATGGCAAGAACCGCTCGCCGACACGCCCATCGGCCTCATTCTAGCCATGGAAAGTGCCGATCCCATTCTCGGTCCCGACCAAGTACCCGAGTGGTATGACTTGGGCCTGCGCATGGTCAGTATTTCGCACTATGGGACCAGCGCCTACTCACACGGCACGGGCACCGAGGGCGGCCTTCTACCCACCGCCAAGCCGCTGCTCGATGCGCTTCGCGATGCCGGAATTATCGTCGATGTCACGCATCTGACCGACCAAGCACACTGGGAGCTACTCGAAGTATACGACGGCCCCATCGCCGCATCGCACCACAACTGCCGCGCACTGACCCCCGGACAGCGCCAGCTCACAGATGAAATGATTCACTCCATCGCCGAACGCGACGGCGTGATTGGCGCAGCTCTAGACGCCTGGATGCTCGATCCCAACTGGCAGCGCAAACTGCCCGCCTATGCCCAACAGACCCAGGCAACGCTGGAGACGGTAGCCGATCACATCGACTATATTTGTCAGTTGCTTGGGACCGCGCGTCACTGTGGGATTGGCACGGATCTAGACGGTGGATTTGGCACAGAGCAAGCACCGCGCGACCTGAATACCATTGCCGATTTACAAAAGTTGGTCGCCATTTTTCAGCGGCGCGGGTATGATAAATCGACTATAACCGCCATTTGCGCGGGGAATTGGATCGATCTGTTTCGCCGCACCTGGTCTGCGTAAATACACCTACACATTACAGAACAGCCCTCCGATTGAATAAATTGGAGGGCTGTTCTATTTTTACATACAAGATAGGACTTTTCCTCGCCTTAATTATTCGATAACAGACCTGGTCACAATTAAAAACGATCAAACGATCAACTTTTGTATTGCCATTATGTAAAAAAATGAGTTAATTTTGATATATAGGTAAACATAATGTAATTTTATGATGAAGGAGAGCCATCATGGCTAGAAGAGGAGCCGACGCTGTCATCGAAGCGCTAGATCGCTTTGGTGTTGAGTATGTCTTCGGCCATCCCGGTGGGGCTGCGATGCCCATTTTCGACGCCTTACTCAACTCGGACCAAATCAAATTTGTGCTCACGCGGCACGAACAGGGCGCAACCCATATGGCCGACGGCTATGCGCGCGCAACCGGCAAACCCGGCGTCGCCCTCGTCACCTCTGGACCCGGTGCAACCAACACCATAACCGGCCTGTTAACCGCGCAGATGGACTCGTCCCCGATTATCGTTCTGACAGGACAGACCATCACTTCTATGCTCGGCAAAGATGCCTTTCAAGAAGCCGATGTCTTCGGCATCTCCATGCCAGTGGTCAAGCACTCCTATCTAGTGAAAGACCCGGACGAAATTCCCCGTGTCATGATGGAAGCCTTCCACATCGCCACAACGGGGCGCAAAGGCCCAGTCCTTATAGATTTGCCCAAAGATGTTACCCAAGGTGCCCCCTTTCCCGAGTGCACAACCGATTTTCCGGAAAGAGTGTATCTACCCGGCTACCACTGGGAACACAAGGGCAATCCCGAACTGCTGCGCGAAGCTGCTGAACTCATTCGCCAAAGCAAGCGCCCCCTGCTCTATTTGGGCGGAGGCTGCATAGCATCGGGTGCGCACGAAGCCGCCAAGGCTTTCGCTGAAAAAACGCGCATGGCCGTGACCAATACGCTGCTGGGCAAGGGGGCCTTTCCCGAACAGCACGAGCTGTCGGTGGGCATGTTAGGCATGCACGGAACCGCCTATGCCAACAAGGCCGTTGTATCGTGCGATCTCATTATGTCGGTCGGTGGACGCTGGGACGATCGCATCACCGGCAAGCTGTCGGAATTCTGCCCAGACGCCAAGAAAATTCACATCGACATCGATCCGGCTGAATACGGCAAGGTCATCCTGCCCGACGTCTTTATCGAAGGCGATGCACGCCAGGTGCTCGAGGAAATGCTGCCTCTCGTCGAACCACTGGATACGGCCGATTGGCTAACGCAGATCGGACAGTGGAAAGAGAAATACCCGCTAAAATACGGCAAGCGCGGCGGCCTCAAGATGCAGGCCGTCATCGACCGCATGTATCACCTGACCGCAGGTCGTGCCATCGTAACAACGGATGTCGGTCAGCACCAGATGTGGGCGGCTCAGTTTTACAAGACTGCTCACCACCGCCAGTGGCTCTCTTCAGGCGGCGCTGGCACGATGGGATTTGGTTTTCCCGCCGCTATCGGCGCTCAGTTCGGCTGCCCCGACCACACGGTAGTTGCCATCGCCGGTGACGGCGGCTTTCAAATGACACTGTGCGAGTTGGCCACGGCCTGTATACACCGACTGCCCATCAAAATTTTAGTGCTCGACAACAAGTATCTGGGCATGGTCCGACAGTGGCAGAACCTCTTTTTTGACAACCGATTGTCCGGCGTCGATCTCGACGGCAATCCCGACTTCGTTAAGCTGATTGAAGCCTATGGTGGCAAGGGATTCCATCTGCGCCGAACGGCCGATATCGACAAGGTCTTAAAGCAGGCACTCGACTACAATGACGGCCCCTGTCTGATCCACGCCGAGTGCGAAAAGGAAGACAACGTCTTCCCCATGATTCCAGCCGGTGCCGCTATCAGCGAGATGCTCACCGAAGCACCCAAGCACAAACTCGCTCAACCTAAGGGGAGCACCTAAATGACACAGCATACGATCGCCTTTGATGAAAAGGAGCTCAACGCGCGCCAAGCCGCCGTCGACGCTCCCCAACTCAAAGCGGCAACGCCCAACGGCAAAGCGACCATCGGTCTCTTGGTCAACGATCGTCCCGGCGTGCTAGTGCGCATAGCGCAGGTCTTTGCCCGACGCGGATACAACATAGAGAATCTCGTCGTCTCACAGGCTCACATTCCCAATACCTCGCGCATGACGACGACCTGTATCGGGCCACAGAGTGAGCTGCAGCAAATTATCCTGCAGCTCAACAAACTAGTCGACGTTATCCACGCCAAGGATCATACCGACGACCAAGCCATCGTCCGCGAACTCGCGCTGTTCAAAATTGGCTGCACCGTTTCCGAACGCGCCGAGGTCCTGCAAATCGCCGAAGTGTTCCGCGGTAAGACGGTCGATATCTCTTCGGAATCGATCACGATCGAAGCCACGGGCACTACCGAAAAAATGGATGCTCTGCGCGCTCTGCTCGACAAATTTGAAATCAAAGAAATGGTGCGTACCGGCAAAGTGGTCATGGCACGCGGCGAACAGATGACCTAAACAGTCGGTTACTCGACTCGCATGTATACCCATCCCATCCGCGGCAGAGTGCTCCGTGCGCTCTGCCGCGGTCTTTTTCGACCCCCGCGTACAGGACCTTTCGTTGACCGAAAAACCAACCTGGAATTTGCTGCTGATTGATCCCAACCGCATGTCGCGCGCCACAAACAAGCGCCAGCTAGAATACTACGGCTATGCGGTACGGGAAGCTGAAAGCGGTCGACAAGCCGTACTCACAGTTCAGCAGCAACCGCGCGCGATTGATCTAATTCTGCTCGATACGAGTATTGCGGATGCACCAAGCGCGAACGTCTTACAGGTGCTACAGAAGCTGCGCCCAGAAGCACCTGTCATACTCATAACCGAACAGACCGTTACCGACGGCCGCAGCATGCCCAGCGGCGTCGTAGCAACGCTCAAAAAACCAATGCGCACAGATCGCCTGCTGGCCGTCGTTGGCAAAGCACTAGGCCGCACGTGAACTGGACGTGTCCACCCGACTGCCGCGGGTTGATCTTCGACTGCGATGGAACGGTCGTCGACTCCATGCCGGCCCACTACGAGGCTTGGCAATTCACTCTTAGCCGCTACGGTATCACCTTTCCCGAGGAACAGTTCTATGCCTGGGCGGGATTGCCTATCGCCGATATCATAGGACGCCTCTGCGCAGAGCAGCACGTTGTAGTCGATATACAAACGGTCGCAGCCGAACGCGATCGCTACTTTCACAACCTGCCCACCGATCGACTCCAACCCCTCGAACCGGTCGTCGCCATCGCACGACGATATCGCGGCAACATACCGATGGCTATAGCAACGGGCAGCACCCACGCATCGGCGAGCGCCTCCCTTAAAGCCATTGGCGTATTGCATTGGTTTGACGCCGTGATAAGTTCTCAAGAAGTAGGGCACGCAAAACCAGCACCCGACGTGTTTTTGACCGCCGCGCGCGCGATCAAGGTGCCACCTTCGGCCTGCGTCGCCTTTGAGGATGGAGATGCTGGCCTGCAGTCGGCGCGCAGTGCAGGTATGATTGCCATTGATATTCGATCGTGGATACGCCACACGCGATGAGGAAAAAACCATGTCCATTCGCCCCGTAAAAGAAGCATTCAGCGCCCGTCCCACCCAGGAGGGTGCCGGTGTCAAACTCCACCGCGGCTTTGGTTTCGGCCAAACAGATGCGACGGATCCCTTTCTCCTATTTGACGATTTTCGCAACGAACGTCCCGAGGACTATCTGGCCGGTTTTCCCTGGCACCCCCATCGCGGCATTGAGACCATCACCTACGTGCTAGCCGGAACTGTCGCCCATGGCGACAGCCTTGGCAACAGCGGAGATCTGGGCGCCGGCGACGTGCAATGGATGACGGCCGGCCGTGGTATCCTGCACCAAGAAATGCCGCGGGGTGACGAGGCCGGACGTATGCACGGATTCCAGCTGTGGGCCAATCTGCCCTCTTCGCTTAAAATGACGGCTCCGCGCTATCAGGACGTGTTATCAAAGGACATCCCCCAAATCACCGATGACGACGGCACGACAGCGCGCATTATCTGCGGCCAGTTTTGGGGTCAGCGGGGCGTAGTCGATGGCATTGCCGCCGATCCTTGCTACCTAGATATCTCGATCCCACCCAACCAATTCAAAACTCTGCCCGTCGAAACCTATCGCAGTGCATTCGCCTACATATTTGCCGGATCGGGCTGGTTTCGCGATGCATCGGCTCCACAAGCCGTGCAAACAGAGATCGTCGGACAAGCCACTGCCGATGAAGCCGCAGCGTTGGGCAACCGCTCGCTGGTGCTCTTTGACAGCGGCGATGAGGTGGCCGTACAGG
>JAYOKQ010000110.1:3584-13021 GCA_038119905.1 Gemmatimonadota bacterium | reverse complement strand
ACAACCCGCAGGGGCCGCTGTCGACGGCGGCCGCTGCGCACTTGGGGATGGCTACGCCCAACTTTCTCATTCTCGAATACGTGCGTCAGGAACCCTACCGGGATGGGGCCATGCGCGAGCACTGGCCCGTAGAAGAGGGGCGCCTAACGGTGCCGGACCGGCCGGGCTTAGGCGTTGAACTAGACGAGGAGGCTCTGCTGAGCAGCCCCATGCGTTCCGGCGGCGGCCGCGTCGATTCATACGGAGCCGACGGACTCGTGCGCGACGTATAGGTGCGCTAGTGATCGCCGCTGTACTGTTCGCCGGCCCGCACGTATAGATCCAGCCTGTTCTGCGCAGGTGGCAGCGGACAGGTCGCGTAGAGCGTAAAGGCGCAGGGCGGGCTGTAGGCCTTGTTGAAGTCGATCGTAACGCGGCCGTCGGCGTGGTGGTCAACGACTAAGAAGCGGCCGCCGCCGTAGGTTTTCTCGCCGTTGCTCCTGTCGGCAAAAACGACGAAAAACTGTTTGTCGCTGGCCTGGCCAAAAACGGCTAAGCGATGCTGCTTGCCATCGATGGAAAACACGACGTTGCCGGGCCACGGCGTCTGTGAAACGGTGCCGATAATCGAGGGCACGTCTATGCTGCGCGGTTCGGCGAAGGGCTCAAAGCGTCCTTCGATACGCCAAGTCGGATCGACGTCGAACGAGGAGATGCCCGGAAAGTGCAGGCGCGTCGGGCTCTGCGTGTCCTTTAAGCGCACGCCGTAGCGCCCGTCGCGCTCGATGGGGTAGAAGCGCAGCGAACGGAAATGCAGTGCGGGTGGATCGGCGTTTTGTATATTGGGAAAGTCGAGCATTTCTACGGGCTGTCCGACGCCTGCTGTATCCAACTGGGTCACGCCGGGTGCCGTTATGTGCACGCGAACGCGCCCATCTTCTAGCAAAAAATATCCCATATGCGAAGGGGTGCCGTCGGGAAAAATGAGGTCGTTATCCTCAGCTGCGCCAAAGCTATTTTTCCCTTCGCTCAGCCAGTAGAGCCCCGCTAGGCTGAGAAAGCCCTCTTCGGCTGTGAGCGCTTTCAGACGCTGCTGGCGCCAGCGTTGGACGTCGGTGATATATTCGTCTGCCTGCCCTGTAGAAGGAAAGAGTAGAGACCAGAGGACGATAGCGAGCATGAGATTTTCCCTTCGCAAAAATGTGTATACTATAATGGGAGTGCGAATATTTTTTGGAGATCATAGCGTGTGTGGAAAGTGAAGTCCTTACTTATATTCCAGTGGTCCCGGTGGATATATGAGTGGGCGACGGGCCGCCAAAGCGGTTCGCATAGTACACCGTATCTGTTAAATTTCACGAGACGTTTATAGCAGTAGGCATGCGAATATAAAAATACGATTAGAAGGGATAAATCCCGGCGAGAGAGAACAGCGTTTATTTGATTTTTGTGCTATAGCCAGTCCATTCTACCTGAACAAATCTTCGAGCATTTTCCCCCAATGCGCACGCGGATGGTTTATTTTTAAATGCAGCTACCGCTGAGCAATTGCAGCTGCTAGTCGCGTTTTCGTTCATATAGGAATACGGTCCGTGCTGCCCGGCTCGGATCGAGTGCCTCGGCGCGTTTTTTTGACTGAAAAGTCTGAATGAGGCGCCAGCCGCCCTACAGCTAAGCTATACAAAATTCATTCAACATACCGTAGACCGTTTCGCACAGACTACCTCCTCTACGCGTCTGTCACGGCCTGTGCTATGCGCGTGCCCAAACTGCGCGATAGCTAGGCTCTATATGCGTGAGCAAACGGTAAGAGATAGTGCGCTTGGTCCACGCTATACACACACCAATGCAGATTAAATTTTCACTCCTATCAGAAGATTGAGGCTTTTTTGTATGAGACGTCTTATCCATAATTTTACGCTTAACTCCAAAAATGATATTCTGTCAGGCTTAACCGTTGCGCTGGCGCTCGTGCCGGAAGCGGTCGCCTTTTCCTTTGTCGCTGGTGTCGACCCTCTGGTGGGGCTATACGGCGCTTTTATGATGGGACTCATTACGGCGCTCATCGGCGGCCGGCCGGGCATGATTTCCGGCGCTACAGGTGCGATGGCCGTCGTGATGGTGCACATGATTCAACAGGGCAACCGATATGGCCTGAGCCTAGAGACGCCCGTAGAGAATTTGGGCTTACAGTGGCTGTTTATTACGCTGCTTCTAGTGGGTATTTTGCAGATAGCTGCTGGTGTTTTTCGATTGGGCAAGTTCGTCAGGCTCATCCCCCACCCCGTTATGATGGGATTCGTGAATGGATTGGCCATCGTCATATTTCTATCTCAGCTGGAACTCTTTAAAGAGCGCATCCATGGCAGTATGCAGTGGCTGCCCGTCGGCGAGCTATCTATTATGCTAGGACTGGTCGCCTTGACGATGGGCATCATGCACATTCTCCCGAAGCTTACAACTAAGATTCCCGCCGCCTTGACGGCCATCGTCATTGTCAGCGGCCTCGTTATCATCGCTGATATGGATGTAAAGACCGTAGGATCATTTATCCGAGAGGGAGGCGGTGAAGGACTCAAGGGATCTCTACCCAGTTTTCAAATTCAGATATTTAGTCTGCTCCACACCTTGGAAGGTCATTGGGGATTGATTATTTCTACGGCGTGTCTATTAGCCGCCGTAGGCCTGATAGAATCGTTGATGACGCTCAACTTAATCGACGATATGACCGAAACGCGCGGCAGCGGCAATAAAGAGTGCGTTGCCCAAGGGTTGGCCAACACAGTAAATGGACTGTTTGGCGGTATGGGCGGATGCGCCATGATCGGTCAATCCATAATCAATGTCAATTCGGGCGGGCGCGGTCGACTCTCCGGTATCACAGCGGCTCTTGGTCTGTTGACGTTTGTCCTATTTGCAGCCACTCTAATTGAAAAAATACCGCTGGCATCTCTTGTGGGCGTTATGTTCATGGTGGTAATTGGCACATTTGCTTGGAGCAGCTTCAGGATCATCAACAAAGTACCCAATTCGGATTATTTTGTGCTCTTTGTTGTGACGGCCGTTACCGTCTGGCAGGACCTAGCCATTGCCGTCATTACCGGAGTTATTATCTCTGCGTTGGTCTTTGCCTGGAAAAATGCAACTATGATTCGCGCTCGTAAGCGGATCAAAGGGGATGGAACAAAGGTATACGAGATATGGGGACCGCTATTTTTTGGAGCCGTTCGGACGTTTAATTCAAAGTTTGATGTCAGAAACGATCCCGATAGCGTTGAGATTGATTTTATCGAGTCAAAGGTGAGCGATCACTCGGGGATTGAGGCGATAAACAATTTGGTTGCCAAGTATGTAGACGTGGGTAAGTCGATCAAGCTAAAACACCTGAGCCCCGAATGTAAAGAGCTCTTGCTCAGATCAAACGCAAGCTTACAGGCGAATATAGAATCTTCTATTGATGACCCTAGATATCACGTCGTAACCGATAGTATGGATCGCGAGGTGTAGCGGCGAACCTCTCTTTTCGATTTGCGCGTGCGTGCCATTTCTAACGGAGAAAAACTGCAATGCAGAATTCAGAAGAGCATACGGAGTCGGCTGGAGAGACGAATCTAATCCAGGGTTTTGAGCAGGCCGAAACCGATCGAGAAGCGGCCCTGCGCTGGGAGCCTGTATCCGATCGCAAAGTAAAAGTTGGTATTGCCGGATACGGCGTGTGCGGATTTGGCGCGGCGTTTCACTTCCAAGACCATCCCAATGTCAGCGTCGATGCCGTAGCGGATATTCATCCGGATAAATGCGCCGAATTGGCCCGTCTGTGTCGCTGTGAAACGACCTACGCATCGTGTGAAGACCTGATCGCCGACGATGCGCTTGAAGCGATCTTTATCGCAACCGATGCCCCTAGCCACGCCCGGTTGGCCATTGCCGCACTGGACGCGGGCAAGCACGTCGCCTCGGCCGTGCCCGCCGTTTTCGGATCGCTAGAGGATGCCGATGCGCTCTTTGCTGCCGCGCAGCGCAGCGACGGAAAATACATGATGTTTGAAACGTCCTACTTCCACCACGACCTCTACTGTATGCGTCAGATGTACCGGCAGGGTGAGCTGGGCAAGGTCGTCTACTCTGAGGGCGAGTACTGGCACTACTTCGGCACGCCGCTGGCCGCCCACGGGGGCTGGCGCACAGGTCTGCCGCCGCAGTGGTATCCGACGCATTCGAACGCCTATTACATGGGCGTGACCGGCGGTAGCTTTACCGAAGTGTCGTGCATGGGCATGCCCAGTCCGATCGAACACCTGCAGCCGCAGAACAATGTGTACAACAATCCGTTTGGCACCGAAGTTGCGCTCTTTCGCACGAGCGAAGGGGGCATGTCGCGGATGGCCGTGAGCTGGGATACGCCGGGTGAGGGCGGAGAGCGCGGGCGCATTCGCACGGAGCGGGGCACGTTTTACGGCGAATTCAAGGGCACGGGGGAAAACCCAATGCCGGACATACAGCGTCCGCCGCTGCCACCCGGCGTCGATGCCGGTGGACACGGCGGTTCGCACGGATACTTGATGAACGAATTCGTCGAGGCGATTTTGCTGGATCGCACGCCGCTGATCGATATCGCGCAGTCGCTCAATATGACCGTTAGCGGAATCGTCGCACATGAGTCGGCGCTCAGAGACGGCGAGTTGCTGAAGATTCCGCAGTACGTGCTGTAGTGCACCAGTTCCGCCTATCGGCGCGGAAACAAAAAGCTGCCAAACAGTCCGCTCAGGATATTGATGCAGAGAGCGACAGGGGCGATCCACTGAAAGCTAATCGGGTCGAGTACGCTGACGACTGCTTGTCCGGTTGCCGGATCGGTCGAACGCGTGAGCTCGGCGCCGAACAGGGTCGGGTCGACGCCCCACGAGGCGTGGAGCTCGGTCAGTAGGGGGCCGGAAAAAGCGATGGCCACGGCCGCTGTCGTTCCGCACAGTGCCCCGATCCAAACGCCCGCTGGGCTAGCCTTGGGCACGAAGAGCGCAAAGAAGAACAGGCAGAAAATCGGTGTCGTCAGCAGGTTGGACGTCTTGGTAGTTACCGCGGTGATATTGCCCGGTACGTCGCCCATTTGCGCGCTAGCGGCCACGACGATGGCGCCGATAGTTAGCGCCAGAAGGCGAGCCAGCACAACGTGCTGTCGCTCCGAAGTTGGTCCCACTCCAAAGCGGTCAAGCACGTCGCTCTTAACGACGGCGGTGATCGAATTTACCCCCGAATCAATGCTCGACATGGCCGCAGCAAACATCGCCGCGACGACCAGTCCTGAAATACCCGGTGGCAGGTGGAACGCAATAAAGTGTGGAAAAACTTGGTCGGCATTTTCCTTTAGCGACAGCCCGTCGGGCAGTCGATCGGGATGAATCGTGAAGTAACCCAGCAGTGCAAAACCAACGAGCCCCAGAGTCACGGCCACGACCACCGATACGACTAGTTGCGTTGCCAGCGCTCTGCGCGCGGCAGACGCGTCCTCCGTAGCCATAAATCGCTGCACGGAGGTTTGGTCGCCGCCCGAGGTGCACACATACCAGACCACGTAGTTTAGCAGCGTGCCGACAACGGTCACGCGCACGGACAGATCCCAGCTGAAAAAGGGCTGAGTGTCCCAGGTGGGGTTCCATGCCGTTGGCAACCAGTCAAGGTTGCCCAACTCCCAGGTGATGGTGCCCAGCACCAGAAGCGCCCCGCCGTATAGCAGCACCGTCTGCATGAGGTCGGTGATGACGACTGCGCGCAGTCCCCCCAGCGATGTATATACGACGGCTATACATCCGGTCGCTAGGGCAATTACGGGTATTTGTTCTTGACCCACACCCAGCATGATGGTGAGCGCCTTGGCCGTCAGATAAATCAGCAGCGACATCCACACTAGGCGCAGCAGGACGAACATGGCCGATCCGAGCATGCGCACGCTGAGCCCCAGTCGATCCTCGAGTAACTCGTAGGCGCTGGTCACGCGTCGCCTCATGTAGACGGGCAACAGCACGAAACCGACGATCGCAAATACGACGGGCAGTGCGAGCATGCTGACCATGTTGATCGGGCCTTTGCCTAGCGCTTCACCCGGCATTGACATATACGAGATGGTGCTCAGTAGGGTGGCAAATAGAGAGACCCCGATCAGCAGCGGGTTCATGCTACCTGAACCCACAAAGTACTCTTCGGTAGAACGCTGTCGTTGGCTATACCACCAGCCTAAGCCCAGCGTTGCCGCGATATACAGTCCGATAATTGCCCAGTCGATGCCGGCCAGCCCGCCGGGTGCTTCGCTGTGCGTGGCGGCCTGCGCGGCGGTTGGCATCAGCGGCAAACTGCCTAGCAATATGAGTGGGACCACAGGCGGGCGGCGTTTGGCAAGACCATTCTTGCCGGCCGTCCACACGGAAGAGAGGCTTGGCATGGGCCATACTTTCTTACGAGACGCAGAGCGTTACTTTATCCGATATACTGTAACGTAGCTATCGTCGGTGCGGAATGCCACGGGCGCTGACCATTTGGATACCATGTTAAACAGAGAGAGTGCACAGTGAAGATATGGGTCGACGCGGACGCCTGTCCGGTGCCGATAAAAGAGATTTTGTTTCGCGCTGCCGAACGCACCGGCGTTGCGCTGACGCTGGTCGCCAATCAGTATTTGCGCGTCCCCAGCGCCGACAACATCGCCGTTTTGGTGGCGGGTTCGTCGCTGGACGCGGCCGACGAAGAGATTGCAGCGCGGGTAGCGCCGGGTGACCTAGTCGTTACTAGCGACATACCGCTGGCGGCGGAAGTCATCGAGCGGGGAGGGCACGCTCTCAGTCCGCGCGGCGAGCTGTATTCGACGGAAAATATTGGGGCGATCTTGAATATGCGCGACTTTATGCACACGCTGCGGGCCAGCGACGTCGAGACGGGCGGGCCCCCTCCGCTTAGCCAGAGCGACCGCAACGAATTTGCCAACCATCTGAATGCCCTCCTGACCCGTTTTCAGCAGGGTCTTTAAAGCGAGCGTCCCTCTCCTTCGGCGACTAGATCGATTTCGGCAACAAAGATATCCGCGGGACCGGATTTGAAGTACGATAACTCGTGCGGATAGTCCGGCGGTGGGGTTTCCCGGCGCAGGGCGGCCCACCGCTCGATATGGTGCAGGCGCTTTTTGTCGGCCTCGATGACGCCGCTCAGGTAGGCGTGCTGCGAGTAGTAGCTGACGATCAGCCGATTCTCTTCTAACGACAGCAGGCCTGGATAGGCTGCATCGCCGTCGCTTGGCAGTGCGTAGATCGGCGTTACCTCGGTGCGGTCGAGCCGGAAAATACCGGTGCTGCCGGCTGGTCCGTGCTGTGGAACCCACGGGGCCGTGGGATCGCGGCGCCCGGCAACGTAGACCTGGTCGCCCGACGCGCACAGCGCCGGACAGTGGATCAGCGTTTCGAGGTCAACGCAAGACCAATGTTCGTACGGCGGGCTCGAGATATAGAGCAGCGCGTGCTGACCGGGTTCCCGCTTGGTGCGCGAAACGCACCACAATTCACCGTCGGGTCGGAAGAGAATGTCCGCCTCGTTAAAACGGTGCGTGGTGCGGTGGTCTACCGCACGGATATCCGCAAGCTGTTGGGGACTGCAGCCTTCGGTGTCGGCAATTCGCGATAGAACGCGCCAGTCGCGGCCGTTTGAACTGGCCATCAGATCGCCGCCCTTTTCGGCGCAGTAGAAGGTTCCATCGTGCACCTGTATGCGCCATAGCCAGTAGTTTCTACCGCCGACCTGCATTGGATCCGACCAGCGATATCCGTCGTTCGAGACAAAGGCGTATGTATGGGCTACCTGCCGCACCTTTCCATCGATGGATTCGTAGTGGCTGTCGGCGCAAAACACAAACAGCTCGTCGTCGGTAGCCACCAGTTTGGCATCTCGAGCATCGTAGGGCGTTTTGAATACGGCAACTTCGTCCCAGCGTCTGAGGTCGGCCGATCGCATGAGGACAACGACGCCGTCCGGGGCTGAGTGGGCCGACGTGCGATCATACACCAGCCAGAAGGTGTCGTTCCAAAAGCACAGATCGGAACACATATTGTGCCAGCCATCTCGGATGACCGTGTGATGCGATAGGAGTTGGGCCATATGAGCTACGTCCTGTTAGGCATTCTTGTGAGGTAGTTAGCCATCTGCGTCTGGCGCGCGGATAGTCCGTTTGCCAAGGGAGAATTTTCGCGCCTAACTTAAGGCGATCTTGGCAGTGCATCAAAATGCGTAGACGCTAGTTCGGATGCTGCTGTCTGAACGAGGGAGAGATCAATGACCAAAGAGAAGCGCGCAAAAAAGTCAACGAAAAAGGAAGTCCGGATCGGCGGTGCAATAGCTCGGACGCATGCGATCGAATTGGGCAACCGGCGCGAGCTATTTATCGATGATTATCTGATTGAGCGCATGGATGGCGTCGAGCTGCGCCTGCACGAGCCGGTGCCGCGCAATGTGGCGATTGATCACGACGCACCGTGGGAGGGCAATACCTGCGGCTATCACACGGTATTCAAGGACGGCGCGCTGTATCGGGCGTATTACCGCGGCTCGCACTACGAGGCGCAGGGCGCCTATAATCCAGTCGTATGCTACGCCGAAAGTCGCGATGGAATCGAATGGGTTAAGCCGGAGCTAAATCTAGTCTCTTTTAAGGGATCGACGCGCAACAATATTATCTGGGACGGTCCCGGCTCGCTCAACTTTGCCCCTTTTCGCGATCTCAACCCAAACTGTCGACCCGGCGAGGAGTATAAGGCGTTGGGCAGTCCGCGCGCTAGCGGTCATTCGGAGCAGGCACTGCTGGCCTTCAAGTCATCGGACGGTATTCACTGGAGCCTGCTGTCGAAGAAGCCGGTTATGGATCACACCACGGGCACGAACTTATTTGATT
Source organism: Gemmatimonadota bacterium (assembly GCA_038119905.1). GTDB lineage: Bacteria > Latescibacterota > UBA2968 > UBA8231 > UBA8231. The sequence goes on along the minus strand of JAYOKQ010000110.1, from coordinate 4,116 downwards.
CGCAAAACGTGGCTTTTTACGATCGGCAGCGCGGCTGCTACGTCGACTACCACCGCGATTCGATCTATCCCGATGGGGTGCGCTATCGCCAAATCATGACCTGTACCTCCAAAGATTTTCGTCGCTGGACAAAGCAGCAGCTGCTCGAGTACGACGACGCGCCCCTTGAGCATCTCTACACCAATGCGGTAACACCCTACTATCGAGCGCCTCACATCTACATGGGATTTCCCAAACGCCTCGTGCCGGATCGCCGTCGCTCTGGCCACCGACCGCCCGGCGTATCGGATACGGTTTTTATGACCAGTAGAGACGGGCTGCACTTCAAGCGCTGGGGTGAGGCGTTTGTTCGGCCCGGTTTGCAGCCGGAGCGCTGGGAGACTCGCAACAATATGACGGCTTGGGGCATACTCGAAACGGCCAACCACTTGCCAACGGCACCCAAGGAGCTGTCGATCTTCGTAAGCGAGGGATACTATGGAAGCGAAAACGTGCGGCTGCGTCGCTTTGCGCTGCGCGTCGACGGCTTTGT
>JAYOKQ010000110.1:0-3484 GCA_038119905.1 Gemmatimonadota bacterium | reverse complement strand
CGGTGCGCCTGCGCTTTGCGCTCAGCGATGCCGATCTCTACAGCCTGCAGTTTACGCCGTTGCCCGATTAGAAAAAGACCTTGTGGAGCAGGCGCGCGCTGCGTCCGGGTTCGGGAAAGAGCTCTTTGATGCGGTTGAGGTGTTTGCGATAGACGGCATCGGTTGCGTTGTGCAGGCTCAGCGAAAAGGCGTGTAGATGGCCGCGCCAATAGACGTTATACTGGCCTGATAAGTCCAACACGGCGTAGCCGTCGGTTGGGTTTTCGAATGGGCCCGTCCGACGCTGAGCGGCCGCCCAGCGCAGCGATCCGGTCCACTCAAGCGCTTCGCGTGGCTCGTAGGTTAGGCCAACGCGCCCCTGCAGCGGCGGCAGGCGTGGCATCGCTTCGTCTGCGAGTTCTGTTAGCGTGCCTCGGACGTAGCTCAGCGTTCCTGCCGTTTTCCAACGCGCGGTCATGTGCCAGGCAAAAGACGTCTCGACCCCGTGCATGATTGCATCCAGTCCAGCTGTTTGGTACAGGAATAGATCAGCTCGGCGCCAGCTGCGCTGTCCGGTATTCTGTGGAAAGATGTATCCATTTATCTGGTTGCGGAATAGGGCGACGTTTAAATGGTCTATGCCGCGGCGAAACTCGACAAAGACTTCCGTACCCCACGCCCGCTCGCTTTCCAAGCTGCTGTTGCCCACTTCGTAGGCATAAGAGGCCAAATGAGGTCCTTCCGAAAATAGCTCTTCGATTCCCGGCGAGCGGAAGGTGCGCATGAGGGTAACGCCTGTAGCGATCTGTGTGTGGAGCTGATATTGCAGGGAAAAACCGCCGGATAGCCCGGAGAAGTCGCGCGTCTCAATGGAGCCTACTTGTCGCGAATAGCGCGCCTCGTTTGGCTGGACGCGTCGCACGTCGGCCCGCAGTGCACCGTGAATCTGCCAGGGGCCGCTGCGCCAGCCGCTGAAAGAGAATAGGGCACCGGCGTATTCTTTGGCATCTGGCGTAAAGTTGAGGCCGGCTGCCGTATAGTCGCGATATTCGTACCAGAAGCCCAGCGCTGTGCGCTGTTGCGCACCGGATGGCGTCCAGCGCATTTGCGCGCCGCCGTTGTGTGTTAATACGCCAAATTCCATGCCGAGTGCGCGATTATCTTCGTATTCTGCATGCCCGTAACGGGAAAAGGTGTGGTGGACGTCGAGCGTCTGTGCGCCTATGAGCATATCCCCTCGCCACTGTGCGCGCAGTTCGGCATGCTGACGTTCCATCTCGATGGTAACGCCGTCGGGGTGGCCACCGTTGGGATCGGGTGGAATGCCGTAGTCCGAGCGGTACGCACCTAACGCTGCGCCGGCATAGCCACCGGCGCGCACGGTGCTCAAGCCCAGCGCGGCGTTACCGGTTTGAATGCCGGTGTTTGTCAGCGTGCCGCTCGGCGTCGAAACGTCTCCCGCCGTGCGCCAACTCCCGTCGGCGCGCAGGGCGAGTGAACGTCCTAAAGAGTGCACCCGTTCGAACCCCAATGAGAGGCCGCTATTGACGCTTTCCCCCTGCCAAGAGACGGTTCCTCCCGAGCTTTCAGGTCGTTCGACGGGCACGTATCCGCGCTGCACGTTGATGACGCCCCCCAGCGCGTTAGATCCGTACAGCATGGTCTTGGGGCCGCGCACGATTTCAATGCGCTGCGTCGTCATAGGATCGACAGCTACGGCGTGATCGGACGACGTGGCCGATAGATCACCTGTACGCTCGCCGTCTTCCAGTATGAGCAGGCGATCTCCGCTCAATCCGCGCAGTACGGGCCGAGCGGGGGCCGGACCCATAGAGCGCTGGGCAATGCCCGGTTCGTAGTCGATGGTTTCGGCAATGGTCTGGCTGAGGTTTTGTCGCAGCTTATTGCCGCTAAAGACCACGTCGGGTTCGTCTAGTGGAGCCGGTGAGTCTGCGCGTTGGCCCTCGATGCGCACGCCCTCCAACTGGAGTTCCTGGTGGCCTATGCGGAGATCGACGTGCGTAGTGTCACCTGCTTTGATCTCCACGGCAAAGCGGGTATTGTGATAGCTGATGTGGAGCGTTTCAATGATGTGTTGGCCCACGGGTAAATCGGCAAAGAAAAAGCGTCCCTGCTCGTCGGTTATCTGCCCGCGTTCCGTGTCTTCCACTAGCACGGTAACCCAGCCGATGGGATCGTTGCTTTCGGCATCTAGCGCGCGTCCGGCCAGCGCGCCCGATTGCGCGCCAGCTGTAGTCGCATACGCCACAACAGCAAGGCAAATACAGTATGCACTCTGACGCATCCACGCACATAGCGGGTTTGGGTAGAGTTTCATGAGCTGCGCGTTATCTGCTGACCAAGCCGCTATTCATCATCGTGCACTTCTCCGGGACCGTCTGCCGTCACGTGAATCTCAAAGGGCAGCGAAACAAAGTCGGCGTGGCCATTGTGGTTGAGTTTAATGACCATGGTGGTTTCACCTAGGCCTTCTCCTATGACGTGGAAAGCCCACAGTCCGTCCTCTTCATGCCACTCGACTTCGGCGATTGCAGAGTCGGTGACTTCCCAACCGAGCGAAAAGCCGTCGTCTGCGTCCGGCGTGAAGCTGTCGCCCTCTTCGTTTAGAAAGCGAACAGTTAGCAGCGCCGTTTCTTTCTCTAGGCCAACTTCTATTTTTCCGGTGATTACGCCCTGTTCGTAGCGCACGACTTCTGCGCCGCTGTTATACAAAACAAAGCCGAATGCCTCGGCGTGCTCATCTTGATCGTGGTCTGCGGGGTTGTCATCGCCGCATCCGGCAACGAGAGTTAGCGCCATAAGTGCACAGATAGAAGATATTTTTTTTAACACGTTTCATTCTCCATTAAAAAGCGACATCCCACCTGCAAACAGCATACGGTGGACTGTGTATGATCGCACACGTGAGCACGCGTAGAAGGAGTGCATAGTCCCATAGGGTCACTGTGTGCGTTGATTATTTGTCGCACGCGATCCCACGGATGGGATGGACGGGCGAATAGGTAGTATGGAGTAAGCTGGTGTCGCACCCCGGTTAGAGCGCGGGTATCAGCTATATGAAACGTGGAGGGGCTCGACTGGAGCGAGAGAAGCCGCGGAATAGTAAAACGTGAGGCGTGGATTTGTCGTGCCGGATACGTGCAACGCATGTGGTAGCTGACAGAACGGCTGCTGCGGCAACGGCCAGCTGCACCAGACTGCTTTCGAGTAGGTGTACGGGGCAGTGTTCTGGTTCAACGGAGAGCTCGTGAAAAAGCTCGTGCCCTAGCGGCAGGCCTAAAAAGAGGCCTAATAAGAGCGTGCCTAGCAGGAACCCGGCTATCCCGAGCGGGCGCATCGGGCGATGTGTAGCAGTGCGATTCATGCAACTAATATGTAGAAGCAGAGAGAGAAATCAACGGGAACACCCCATTATTTATCTGATGGCTCATACTCGCCCCGCGCATTCCACCCGGGGTAGTGCTCTTCAAGGGCAAAGAGCATT
>JAYOKQ010000109.1:0-13169 GCA_038119905.1 Gemmatimonadota bacterium | reverse complement strand
TGTCCATTTTTTTTCATTGTACAAAAGAGTGGCCGAAAAAGCAATTTTTGCGGCCCCTCTCGACTTGCTAGTAAATCGAGTCTATTAGTAGCGGTAGTGGTCCGGCTTATAGGGTCCTTCGACCGAAATACCCAGATACGAGGCCTGATCTGAACTAAGCTCATCGATATCAATGCCAAGTTTTTTCAGGTGCAAGCGCGCGACCTTTTCGTCGAGGTGCTTGGGCAGCATGTATACTCCTACTTCATACTGGTCGCCGCGACCGTACAGTTCCATCTGAGCCAACACTTGGTTAGTAAACGAAGCCGACATAACAAAGGACGGATGGCCGGTAGCACAGCCCAAGTTGACCAGTCGACCTTCGGCCAGCAAAACGATGCTGTGTCCGTCGGGGAAGGTGAACTTGTCGACCTGCGGCTTAATCTCTGTGTGCTCAATGCCGGAAAAAGCCTGCAGCTGGGCAACCTGAATTTCCACGTCGAAGTGGCCTATATTACAAACGATGGCGCCGTCTTTCATCTGCTCCATATGATCGATGCGGATGATGTCCTTGCACCCCGTCGTCGTGACAAAGATATCACCTTCGGCGATGGCGTCATCCATCTTCTTGACTTCGTAGCCTTCCATCGCTGCCTGTAGCGCACAGATCGGGTCGATTTCGGTGACGATAACGCGCGCGCCCAATCCCTTCATAGCGTCAGCACAGCCCTTACCTACGTCACCGTAACCAGCCACGATGACGACCTTGCCGGCGATCATAATATCGGTAGCCCGCTTGATGCCATCGGCCAGGGATTCGCGACAGCCGTAGAGGTTGTCGAACTTTGATTTGGTCACGCTGTCGTTCACGTTGATAGCGGGAACCTTTAACGCATTCTCTTTCAGCATCTGATATAGATGGTGAACGCCCGTGGTCGTCTCCTCTGATATACCGCGAATATCGTCCAACATCTCAGGATGGTTATCGTGCACCCACTTGGTCAAATCACCGCCGTCGTCGAGAATCAAGTTGGGGCCAGATCCCTCGCCCCAGTTGAGCGTCTGCTCCGTGCACCACCAGTATTCATCTTCGGTTTCACCCTTCCAAGCGAATACGGGAATGCCCGCAGCAGCGATCGCGGCAGCGGCGTGGTCCTGGGTCGAAAAAATATTGCACGAAGCCCAGCGCACCTCGGCGCCGAGGGCAACCAGCGTCTCAATTAACACGGCCGTCTGAATCGTCATGTGCAACGATCCGGCGATGCGCGCACCCTTAAGGGGCTGCTCAGCGCCAAACTCTTCGCGCAGGGCCATTAGACCGGGCATTTCCTGCTCGGCGAGAATGATCTCTTGACGGCCCCACTCGGCCAGCGATAGATCAGCGACCTTATAGTCTTCCATCGCGATGGTTTTCTCTGCTGCTTGCGTCATTTTATTCGTCCTTTTTTATGGCTTTAAACGCTATGAGTTGCAGTGTATTATCGGCGCCGACAACCTCGGCGCTCTCTGTTGTGAAGCGGTGCTCGCGCAGCCACCCTTCGACTTCCGACGGCAAAAAGCCGAGCCACAAATCGGCCATTTTCTCGCGCAAACTCTCGTCCTCGTGACGGTATAAATCGATAACGACCAGTCGACCACCGGGCTTGAGCGCACGATATGCTTCGCGCAGGGCGTCTGCAGGACGCGAGAGGTGATGTAACACCATACAGGCCATGACGAGATCGATTTCCCCGTCGGCCACCGGTAAATGACCCAAATCTCCGAGGCGAAAATCGCAGCGCATCGTCTCCTTGCCCAAAGCCCTGCGCGCCATATCGAGCATTGTCGTCGAAGAGTCCACGGCAATCACCCGTTCGGCTCGCCGCAGTAAGCCCGGCAAAAGGAGCCCGGCCCCCGTCCCCATATCGAGCACTGTTCCAACCGAATCAGGCACCTGCGCCATGGCCATCTTGCGGTAGTAGTCCCCGTCGAGCGCCTGATGTAGCTGTTGCGGATCTTCTATGCTGTTAAAGAAGTTACGCATCTGCTGACGCCGACCCTCAACAACGTTTTCCAATGCCTGTAGATCTTCTGCATAGTTGGGCAGGGCCTGCTCGTGGCGCTCGCATAATTCGAGCGACTCGACGACGATCGCCTCGTCCGATTGGCCATTACCAGCATAGTAGATCCACGTTCCCTCGCGCCGCTTCGTGACCAACTCAGCTTCGGCCAAAATCTTGAGGTGACGAGATATCCGACTCTGGCCCATGCCGAGGATACCGATGATCTCGTTCACGTTGAGCGCCCCGCGCACCAACAGCCGGACCAAGCGCAAACGCGTCTCGTCCGCCAGAGCTTTGTATATTTTCAACGGATCTGTCATCACACCTTGAACTTATCTTGGATATCCATAAATGTCAATATCAAGATTTATTGATATATCGGAAGCCGGTAAGCAAACCTTGACGAAATTCGCCGTCAACGGAGGCCTGCTGATACACGCTTTTTCGCGAACGCCTTCCCCATCGAGCCTGCAGCGCAGATTCACCCATTGACGCATGCGCAACTTTGCGTCATCGTATGGGCTCTTTCCCCACACCAACTAACGGAGGCACCATGCGCATTATCGCGATAGGCTGTGAGTATAGCGGCGTCAGCACCTTGCTCAACGGACTCTTTGAGTGGGGTAGAGAGCGTCACATTCACTTTCACATGGACGATCACTTCACCATCCCCGACGCCTATCATCTATCGGATGAAGAGCAATCTGCCATGCTCGATATGCTTCCAGCACTCAAAGAGCGCTTTCAGCGCTTCCAAATCGTTTATCACGTGCGCTTGATCAACTTGTATGAGCACATTCTGCTCGGCGGTTTCCACATCGAAGAGGAAGTATACGGACCGCGCTATTACTATCCGGGAAAGCAGGTCAGCGATACGCGGCGCTATGAAAACGAGATGCCGGCCGACACGCTTCTAGTCCATCTGTATGCTCGTCCCGACGTCATCCAGAGAAGGATGCAGGCAGCCCCTCACCCCCACACGCTCATTTCCCCAGATGACGTGCCGCAGCTACTCGACGCGTTTGATCAGCAGTATCGCCAATCGTGGATCCAGCGCAAGATCGCCATCGACACATCAGATAGTACGCCCGAACAACTACTCAACGCATTTTTTGAGCGCGCACGGGGCCACCTTGAACCGCGCGATCAGTTCCTGCTGCGCTAGCCATAGCCACTACCTGCCATGATCGAATGCGTCGAGTCGGGCCACCTCGACCACGTACCAGGACGCGGGGCCTATATGCCCTGGATCACGCCGCTGCCCGACGGTGATTTTATAGCGAGTCAGCACGTCGGTTCGGCGCTTGGCGCCAACGACTGCAAGATTGAAATACTGCGCTCGACAGACGGCAAGCAGTGGGTCAACGAAGGGCCCATTGACCACCATGACACGGCCTATTCCTACCGCATACCGCATATTCACGTTCTGGCCGACGGGCGCCTTGCCCTAACGGCTACGCGCTTTGCTTGCAGCGAATCAGCGCTGTTTGATCCGGCATCCGAAGCGCTACAGCGGCCGCAGATGCTGCTCTACTATTCGGGCGATATGGGACACCATTGGACGGCCCCGCACATTGTTTCGGTCGACCTGCCCGCCGAACGCTATACCGCCAACGGAGCAGGTACCCTGCTTCAGCTATCGCCCGATCGCTGGATGTACCCCTTCGAGACCTGGAAACCGGCTGGCTACAGCGGCCCCCCCGACCAAAAGGCCGGCGCGCTGTTCTCATCGGATCGGGGACAGACATGGGACGAATGGGTCGTCGTCGCCGACGATCGCTCTGGCCAACTGTGTTATTGGGATCAGATGTGCGCTCAGTTGAGCGACGGACGCATATACACCATGCTATGGGTGCATCGCTACGGAACGGACGAAGACGCGCCTAATCACTACACGCTCTCCGATGATGGGGGACGCACTTGGTCGCCTCCGCAGACGACCAACCTCCAGGGACAGGTCTGCTGTCCGATCCCGCTGGCTGATGGTCGCGTAGCAGCCCTCTATAACCACCGCCGATTTCCTCAAGGCATACGCCTTGCACTCAGCGACGATCTGCGCACCTTCACCGATGCTTGCACGGTGTTCGACGCAGGTCACGAGGCCACCCTAGGCCGAGCACAGAGCGCGAACTTCTTGGCAGAACACCTGCTCATCGCTTTTGGCAAACCCGGCGGAATTCAACTCGATGACGGTAATTTACTCGTGTGGTTCTGGTGCACAGTAGGCGGGGTTACGCACACGCGCTGGGCGCGCCTGCGCCTGCAGTGAGGCGTTTTCATCCCCAAGGCCCGACCTCGAATAGACATCTTGCGATAAAAAATGATTTATATGATATTTACTGGACGAACGCTTTTGCAAAATGTGCAAAAGTTCATATCGTGGTAGAGTCGTTCGGATTCAGTAGATTCCTGCCTGGCCCAAATGTAGTATCCTACCGAATGTAGTTTACTCCCGAAGTAATCCTACGAAGTAGCTCCCTACAGTAAAGCCCGAAGCAGCCGTTCTCTCCTGTTCGAAACACTCTGTGCTCACGTAAACCTGTCATCGAAAGGAAAATTACCATGGCAGATCGCGAGACCGGAACCGTAAAGTGGTTCAACGACGCCAAGGGCTTTGGCTTTATTCAGCGCGAGAGCGGTGACGACGTATTCGTCCATCACACCTCCATCCGCGCCGAGGGCTTTCGCTCGCTGGCCGAAGGTCAGAAGGTAGAATTCAGCGTCGTCCAGGGCCAGAAGGGCCTAGCCGCTGAAGGCGTTGTCCCCGTGTAAGCTACTTCTGCACGCATCAAAAAAGGCCTCGCACCTATCTGGTGCGAGGCCTTTTTTTGTGGCACGGCTGTTACGGCCACAAAAAACAGTCGACGGGGAAACTCAGCGCTGATCTAGTAGGTAGCGGACCACTTCAGCCGCGGTATAGCTCTCGCGCTCATCGCCGAGAAAGCGCACGACAGCCGGCAGATCGTCGCCCGCCGTAAAGAGCGGCTTTTCCACGTATCCGCTGGGGCGGCGCTGCGGCAAGCCAATATTGGCCATCAGCGCATTGCACAGGCATTTTCGCCCCTCCGTATCAGCGCTATCTCCCCCTTTCTTCAGGTAATTGGCCACCGGCTCGGATGCGCATCGATAATCGACCTTGCCATCCTCGCGCCGATAGACCGAACGCAAATAGCCCAAGTTACACACGCGCGGCCGCTCCTCGTACTGCGCTTGCTCGGCCAACGTCTCCGGCATTTGCACCACTTTAAACGGAAAACCCGTCGGCGAAGCAACCGGATCCGTAAAAACGCCCAGCGTACCGGCGCGCACCTGTCTCAACGCTTCCAGTCGAAAAGACGGATCCAACCCCGACTCATCGCAAAAAGCGAACGCCGTTCCCACTTGAATTCCCTGTCCTCCCACAGCGAGGACTTCGCGCAGGCGGCCCGGATAGGCAAAGGAACCAGCCACCCAAAAGGGCTTACCCAGCGCAGCAATTTTTTCCAAATCCACTTCGTCGCGCGGCCCGTAGATCGGTTCCCCCTCTTCGTCCAGCTGTAGCTTGCCGCGCGGCGGCGCATTATGCCCACCCGCCACGGGCAGCTCAACTACAAAACCGTTGATCTCGCCCGTGGCGCGCTTGAGCAGAGCTTGGCCCAGCGTGACAGAGGAGATAATAGCGAGAAAATTAGGTCGCTTGAGCGAATCAACTCCCATGCCGAAAGCCACTGGATCAAAGCGCATCCATACATCATCGCCCTCCCCTTCGACCGACAGTTTGAGTTGGGCACTATCCCCGCGCGCTAGCGCGTCGATTACACCGGGAATCTCGCGCGGGATACCCGCTCCCATTATGATGTAGTCCACCCCGGCCAGCATCGCGCCAAAGATCGATACGACGTTGGGCATCTGTATTTTCTCGAGGAAGTTGATGCCTACCTGCCCGTCGTGTCCCTCTCTAGCCAAGAAGACCTCTACGAAGTTGGCGACGACAGTGAGCTCTACCAATGCCGCATCGGGCTCTACCGTATACATGGGGACTGGGACAAAGGCTTTGTCTTCCGCTTTGCCCCCCTCTATGTAGTAGCGATCTAACACCCGCTGGGCTACGTCGGGAAAGGGAAAATGCCGCATAGCGCGACGCACGTCGCCTTCGGGATCTCCCATTTGCAGGCGGCGGGCACATACATTATCCAGTGAGGTACCCGATACGACGCCCAGTTGTCCCAACTGTGCAACATGCTTTGCCAGATTCCAGTTTGACACGCCTATTCCCATGCCACCCTGTATGATCTGCGGATATTCCATTACTCTCCTTTTCAGCCCACTGCTACTCTATGCTCTCTGCGACCGTCATGCCGCCGCAGAGAGCATAGAGGTCGACCTTTTCCGACCCACTCGCTGCGAAAGCGCTTTTCATATGGTGGTCACACTGTAGCATATATTCTATTATGCAGAAAAATCCATGCCTCCCTAATAAATAGCATAGCGAGCATTCTGAAAACCCTTTCATCACAACGAACCTGCCGACAGCTTCTCGCGACAGCGCCCCTGACGCGTAAAAACCGACCAACGCGTTTGCGCCAAGGCGCAAAATATCTACCTTAGTGCCTCCACTTACGTTGCAGAAAACGCATGAGCAATCGATTTCGCACCATCTTACTCTTTGGCGCGCCCGGATCAGGTAAGGGCACACAGGGAAAAATACTCGGACAAATTCCAGGTTTTTTTCACCTGTCGTGTGGTGATGTCTTTCGCGCACTGCGTCCAGAGAGCGAACTGGGCCGCACGTTCTTAGACTACTCCAGCCAAGGCAAGCTCGTTCCGGATGATCTGACCGTTCGACTGTGGCAGGCACACGCCCGTCGCCTCGTCGACGCCGGACACTTTTCCCCGGAAAACGAAGTGCTCGTCTTGGACGGTATTCCACGCAACGTGCCACAGGCACAGCTCATGGAAGCATACATAGATGTAGTGCAGCTCATATACCTTGAAACACACGACCAAGAAAAGATGATTGCGCGCTTGAACCGCCGCGCCCTGCACGAAAATCGGCTCGACGACACCAATGAGGCGGTCATTCGCCGCCGCTTTGACGAGTACGAACAGGAAACAGCTCCCGTTCTCGCCCACTATCCCAGCGAATTAACGCGCACCGTCGATGCAGGCGAACTGCCCATTCAAGTGCTCACCCATATCGTGAGACACATCGCAGCAGTCGATCTATAGCGTGTGCGCGCTGATTCCGCGCGCTTGGAACCGTGCTTCGCTTGGCGCATCTTTAGCGCAATAACCCTACGGCTTAACGACTGCGCTATAACCAGCGCGGCAGCGCTCAGCACCTCAAGACCACAAGACAACTGACCGTGAATACGCTAACCTCCAACCGCGATCCACAAAAAACAAGAGCCTACTTTTTACTGGCCCTGCTCTTGGGCACTGGCATCGTGCTATTCGAGATGACTAAGCTTTTTCTCGTACCCGTTGTGCTAGCCGCCACATTTGCAGGTCTGTTCTATCCGCTATATACCACTCTGCTGCGCTGGACTCGGGGCCGCGAGGGACTCAGTGCCCTAACCTGCTGCATACTCCTGCTATTCGTACTCCTAGTACCAGTTTATGTCGTAACCGACCTCGTCGTACAGGAATCGCTGCATATCTATAAATCGGCGGGGCGCTGGACGACCACATTCCTCAACGGCAAAGAGGGCGTAAATCTATATGAGAAGCTGAATCAATTCGAGCTCGTACGCGATCTCGAACTCAGCCAACTCGACTGGCAGCAGTCGCTGCAGGAGGCATTAAAGACCGTCGCTGGATGGGCTACCAGCCTGATCAACACCACGTCGCGCGGCACCCTACAACTGGTCGCCAATTTTTTTATCATGCTCTTCACGATGTTCTACTTTTTCCGCGATGGCCCTCTACTCCTGCGCCGCCTTCATCAACTCAGCCCACTCGAACCACGCTACGAACGCGGGCTGATAGACCGCTTCGTTTCCGTGTCTCGTGCGACGATAAAAGGCACGCTCTTTATCGGCCTAATTCAGGGAACGCTGGGCGGTCTTACGCTGTGGTCCTTTGGCTTTAGTTCGCCGGCTCTTTGGGGGGTAGTGATGGTCATTCTATCGATCATCCCGCTGGTCGGCACCTGGATGATTTTATATCCGGCCGGCCTGTTCGAGATCCTGAGCGGCAATCTGTGGTCTGGCATTGCCATTATGCTGATTACGGCCCTCATTATCAGCAGCGTTGACAACATATTGCGCCCCTACCTAGTAGGTCGGGATACGGGCATGCACGATTTGCTCGTATTTTTTTCCACGCTTGGTGGCTTGAGCGTATTTGGCATGATGGGGTTTATTATTGGACCGGTGCTGGCTGCACTCTTTGTGGCCATACTCGAATTCTACAGCCTGAGCCAAACGGCAGAAGCGACCGGTCAAGAACCGCTGTCCGACCGCGGCACATGAACAGCCATGCGGCGCTCCTATGCTTTCCCACCCATACCAACGGAGGTATTCCATGAAATTGAAGCGCGTATTTTTGACCCTGTGCAGCGCACTCCTGATTCACAGTACGGCCACAGCTGAGGCACCGGCCGGCATGGTGCTATATTTCAAGTCAGGTGGTGAAGTCTACCTACTCTTGGCCGAGCACGCCGGCAGCCAGCGCGGCTGGGCTGCATTTGGCGGCGGCGATCGCGAGGGAGAATCCCTAGTGCAGACGGCCGCACACAAAACACACGAGGAAACGCGGGGCTACTTTTCACGCGCGCCTCTCGAGGAACAGATCAAAAATCAGCAGCCGCTTATGGACGGATCCTATGCAACGTATTTTGCCGAGGTCGACTTCGTTCCTGCGCAGCGCGTGATGAACGCGCCCATTCCCGCAGACGACGATGCCTTTGGCGAGCGCAGCACGTTTGCCTGGATTCCCTATTCTACGATCGCCGACTATTTGACGAACGACATTACGCGCGACAAAAAGTATCCAATAGACCCGGCATTTCTGCCTGCAGGCAGTGAGACCAACTGGCTGTGGACGGCTTGGCTGACCAATATGCGCAAAGGACTGCTCGAGGGATCGCTGCCCTGGCTGCAAAAGTGACCGCACCCCGGCAAGGCGATCAACGCAGGGCTATACAGGTCCAGCCGCCGCAATCTCTTCGCTAGTCTGCTCGGAAAAGCGGGCAAAGTTTTCCTTGAAAAGCCCGGCCAACAGAGCGGCCTGCTCTTCGTAGTCCGCTCTGTTGGCCCACGCCTCGTGCGGCAGTAGAACCTCAGCCGGCACGCCTGGACATGCAGCGATCACCTCAAAGCCAAACCGCGCATCGCGGACGGTGGCTGCCTCGTCGAGCTGCCCACCGTGGATGGCGTCAATAATGGCGCGCGTATGCTGCAGTGAGATGCGCTGACCGACGCCGTAGCCTCCCCTGGTCCATCCCGTATTGACCAACCACACGCGCGTTTCGTGCGCGCGCATCTTCTCGGCCAGCAACTGAGCGTACTTGCTCGGATGCCAGACCATAAACGCCGCACCAAAGCAGGCGGAAAACGTCGCCTCTGGTTCGGTGACCCCCATCTCTGTGCCGGCCACCTTCGCGGTATAGCCGCTGATAAAGTGGTACATCGCCTGCGCCGGATTTAGGCGACTCACCGGCGGCAAGACCCCGAACGCATCGCAGGTCAGAAAGATGATATTGCGCGGATGTTCGCCCACGCAGGGAATGGCCGCGTTGGGAATGAATTCAATTGGATAGGCAGCGCGCGTATTCTCAGTCAGCGATCCATTAGCAAAATCGACCGCGCGCGACTGTTCATCATAGACGACGTTTTCCAACACCGAGCCAAAGCGTATGGCTCGATAGATCTCCGGCTCTTTTTCCTCCGATAGATCAATGCACTTGGCGTAGCAACCGCCCTCTATGTTAAATATGCCCTCCTCGCTCCACACGTGCTCATCATCGCCTATCAACTGCCGCTGCGGGTCAGCAGATAGAGTCGTTTTACCGGTTCCAGACAGGCCAAAAAAGAGGGCGACGTTGCCCTCCTCGCTGCGGTTTGCCGAACAGTGCATGGACAGTTGACCGCGCTTGGGCATGAGATAATTCATCACCGTGAAGACACCTTTTTTCATCTCCCCGGCGTACTCCGTGCCAAGAATGACCATTTCGCGACGCTCAAAGCTAAGGTCGATACTCGTCGTAGAGGTCATTTCAGACGTATAGCGGTTGGCCGGAAAACGACCGGCATTGTAAATGGTGAAATCCGGTTCGCCAAAATCGGCTAATTCATCTGCCGTCGGACGAATCAGCATATTGTGCATAAAGAGGGCGTGATACGCACGCGAGCATATAATGCGTATTTTCAGGCGATATTTCGGATCCCATCCGGCATAGCCATCTACAACATACAGCCGCTCACAGGTATTCAAATAGTCTATCGCCCGTTCGTGATTTATCATGAACGTGTGCTCTTGCAGCTTAATATTGACCGATCCCCACCAAATATCTCCGCTCGTTTCCGGGTGGTCGACGATGCGCTTGTCTGCCGGACTTCGCCCCGTCTTCGCACCAGAGGACACGACGAGAGCTCCAGCATCGGAAATAGCCGAACCACGCTCGTAGCGAAGGCCTTCTTCGTAGAGCTTGGCCGGTGCGATATTGCGCCAGGCATGTTCGACGTGTATCTGGTGTTCGCTGAGATCTATGCGCTCTTTCATCGCGTTTCCCCCGGTTTTCCGTATATGCGGCTAGCGACGTGGGTCCACGACGAGCCGCAAAAAGTATATCGCATTTCTATATTTGACTCAAGAAATGACCGGATTATAGACCGTAGACGCCAACTAACCAATCCGTTTATCCCAGCGCACGCGGCGTGCATTCGAGCCGATGGACCACTCGGCCATACATATTGATTGCCCGTTGGATATACCGGTCTGTAAAATGGGCTTGCCTCACCCCGTTAAAAATCCCTTTTTTGGGCATGCGACTCGATTCCAATGCACTGCGCAGATCGATCGCAGGAAATTGAGTGCTCACACATTGACAAGGTCAGCACATGGAACCCATTTCCAATTACGCCCTATTTGGCGGTCTATTGGCCGCTGGGCTCATACTCGGTGCACTGCCCGTCATCCTTCCGCTCTTTATATCGCCGCGCTCGCGCGGGCAAAAAACGCGCGAGATATACGAATGCGGCGTTGATACCATCGGCAGCGCCTGGATTCGCTTCGATATTGCCTACTACCTTTTCGCACTGATCTTTGTCGCCTTTGAGGTAGACGTGCTCTACATCCTGCCCGTCGCACTCGTATTTGACCGCGGCGACTATCTCTGGCGCGATCTCATCGAGCTCTCGCTCTTTGTAGGCATCCTCATGCTAGCCATCGTATACGCCTGGCGCAAAGGCGTATTGCACTGGAAATAAGGAGGCGCATGGTACCTTCCGATACGACAACCCAGGATACCGATCCACAGAGCGAGGAATTGCTGCGCCAAGTCGGCCCCCTGGTACACCTCAATACGCTGGAAAACCTGCTCAATCACGCGCGGGCTCGATCGCTCTGGCCACTGACGTTTGGCCTGGCCTGCTGCGCTATCGAAATGATGGCCGTCGGCGCGGCGCGCTTTGACCTCGACCGCATGGGGGCCGGCGTATTTCGACCTAGCGCCCGACAGGCCGACGTCATGATCTTAGCCGGCACTATATCGCGTAAAATGGCCGAGCCGATTAGGATGCTATGGGACCAGATGCCATCGCCCAAATGGGCTATCGCTATGGGCGGCTGCACCATAGATGGCGGTCCGTTTAAATACCCGGGACAATATGCCATCGTCGAAGGGGCTGACCGCATCGTGCCCGTCGACGTCTATGTCCCCGGCTGTCCTCCGCGTCCGGAAGCGCTCTACGCAGCGCTGATCAAACTGGGCGATAAGATCAAGGCCGGAAAGAATTTCAAGGGGTAATTATGATCGGCGAAACGCTGAGCCAACACGAGGGTATTGTCGAATCGGTCGAGTCAAACTACGCCGTTAACGGATATCACCACCGGCACCGCGCCGAACTAGCGCACGTGCCAGCTGTCGCCGAGCTGTTCCGCACGGCCGGCTACTACTTGGAGATGATGACCTGCATCGATGCCCGCGATATGGGTGGTAACAAAAAGAAGAAAGACGACGAGGAAGCGAGCGACGATGCGCAGACTACCGGCTCACTGCGCCTGGCCTATCAATTCAATAGACCCGGCGATCCCGATCGCCATCTCCTCTGTGCCGATCTCGCTCCCGGCTCCAACGCCCCCACTCTAACAACCGTCTTTGCCGGGGCCAACTGGCACGAGCGCGAAATATTTGACATGTACGGCGTCTCCTTTGACGCCCACCCCGATCTGCGCCGACTGCTCATGCCGGACGATTATAGCGGACACCCGCTGCTAAAGGACTTTTCCGATAGCGACCCGCGCCGCGAGGAGATGGCCAGTGACTGACACAATCGAAGTCGTCGCCCAGGACCGCGACACCTACTACATGAACATGGGGCCACAGCATCCGTCCACGCACGGCGTGCTCCGCCTCGTTCTGCACTTAGAAGGCGAGACGATCATCGAAGCCGACCCAGTCATCGGCTACGGCCACCGCGCACATGAGAAAATGGCCGAAAACCGCGACTATACGCAGTTTTTACCCAACACTAGTCGCGTCGACTACCTATCGGGCATGATCTACAACCTAGCCTACTGTCAAGCGGTAGAAAAGATCCTTGAGATCGACGTCCCCGAGCGCGCGCAGCACATTCGCCTCATCGCCGGAGAGCTCAATCGCATTTCCAGCCACCTGCTGTGGCTGGGGACCTACCTGCTCGACCTTGGCGGCATAACGCCCTTTCTCTATGGCTTCGACGATCGCGAAAAAATCCTCGACATCCTCGACCGCGTTACCGGGTCGCGCTTGACCTACAGCTACGGCCGTTTCGGCGGCGTGGTCATGGATGTAGATGATACCTTCCTGCGCCAGACCGCCGATTTTGTCGCCTATTTCAGAGAGCGTCTGACCCTATTTGACGAACTCGTAATCGGCAACGTCATCTTTCAGGAGCGCACGCGGGACGTCGGCGTATTTCCCGAAAAGATCATCCAACAATACGCGCTATCTGGACCCTGTTTACG
>JAYOKQ010000108.1:2319-13179 GCA_038119905.1 Gemmatimonadota bacterium | reverse complement strand
AACCACGTCAACGGCGTCACCTCGCTGGCCACCGGTTTTAACAACCGCATGCCGCACGTAGCCAAACACCTGCAGCGCGTCGGCTACCAGACGGCCATCGTCGGCAAATGGCACCTACACGAAGGACCACAGCACTGCCCAACCGGCTTTGACTATTGGTCCGTTCTGCCCGGACAGGGCGAGTACTTTAACCCCGACATGACCGAAAATGGACAGCCAATTGTCGAAGAGGGCTACACCACCGACATCATTACCGACAAGTGCGTCAACTGGATCAAAGACCGCGACAAAGACCGCCCTTTCTTTATGATGTGCCACCACAAAGCGCCGCATCGCTCGTGGGAGTACCACCCCAAATACGACGATCTCTACACGGATGAAATACCCTATCCCGACTCGTTCGACGACGACTACAGCAACCGCGCCAAAGCCGCTCTACACGCGCGCATGCGCGTCGAATCCGATATGACGTATCAAGACTTGGACCTCGTGCAGCCCTACTACCCGGGCAAGGACCAACAGTATGCGCTGATGCACCGGCGCACGCCGCAAATGATGGTCCCCTTCCCCGAGACAGCGGCCGAGTATCGCGACTTTAAGCTGATCTGCCGCCGCACCGGCGAGACTTTTACCTTCGCCAATCGCGAAGAGCTAAAGAAATTTAAATACCAGCGCTACATGCAGAAGTATCTGCGCACCGTGGCCTCTATCGACGAGAGCGTAGGGCGCTTGCTCGACCTGCTCGACGAAGAAGGCATTGCCGAAAACACAATGGTCATCTACACCTCCGACCAGGGCTTTTTCCTCGGCGAGCACGGCTGGTATGACAAGCGCTTTATCTACGAAGAATCGTTCCGCATGCCGTTTCTCATTCGCTTTCCCGGCATCGTGGCCCCCGGCTCAATCATTGATTCTATGGTTAGCAACGTCGACTTTGCGCCCACCTGGCTCGACTATGCCGAAGCGCCCATTCCCAGCTATGTGCAGGGCAAGAGCATCCGTCCCATTCTCGAGGGACCGGAGCCGCCCGACTGGCAAAAGACAGCCTACCAGCGCTATTGGATGAACCAGGACCACAATCACAACGCCTATGCGCACTACGGCATTCGCGACCACCGCTACAAGCTGATCTACTGGTATAACGAGGCCTGCGATACGCCGGGCTCACAGCAACCCGACTTTGAAGAGAAAGATTGGGAGCTCTTTGACACGCAGGAAGATCCGCTCGAGTTGTTCAACTGCTTTCACTCGGCCGATAAGCGCGAAGTTGTCGAGCGCATGCTCGGACTGCTCGACGACAAGATGGCCGAGATCGGCGACGTGCCAGAGCACGATTCGCAGGATGTGTTACAGCGTCTAGATCAGTAGGCAAAAGCACACATTATATGGGCGAGTCGAGTCGGTCATCCGGTATTCGACTCGCCCATTTTCTATCTAGACCAGCAGTCTGCAGCATATGGCCAAATAGACTAATATGGGCGATATTTTCATAGAACCAGCGTAACACGGGCCTCGCGGCACGCATTTCATTCGGGCGGGGACAACACAACGCGACCCAACACGGCATTCGCTCATGAAATCGACCTATTTTCTCATCCTATCCTGCGCGCTGTTTTTGTCCGCCGTTGGCGGAATAGAGCAGCCTCCCGCGCAGCATTGGGTTGAAGCCGTCGAGTGTGAAACGGTAGAGGAACCCAACACATTCCAACAGTGCGTGCACAGCAGTGCCGCTTGCTCAACCTGTGCACGGTCCGTTCGGGTCTTTTTCACTTCCATAGGTTCGACGTTTCTCCAGTTCGACCAACGCCTGTTTATCCTACAGCAATCCCTCCGTATTTAGATCCATAGCGCTCGTCCATACTAGCAGAGAAGATCACACACCGGTACGCTGCGTATGGGATCATTCGCTCCTAGTGCTGCATCCAAACCGTTGGCTTATCCGTAGCCACACAGGCCCTTTGTCAACGCCCCATATTACTCGCACTGTATACGAGCCTATTTATGCGAACGCTGCAATCACAGGAACGCCACACCGAGCAAACACTCATTCATTCTGACATAACGGGTCTGCGCGTAATCGCTCGTCTGCTCAGCATGCTATTAGCCGTTCTCGGCACCACCATGCTACTGTGTATTGGCTGGACGCTTTTTTACGATGAACCGCAGGCTACCCAAGCCTTTATACTGTCTATCTCCATCACGCTCCTAAGCGGCGCCGTGCTGTATGCCGTGGGACGTAACAGTCGCTCCACAATCTATCGCCGGGAAGCCCTGGCCGTAGTCGGCTTGGGATGGATCATCATAGGTTTGTACGGCGCATTGCCATACTGGCTTACCAACACGTTAGATAATTTTGCCGACGCCTTCTTTGAAGCGACCTCTGGGTTCACGACTACCGGCGCCACCGTTATCAATGACGTAGAGTCCGCTTCGCGCGGTTTGCTGTTTTGGCGTATGACGACACACTGGCTAGGTGGCATGGGCATCATCGTCCTGTTTACGGCCCTGTTTGCCCAACTCGGCGTGGGTGCCAAACAGCTGCTTCGCTCAGAGGTGCCCGGCCCCATTACCGATGCCCTGCATCCCAAGATCCGCGAGACGGCGATGGCAATGTGGAAAATTTACGCCGCGTTCACCGCGCTATTAACCCTGCTACTGTTCCTATTGGGCATGAGTCCATTCGACGCGGTTTGTCACAGCTTTGCAACTATGGCAACCGGCGGATATTCCAACTATAACAGCAGCATCAGCTATTTCAACAGCGTAGCAATAGAAATGGTGATTTTGGTATTCATGTGCATGGCCGGGATCAACTTTACGCTTTATCACCAACTGCTGCGCGGCCACTGGAAAAGCTTTGTCCGCAACAGCGAATTGCGCGTATACGGCGGCCTTATAGTGGCAGCCAGTGCGCTAATTGCCTTAAACACCTACGAATATCACGGTGAAAACGGATGGCAGGCGCTGCGCTACGCCTCGTTTCAGGCCGTATCAATTATTACCACAACCGGCTTTGGCACGGATGACTTTGATCTCTATCCCTCTTTTTCAAAGCTCGTGTTGGTATGCCTGATGTTTATCGGGGGCTGTGCCGGATCGACCGCCGGCGGCATGAAGGTTTCGCGTATCATCGTGCTATGGAAAATGGTCTATCGGGAAATCTATCTAACGTTCAGACCGCATACGCGCGTAGCCACGCGCGTCGGGCGCGTCTGTGTTGCGACCGACGTATCGCATTCCATACTCGTTTTCGCGGTAGCATTCTTCTTTATACTGGCCGGCGGTTCGCTATTTTTGACCTATTTGGGCTTAGATCTGACAACGGCAGCGACTGCTGTGATTGCCTGCTTAGGCAATATCGGACCCGGTTTAGGCCAAGTAGGTCCGACACACAACTACGCCGACCTACCGTCGACCGCCAAGGTGTTTCTATCTTTTTGTATGCTGCTAGGCCGCCTTGAACTGACCACGCTGCTCGTGCTGCTCATGCCTGAGTTTTGGCGGCGCATCGTGCGCCAATAATCCAGACGGCCTACTTCTGCCAGCGCGCGTAGAGCGCTGGGCGACGAAAATGGCGAAAGAATGTCTCCGGAACGCGCCGCGCCTCATATAAATCAGCCGCTCGTATATCGGCGACGATCATCTCTTCGCCGTCGCCGTGCTCCGTCGCCGCAACCACCTCGCCGCGCGCGTTGCAGATAAAGGCCACTCCGGCAAAAACGCGCCCTGCCCCGTTGTCGCCTACCTGATTACACACGGCCATATACACCGCATTATCGTAGGCGCGGGCCGGCATATAGCGCAGCCAGCGCGCGCGTTTCTCATCGGCAGTCTCCCCGCCCGAAGCATGCGGAAAAAAGAGAATCTCTGCGCCGTCTTCAGCCAGCTGTGTGCTCAGTTCGGGAAAATGCGAATCGTAGCAGATCTCCATGCCAAAACGAACCTTGGCATGCGTAAAAACGGGCAGCTCATCGCCCTGACACCAGGTGCCATTTTCGCTGGTCGGCACATGCGTCTTGCGGTAGGAACCTTCCAGTCCAGCCGGACCTAAAACGCACTGCGTGTTGTAGACGATACCGCTGACAGCTCGCTCGAGCAATCCGGCAAGAAACGTGACGCCCGTCTGGCGAGCAATATCGGCCAACGCAGCTACAGAAGGACCGTCGAGCGGTTCAGCCACCGGGTGTTCGGTATCGCCGGCGTTGTATCCGCAAACGCACAGTTCCGGAAAGCAGACGATGTCGACCTGCTCGCGTGCGGCTTGTTCGACAAAGCGCGCGATCGAAGCCACGTTGCGCTCGACCTGTCCGACGATACTGTTCATCTGGACCGCGGCTATGCGTAGATCCTGCATATATCCCATCTCCTATGCCAAAAATTATCTGCAGTGCAGCCGAATCAGCTCTAATACTTTACTGGAGACGCGACCAAAGCTGGTTGCTCCCCTGCTGTTTAAACATGAGCTGACGTGCATCAATCAAGTACTCTCCAATCAGCATCCACGGTGCGTTACCCGTATCACTGGTGTAAAAATGCTTGCCCTGCGCCTTCCAAAACCCCTTCTGGACCTGACCAGGTGACTGGCCCGACACGCTGCCGGTGCCACCGGCCGAGCGAACGGCCAGTTCCATACGACCGTCTTCATGTATAGCCATAGTCCACTCCGTCACCATCGAGAAACCGCCAAATCCAACGTTGCTATCGGCATGTGATTCGGTGCGCCGCCACATCCCGACTAGGCGCTGATCGCCCGCGTGTTCTGCGCTGCGCGTGCGCTCGGAATACGCGCTCGTATCCTGCCGTGTAAATGTCGCCTGTATCGGATGCTCCAGCAGAACAGACGTAAAAACAAAATCTATCTTGCCCTCGGCCACCTGCCCTGTGAATGGATATTCCGCAGCCGTAAATTTGTCCCACGCCATCCCCTTGAGCACCTGTAGGCTGTCGAGGTCAGCCATCAGGATATACGTCGATCCTTCGTTGCCCAGGATAAGCCCATAAAATCGGTCTGCCGTCGAATCACCGTGGGCTAAACCCGGCTCGATCTGACAGGTAGAAGGCACCCCGTTGAGCGAACCATAAAAAATCGACTCATAAAAAGGCGGTGGTGCTTCTTGGGCTTGTATCGCACTGGCATAGGCCAGCATAACAACCGCTATCCACGGTCTTATTTTCATCGTATGGCTCCCTGCGCATCGGTGCGCACCAACGCTGTATACGACATGGAAGGCCGTGCAATTACTCGTCTGCATGAGCACATGCTCCACGCACCGCCAGCTCATATCATTAAGTAAGTTGAATATATTGATATCCTCTGTTCGCCGCCCCTAACATTGCGTATGTTGCTCGCGCCGATTTATAGCTTAATTACACGCATGTCCAACCGATCACACCCACCTCAAACTGCATTTACATTATGACTGGATACGAACAGTACCTCTTTGATCTCAACGGCTATCTCGTCATTGAAGACCTACTCAGCCCCGCGCTCCTCGACGCGCTCAACAACGCAATAGACCAGCGCGTAGAAACAGATGCCCGACAAGCGCCCACGGGCCTTAACTCGGGCTCGCAGCCACTCAGCGGCACGCACGGACGGCAAAGCTTCGGTGGCAGTCTCGACTGGCCGGCCCCTTGGTGCGATCCTTTTCGCCAGCTGATGGCGCTGCCCAAGACGCTGCAGTATATGGTCGAGACGATCGGCGACGATCTCCGCTTTGAAGGGCTGACGGGCATCACCAACACCAAGGGCAGCGAGGGCCAGATTCTGCACGGCGGCGGCGTGGGCCATTCAGCCGACCTCGAGCAGGGTTTTTTTCACCGCGTTGAACAGGGACGCATTCGCAACGGGCAGATGGCCATTGCCTACCTGCTTAGCGACGTCGGTCCGGGCGACGGCGGTTTCTGCTGTATACCGGGCAGCCACAAAGCCAATTTCTTTTGCTCGTGGGAAATGCGCCGCATGGAAATCGGCGCCGAATTTGTGCGCCACGTGCCGGCTCGAGCCGGTTCGGCTATCCTCTTTACCGAGGCGCTAACCCACGGTGCGCTGCCCTGGACGGCCGATCACCAGCGGCGCATCCTCATAATGCGCTACGGCCCGGGTATCATGGCCTTTACGCCGCCAGCCCCACCCGAGACCTTAGCCGAGCTATCCGCTCTATCCCCGCTACACGAAGCGCTGCTCAAACCGCCCTCGTTTCCCGAGCGCACGCACTTCCCCACGCTCTTAGCCCAAGAGGAGAATGCGCAGTGAACACCAACGAAGATGCGATCCGCGCACAGGTAGCCCAGTTTGAACAGGATGGCTACCTCGTCCTACCCGACGTGCTCTCAGCCGAAAAAGTCGACCGGCTCAACGCGGCCATTGACGAAGTACTCGCCGAAGAGGAACCCAGCGTAGCGCATAATATCTACCACTGTATCGATCGCCATCCCGAACTAGCCTCGCTCATTGACGAACCGACCATCCTCCCCCTAGTCGTCAATATTCTGGGCTATAACATTCAGTTTTTCATCTCCAATCTGAGCGTGCGCTACCCCAATCCGGAAGACCAACAGGCCCATACCTGGGCTTCGATCAACTGGCATCAGGACGGCCCCAATCCATACTTCCCCAAGGTCGATGGAGCCATCTCGCTCTACTATCTGCGCGTAGCCTATATCCTCAGCGACCTAACGGAGCCCAATCGCGGCAACACCAAAGTCATCCCTGGCAGCCATCGCTGGGGCCGATCGCCGCAGACCGGCGACGACGGCATAACCCACGAGGACGAGGTGCAGATCTGCGGCAAGCCGGGCGATGCGTTCCTATTCGGGCAAAACACCTGGCACGCCGGCCTGCCCAACCGCTCGCAGTACACGCGTCGCCAATTGCTATACGGCTACGGCTATTTGTGGATGCGCCCCATGGACTACAGCACGCCTTCCGAGGACCTATTAAAAAATGCCTCGCCCTATCGACGGCAACTCCTCGGCGCGCTGGATGACAATCCGCTGCGCTACTATCTACCCACCGATGACAACGTGCCGCTCAAAGCGCTCCACTTGGGCGAATAGAGCAACTTCGCCCTTAGCGCAGCGTCCGTTTTCCCGTGCCACTTAATATGCGTGACGATTCTTCCGCCAACGACTCAGGCCCGGACTGGCTGCATGCACTCTTTCCGCACTCCGGACCACCCGACGAGTTTTCCCATCGTTTTCAGCGCATCGAAAGCGCGCCATTCGAGGTCGACGGCCAGCTAGGCGGACGCGCAGTCTGCTCGTTCGTCTATCCGGAAATGGACGGTTCGCCCACCGCCGCATCGGCCGTCTTCTTTTTGCCACCGGCGCTATCGACCCCCGGCGCGCGCGTGCCGCTGCTGCACGTAGCCGGTTACGAACTCGACGCCCAAGCCGCACTCGAGTACCTGCGGGCAGGCATTGCCGTTTCCACCGTGCACGCCCACGCCCTCAATCCGCTGTCGCGCGGGCCCAAATTGGAGTGGGCTCTTCTACATGCCGAGCGCAGTCTCTGCTTTATCGACGATCGCCGCGTATTTATACAGGGCGGCAGCGCCGGCGGGTATATGGCTCTTATGCTGGCCGCCGAGACCTTTCCCCTCAGCTGCGCCATTGCCATGGTCCCGCCGGTCAACTGGGCCTATAACGCTTCCTATATTGCCAAGTCTAAGGCCCTGGCCACCGCGCTGGGTGCGGACGGTAAAACGGCCCAACTGCCCGTGCTAGCCGCCGTTACAGCCATTACCGATCAGACCGAACGTCGCTACGGGATCGACACGGAGTCCGATGCGTTCTATGCCCTCTCGCCGATAGTTCACCTAGACGGCATCACCGCTCCCGTGCTGACCGCCTTTAGCACGGCCGATATGCTCGTCCCCATCGACCAGCTCGGTGCCGGGCACAGCCAGCAACCGCAACAGACTGCATTCCCCGGTGGCTTTACGCAGGACATGGACGCGCTGCTCGCACAGCCGGCACAGCGCGTGCGCCTACTCGACACGCTGCCCAAGCAAGCATACAGGCTATTTAGGACAACCGCTCCCGCGCAGGCCGGCCGCTATAGGGCAGACTTAACAATAGACGGTGATAGCCAGGAACTGGAGCTGCCCTTCAGCCCGTCTCATCCGTGGAGCATCGTCGTCATAGATGAGGGCCCCCCGGAGCCACACGTCGGTCATTTCAAGTATGGGATTCAAACGCGCTTTGCAGCCTTCTGGCGCTGGGCACTGGCACAGCCATCCTCCATAGAGCAGCTTAGCGAGGCCAAACTCAAGCGTTTAATGGATCGCTATCGCGGCCATTCCACGCTTTCCGCACGGCTGCACCCCGTCGATGCAGCGCCCTACCAGGGACAGTGGCTGGATTTCCCTCGCGCCGAACGCGCCGACGTGCTGCGCGGCCTGCAGACTTTTGCCGAGGACGACGGGGGCGCCGTGCACTTGGCGCAGACCTATGCCCTCC
This sequence comes from Gemmatimonadota bacterium, assembly GCA_038119905.1. GTDB lineage: Bacteria > Latescibacterota > UBA2968 > UBA8231 > UBA8231. The sequence goes on along the minus strand of JAYOKQ010000108.1, from coordinate 4,716 downwards.
TATCGGAGGAATACAAAGTCCTCGGACCATCGCTGGGCGACGGCCGCCCCGCCGGCGTGCGCGCGGCGCTACATCAACTCTCTACACAGGATATAAACGGACGATGACCCCCCTTGCGGATAAAACGCTCGTCGTATGGGCAGCCCCTTCCATCCACACCCCGCACGGCGGTAGCGCCCTAACCATAGAAGACGGCAGCGCCCATTTCGATGCCGTCGTATTCGGCGAAATTGCACCGAGGCGCTGGATGGCCGGCAGCGACAGCCACCACCGCAGCTATCTACAACAAGAAGCCTGGGCGGAAGAGACCGTAGGCGCCGACGGCTTTGTTCAAATTGCCATCGCCTATAGTGGACGCGACGTATCCATCTATCGCAACGGTGCGCTCTACGCGCGCTACACAATGGAAAATGAACCGCAGCCCTTTAGCGATCGCGCACACGTGCTCTTCGGCAAGCGCCACCTAGACGTCGACAGCGGGCAGTCCTTTGTCGGCCGCATCGCCGATGCTCGCATATACGACTGCGCGCTGGAAGCGGCTGATATCGGTGCACTGAAGATGGGCGCAGAAGGGCCGAAAAAGCCTTGGGCTTGGTGGGACTTTGCTCGGGGTGGCCTGCGCGAGAAAAACGGCCGCTTCAGTCGCATTGACCTGCTAGGCACGGCGCGCATCGAAGACGGCACCCTGCTGTTGGAGGACGCAGAGGCCACGCTGGTGTGCTCGCACGCAGCGGAACAGGGCTGGCGCGCGGAAGACCCCGTGCCGAGCGTTGCCGTACAGATGGCACGAAGTCTGCGCGAATCGCTGCTAGCCGATCCGCATCGACCGCGCTACCACTTCTGCCTGCCCGATGATATGGGCGAACCGGGCGATCCCAACGGCGCTTTTTTCCACGGCGGGCGCTACCACCTGATGTATCTCTACAAGCGCACGGGATCCGGCTTTTGCTGGGGACACGTATCGAGCTCAGATCTGCTGCACTGGCGCCATCACCCAGATGCCATCGGACCGGGTGACGGAGATGAAGGCTGCTTTAGCGGCGGCGCCTTTGTCGACGAAGACGGCACGGTAACGCTATCCTATTGGATGCTGTGGGGCGCCAAGGGTATAGGGCTGGCCACCAGCCGCGATGCCGACCTTATAACGTGGGAAAAATCGCCGGCCAATCCGGTGATTCCCTCTACGGAATGGGGTCTTACCGAAGTGCGAGATGCCGACGGAAATGCCCATTTTTACGGCTCGGCCGACCCATCCAATATTTGGAAAAAGGACGGGCGCTACTACATGCTAACCGGCAACCTGCTCGTGCTTAACAAAGTGGGGCGCGAAGACGATGCACCGCTTTCCCAGCAGGGCGATCGCCTCTACCTCTTTGCCTCCGACGACCTGCAACAGTGGGACTATCTGCACGTGTTTTACAAGCGCGATCCGCGGTGGACCGATCGCAGCGAAGACAATATGTGTCCGAGCTTTTTACCGCTGCCCAGCAGTGCCGAAGGCGGCCAGCCGAGCGATAAGCACCTGCTGCTCTTTATCAGCCACAATATGGGCTGCCAATACTATATCGGCGACTACCGCGACGACCGCTTCTATCCAGACCACCACGGGCGCATGACTTGGATCGACAATACCTACTTTGCCCCCGAAGCGCTGATCGACGACCGCGGACGCCACATCATGTGGGCCTGGCTATTAGACAACCCGCCCCAGCAGCGCGAACGCGGATGGTCGGGCGTATATGGCCTGCCGCGTTCGCTGTGGCTCGGTGCGGATGGCACGCTGCGCATGGCCCCCGTCTCCGAACTAACTGCTCTGCGCGGCCCTTTGCTTGAGTGGCACGACGTCGTGCTGGAAGACGATCTGATCCAGCCCATCAGCGGAATAGACGAAACCTGCTGTGAAATTGAAGTGGAAGTCGAGATCGAACAGGCAACTCGCTGCGGCCTGCGCGTGCGGGCCAGCGCCGACGGCAGCGAAGAGACGCTGGTATACTTTGATGCACAGGCCGGCGAATTGGTCTTGGATACCAGCCGAAGCGGCCCCGTAGGACGCACTGTAATCGAGCGCGCTCCGCTGTCTTTGGCACAGGGAGAACCGCTGCACTTGCGCGTCTTTATCGACCGCTCGGTAATTGAAGTCTTTGCCAACGAGCGCCAGGCCATCGGCCGCCGCGTCTATCCGCTGCACCGCAACAGCACCGCGACGAGCCTCTGGGTCCAAGGGGGAAGCGCCCAGCTGCGCCGCATGCGCGCGTGGACCATGGCGCCCAGCAACCCGCACTGAGCGCTAGGCTATCCTTACTTGTAGCGCTCCTCAAACACAGACACGGCGGTGCGCACCGTAGTGAGCGCCATATCGACGCGCCCGTCAAACGTACCAAACATGCCCATCTCCGT
>JAYOKQ010000108.1:0-2219 GCA_038119905.1 Gemmatimonadota bacterium | reverse complement strand
ACGCGCGGCTCGACCGGCGCCCACGGCGTGTCGTGAAAGCGATTGATGTGCAGGATCTCCCCCTCGAGCGAAATAATCAGCGTATAGGCGCGATCGAATAAGTTCGTTCCCTCGACCCCGGCCTGACCGGCCGGCTGATACACGCGTCGGCCCAAAAGCGGCGCCAAAATCTCGGGCTGGTCGCGATGAATCTCCTGCATGCGACCGTAGCCAAATCCCTGTGGATTTTTGCGCTTGGGACCCGTTCTAAAGTGTGCATCACCCTCTTCCACGCCCATTTCTCGGTCGTCGGGCCGCGCGCTAGCATAGCCGTAGTCGCCAATCAACGTGAGCAGGAAATCATCGTCTTCGTAGAGGATATCGCCTGCACTGCGCAGAATCCCTTCCAGCTCGTCAAACGTTTCAAACTGAGGCGTCTCTCCCAAACCCAAACTCAGCGCGTGGGCAAAGCCGTCGTGTGCCACCGGATCGCGCGTTGGAATAACGTATACCTGATGCTCTGTATCGAGTTCGTCAATCAGCTGCACGGCCGCCGACACGCCGGCGTGCTCGGTAGCGTGACTACCCGCCGTAATAAAAATAGCCGGCGTCTTGTCGCCCCCGCCGCGAGCCGCCACAATCGGCGCTCCATCCACGGTGTGGCCTAGTATAGTGACGTGCTGCGCCCTGCGTTCCGTCTCCGCCAATAAGTCCGCGTAGTTCCAGTAGATTTTCGCCACGGTGTATTCTTCTCCTATAAACAGGCTATTCGTCGGCGTCTAGTCGACGCAACGACCTACGAGCCTTCGTTAAGTCCCCAGTCGGCAGCAAGCCCTTCGGCGACGCGCCGTCCCGACAGCATCGCTCCCTGCAGCGAAGCCGTAGCGCGGTGATCTCCGCACACGTAGAGTCCCTCGGCGCTCTGCAGCGCCTGATCCAGCGGCGCAAACGGCTCCTGCACGGGCAGCGCGTGCGCGATATCGCAGCGGTGGATTAGTCCCCATTGGTCTACGCTCTGGCCGTACCAGTCTCCTAGCTGCTGACGCACGGCGCCTTCCACCTCATCGCCCCCGTCATTCAACACCGTGACCGACACCAACGCCGATCCATCCGGCGCATAGCTCGAATGGACGCGGCTCGGCACGCAGAGGTTGTTGATCGGCCCGTGCCCTTCGCCGTTGAGCACGAGAATAGGCTCCCCGACGGGATCTTCCTCTGCCGAAAAGTAAAGGCACGTAACGCGGCGCGAGCGCGACCGTTCCAAACCCAAGAGTTCAGCAGCAGCCGGACCCTCTGTAGCGACCACTACGGCGCGCGCCGCAACATGCTCTCCGTCATCCAATACCACTCCGGTCGAATCGACCGACGCCGCGCGCCGGTTGAGCTGTATCCACTCTTGGGGCAACGCGGCTGCCAGCTGAGCCGGTATCGCCCCCATACCCCTAGCGGGCAGTGCAGCGGTGCCAGAGGAAAACATGCGCAACACAAAGTGGGCCATGGCCAGCGGCGTCTCTAAGGCACCCTCGAGAAAGATCCCTCCTAAGAAGGGGCGAAAAAAGCGCTCGATCATTCGCGGCGAAAACCCTTCGGCGCGCAGTCCCTCTGCTGTGCTCTGCAGCGGCTGGCGAAAGAGGTCTTCCCACGAGCCACGCAGCACGCGCTGGCGCAGCAGGCCCACGCGCATCTTGTCGATCGGACTGCCCACGCCGTTAAACACGCTTTGTATTCCGTCGAGGGGATGACGCAGCGGATCGGCGATGCGGACAAAGTGCCCGTCGCAGCGCACGAGCGCCCCCGAATAGAACGACCCCAAATCGAGCGCGTCGTAGTCGAGCATCGCCTGCGCTTCCGGATAGGCCGTCAGCAGCACCTGAAAGCCGCGATCGAGCAGGAAACCGTCGACTTCATCCGTCCGCACGCGGCCACCCACCACATCCGACGCTTCGATTATCGCGCATTCCAAACCCCGCGCCTGCAGATGGCGCGCGCAGCATAAACCAGCTACGCCAGCCCCGACAATAGCCACATCGACCTTCACGATCTATACGCTCCAATAGTTAGTATGGTGTTGCCTACGCCTTTCCAAGGTACAGCCCAGTGCGCCTACACAACGTACCGATCTAAAGGGCCGCCTCGGCATCATAGATTTCTGCCAGATCTACGGTGCGCCCCTCCCGGCGCGAGCGCTCGGCGGCAAAGACGATGCCGTGCGTGCGCAGCGACTCGTGCACATCCGTCAC
>JAYOKQ010000107.1:5052-13600 GCA_038119905.1 Gemmatimonadota bacterium | reverse complement strand
GCTTTGACGAGAAGCCTCCGCAAGAGGTGTTCGACCAGCCCCTGCACGTCGAAGTTGCTCCGGGCACGGCCGTGCTCTTTGACCGTCGCCTGTGGCACGCGCGCGGTTTTAATACGTCGGAAATTACGCGCAAAGTCATTTTTATAGGCTACAGCTATCGCTGGCTGCGTGGGCTCGACTACAACAACTTTCCCGAGGAAGTCTTGGCTAAGTGCGATCCCATTCGTCGGCAGCTGATGGGCGATGGCGTCGATGTGAAGGGTTGGTGGCAGCCAACGGATGCCGACGTGCCGCTCAAGACGTGGATCGAAGAACACCGCGGCAAGGAACACTTGCTAGATATTTCGGGCCTGTAGTGGACGATAAGAGGCGTAGAAAATGAGCGACAAAAAACTGCGAGTAGGTTTTTACGGCTGCGGCCACTTTGCCCAGAGCACGCGCATTCCCGGTGTGCAGGCCGCCGGAGGAGAAGTCGTTGCTCTGAGCGATACGAGCGCCGATGCTATGCAGGCGGCCGCCGTGCTGTGTCCCGGGGCGCGGTGCTATGCCGATGCGCACGAAATGCTAGAGAGCGAATCGCTCGACGCGCTCTACTCGATCGTACCGGCTTTTGCGCGAACCGACGTGGAAATCCGCGCCGCCGAACGCGGCGTGCACCTGTTCAGCGAAAAGCCGCAGGTGCTCGACATGGCGTTGGGTTGGCGCATCGAACGGGCCGTGACTACGGCGGGCGTCGTATCGACGGTGGGCGTGCGCGAACGCTACCGGCCGCTCTTTCAGGAGGCCAAGAAATGGCTCGCGGACAAGCGCGTTGTGCACATGCGCTTTCAGAGTTTCGGCGGTCTGCCGGGCAGCGTGCACGGAAGCTGGTGGGATGAGTTAGACAAGTCGGGTGGTCGCGCGCTGGACTGGGGCATCCACGCAACGGATTATATGCGCTTTATGACCGGGTTAGAAGTGGTGCGTGCGCAGGCGTTTTATCACCAGCCCGAGCCCTATGTGCTGCCGCTGTCCTCGTCGCTGCACTACGCCTTTGACAGCGGGGCGACCGCTGTGCTGAGCTTTCTCTCGTCGAGCGGAAAGACCGGATCGCAGGGTATGCCGGGCGGCGAGCCGTGGTTTGTAATCTACTGCGAGGAGGGCATTCTGGCGCTGCACGGCTACGAGCGGTTGGTAGCCGACGGCCAGGTTGTTTACGAGGCCGACGATTACGATCCTTGGCGCGAACAGGATCGCGTTTTTGCCGAAGCCGTGCGCAGCGGAGACGCGTCGCTCTTGCTCAGTGACTACCGCGACGCACTCTACTCGCTGGGGCCCGTGCTGGCGGCATGGTCCTCGGCCCGAGACGGCGGCCGGTGCGTGGACGTGGCCCAGTTTATGGCGCCCTAAACCGTCTCTACTCCATCCGCGCGGTCGATTTGGTGCTGCGCGAATGTTTATCTCAGGGAGCGCTTCCCCGATGAAGATTACCGATATCGAAGTCCTGCGCATGCAGGCCTTTTCCGAGTCTAAGAACAACTGGCTCTTCGTGCGCGTGCATACCGATGAGGGGATCAGCGGTATTGGCGAGGGCAGCCTGCAGTATAAAGACGATGCACTGGCCGCCGAGATCGAGAGCTTTGCGCGCTACCTGCGCGGCAAAGACCCCTTTCAAATAGAGCACCTCTGGACCTCGATGCACCGCCGCGTCACTTGGAGCGGCGGCGCGGTTACGATGAGCGCCATCAGCGCCATCGACTTGGCGCTGTGGGATATCAAGGGCAAAGCGCTGGGCGTGCCGGTGTACGACCTGCTCGGGGGCACGGTGCGCGACCGCGTGCCGCTCTACGCCAACGGATGGCTGGAGGGTGACTGGCCCGATAGTCCGGACGACCTACCCGCGTTCTACGGAGCGTGCGCGACGCGCGTGGCCGAGGCGGGCTATCGCTGTTTGAAACTCTATCCCTACAACGGCGTGCAGGCCATCACACCGGAGAGATTGGCGCGCGGGTTGGCTTTGGTGCGCGCCGTGCGCGATGCCGTTGGTCCGGATATCGACGTGGCCGTCGACGTGCGTCGGCGCATCAACATCTGGAGCGCACGTCGGGCCGCTGAACAGCTGGCCGAACTCAGTATCGCCTGGATGGAAGAGCCGGTGCTCTACGACAATCCGCAGGCGCTGGCTGAGTTCGCCCGCTCGGTGCCTGTGCCGGTGTCCACCGGCGAGGAGCTCTACACGCGCTGGGAATTTCGCCCCATTCTCGAAGAAAATGCCGTCGGCATAATTCAGCCGGATATATGCCACGCCGGCGGTCTGTCCGAGATGATGAAAATCGCGGCCATGGCCGAGACCTACTATACGATGGTGTCGCCGCACAACTCCAACGGGCCCATCTCGACGGTAGCCAGCCTGCACTTCGACATGTGCGTCAACAACAGCCACATGCAGGAGATTTTTCTCAAGTCCATTCCGCTCTATGACGAGGTGCTGACGCAGCCGATCCACATAGAGAACGGCTACGGCACGCCGCCCAAGGGGCCGGGCTGGGGCACGGACCTAGACGACGAGATACTGAAAAAATACCCGCCGCAGGATTTTGTGCCGATTGAGTCGGAGCCGTACGAGGCGTTTTAGCCGACGCGACCTGCACCGTGGAGTAGAAGCTATGCGCACAGCCCCTCCTGTGATTCTCTTTGAAAACGACGGCCGCCACCCGCTGATCTACATGTACGAGCCGCCGATCCAGGTCGAGCAGTACCAGTCGGCCGTTGACGAGCTGGCCGGCACGACGGTCGATGCGCTGATGTTTTGTCTGGGCGATGGGCGCACCATGCTGCACGACACGGAGGTCGGCGAGCTGTGGGGACACAACGTGGAACAGTGGCCGCACCTCATATTTCGCCGCGCGCATCAGAATGCCGCACAGCTCATTGGCGAAGGGCACGATCCGCTGGAGCTGATTTGTACGCGGGGTCGGCAAATGGGCATCGCTATCTACCCGCAGCTGCTGGTGCAGGTGCCGCGCGGGCCGCGCGAAGAGGACTGCCGCTGTTCAGATTTTCGCTTTGACAATCCCCATCTAGAAATAGGTGCCAAGGGAGGCGTCGATCCAGATTGGGCCGGTTTTACCTGCCTCGACTTTGCGCACGAGGAAGTGCGAAGTGAACGCCTGGCGCTGGTGCGCGAAGTGTGCGAAGGCTATGACATTGCCGGTTTTGAGCTGCAGCTCAACTACCATCCCTACTACTTTCATCCGGAAGAAGTCGCCGAGGGCACGGCGCTGATGACGGAGTGGGTTGCTCAAGTTAGCGCCGTCGTCCGCGCCAGCGGCGCGGGGCGTGAGCTGATCGTACGCGTGCCCGCAGATGGGGCCAGCGCGATAGGAGCAGGGTTAGACGTGAAGACTTGGCTGAACGCGGGGCTGGTCGATGCGCTGGTCGGTGACGTATTTGCCACGCCGGAACACGTCAACTGTAACCTCGACGTCGGTGCGCTGGTCGCTGCGGCCGCCGATACGCCGTGCAGAGTGTATGCCGCCGTGCATGCGCTGGTCGATTCAGATCGGCTGGGCCAAGCGACCATAGAAATGCTGCGCGCCTGCGCTAGCAACGTCTGGCAGCAGGGCGTAGACGGCCTGTATTTGGCGCACTGGTTTGGCCTGTGGCCCTACGAGGCGTCCTTTTATCAGGCGCTGCGCGAATTGCCCTACTCAGAGATCATGGCGCCCAAGAACAAGATCTACGCCGTGCCGACGGCGACGCAGCGCTATCCCATTCCAAGGACTGAGCCCGGGCAATCGTCACCGCTGCCGGCTAATTTGTGCGTGGGCGCGCCCGCTGTTGTGCCGCTGCGGGTGGCCGACCAGCTGCCGCGCTGGGATGCGGTAGGACGCGTCGACGAGGTGCTGCTGCGCCTGCGCGTTATGAATGCGACGGAACGGGACGTGCTGCGTTTTTTCCTCAACGGCGTCGAGCTGCCGGCCGCTCAGCTGCGCACCATCAACGAGATGTACCGCATGAGCGCGCCGCGCTATCGCACGGGGTCGGGCTATTGGTTCGTGTTCCGCCTCGATGGGGACACCTGGCCGGTATGCGGCGACAATGCGGTGACCGTCGAGCTGGTCGAACGCGACAGCGCTGTGGCGCCGACCATTTTTCTGCGCGACGTTGAGCTAGAAGTGCGCTACCTAAAAGGGCGTCACTTTCACCGCGCTTTCGTCGATCCCGATCTGGGACCTTATGGGGAAAAGGGCGAACGGTCCTGATCGCCCACGCGCAGCGTGACGCGCTGCGCGTCGACACCGGTCTCAAAGGGCAACATGATGACGATACGCGCTTCCTCAACGGTGGCCGAACCGTCTTTGCGGTAGGGATTGTGCGGCGTGACCGGCCAGTAGAGCCGCGCGCCCGGCGGTAAGTCGAGTGACCAGCCAGCGTGTCCTATCCACTCTACACCGGGCCAGTCGAGTGCCTCCGCTCCCAGCGATTCGCACCGTCCTACGTCGCTGTCGAGTACCTCGCCGAGATGGGCCATGAGCGTCAGGTGCGCCCTAACGGTACCGTCTGTCGGCCCGTCGGTCGACAGCTCTATCTCCATCGTGCACTCATCCTGGATGCGCAGCGTGATGCTGCATTCGACGGTGCCGTAGCTCAGGCACAGCACATCGTCTTGTAGAGCGGCCGATTCCGGCACGTGACACAGGCCGGAGCGCGCGCTGAAGTCGGGGTCTTCGTCGCCCGGCATATGGTAGAGTAGCGCCGTATCGCCGACAGTGAAGGTGCTCCACAGCGGCTGCAGCTTGGTGTTGCCGCCGCCGCAGATGAGTCCAACGTCGTCGTGGTAGACGCTAAAAAAGTTTTGCCTGTCTTGGCCGAAACGGTTGGGCGTCAGCGGTGCCGTAAAGGCCGACAGGCAATGGTACCACGGCCCCCGGCGTTCGATCAACGCGTCATCGCTCATGCGATAGGTATGTTGGTGTTGGGATGCTGCGGTGTCTATCTGCTCACCGTCGGCTCCGTAGAGCAGCATCAGGGCGGCGTAGTCGGCGTCGAAGGTGCCCCCACTCTGCAAAAAGAGCGCGTGTTGCTGAGCGAGGAAGCCGCGGCCGGCCGGCGTGTGACAAAAGCCGGCATTGCCCAAGCGGACGCCCGCGTGGTAGGCGTTGCGCCCGTCGATTGTCTCTAGGAGCGCGCCGTCGGGATAGACGCAGGCTGCGTGGTAGCGGGAGGCGCGATCAATGGCTTCGAGCACCTCGTCGTCGCCAGACAGGGCGTAGTAGATGCCGAGCGAGTCGACGTAGACCAGATTGTAGGCGACCACGGGACCTTGGTGCTCTGCCCACCAACCGTCCGAGGCCTGCGCGTCGATTACTTGGTGCAGAAAGTCGCGTGCCTGCTGACACCACGCCGCGCGCGCAAAGACCTGGCCGGCGCAGTAGAGACCCATGGCGTGATGGGTGGGAATGTTGTGAATGCGCTGCAGCTCACCGCGCGCGATGCCTTCAAAACCCAGCAGCAGTGCGCGCTCCCATTCGCTCCGGACGGCCCCGTCCATGGCCTCGCCGACTAGGGCAAAGGTGCGCACCCAGCGGCTGTAGACCCACGGCATGTAGATCTGCCCCCAGGTCGAGTGGTCCTTCTTTTGAAAGAGCACCATTCCGGACGCATCCTGCGCATCGCGTATGGCTAAACCACCGCGTTCAATAGAGCGTAGTACGGTCTCGCTCTGATAGTGCGCGCTGTCGGGCAGCGACCAAGCTGCAGCCAGCGCCAACAGCACGTTTTGGTCTGTGCTGATCCACGGTTCGGTGCCAAACTGACCGCTGTCCTTTTGGGACGCGAGTATGGATGGAACGGCGGCGTCAAGCGCGGCCAGCAGCTCGGGTTCTCTCCGCCATGTTTTCACGTCGCGCTCCTTTTTTTATTATGCGATACGTAAAAGCTGTCACTTTACGCTCACCGATGCAACCGAGGACATGCCGATGAACGAGACGACGAAAAAGGCACGGCAGATCGCGCTGGATATACTGCAGCCATCGCAGGCCGACTTGGATCGCGGCTTGGCGCTGCACGAGGAGGCGCTAGTCATTGAGTCGTACGGTTTCTCGCCGCGCGCGGCCATCGACGGCGCGGCGGTAGCGCGCCTGATAGAAGAGGGCGGTGGCGACGAAGAGGTGGGCGAGGTGATGGAGGAAATGCTGCTCATGCGCATGGCCGAAGAGGCGGATCTGCGCGCCGAGTACATCGACGCCTTTGCCTATGCCGGCGTCGACTGTATCCTGCAAAATGCCGGTGAAGAATGTCAGCTACCCACGCAGTTGCTCAAGCGGTTGGGCAATTTCACCTATGTGACCGATATGCTGTCAGACGCCGTGGTGCGCGCTGCTACGCCCGATGCTATTGTTGACGCCAAACGGGCCGGCAAGCGTAGCCTCTACCTGTCGGCCAACGGCGTGCCGCTGGCCCAAGAATGGAAGTCGACCATCGACGAACTGCGCTTTGTGCGCGTGTTTTTTCAACTCGGCGTGCGCATGATGCACCTGACCTATAATCGGCGCAACATGCTGGGTGACGGCTGCGCCGAGAAGACGGATGCCGGCCTGAGCGACTTTGGCTTGGAGGCCGTGCGCGAGATGAACCGCGTCGGCGTCATCGTCGACGTGGCGCACTCGGGCTGGCAGACGGGTATCGACGCGGCGAACGCCTCGAATGTGCCCATCGTCGCCAGTCACTCGGGGGCACACGCCCTGTCGGGTCACATGCGCTGCAAGACGGACGCGGTGCTGCGCGCGATTGTCGACGGCGGTGGCACCATCGGCATCTGCTGTATACCGGCCTTTCTGGGCGGTAGCGGGGATATCGCTGCATTTCTCGACCACGTTGATTATGTGGCCAAGAAATTTGGCACCGAGTCCGTTACCATTGGCACGGATCGCGCCTATATTCCCTCTAAGGCCAACGAAGAGTGGGCGAAGGTGCCTGCGCGCGGTCGCCGTCGAGCCCGCTTTGAGGGATTCTGGCCACCCGACGATCCGCTGCACAGTCCTGATTGGAAGGGCGAGAAAATGCAGCAGAGTCTAGCGTGGACCAACTGGCCGCTGCTGACGGTCGGCTTGGTGCAGCGCGGATACAGCGAGGACGCTATCCGCAACATACTTGGGGAAAATATACTGCGGGTTGCGCGGGCCGTATGGGCTGGTCGAGACAAGCCTCTGTTCGCACCCGAGGGCATTAGGTAGCGTCGCTCCGCTCTTTCTCACATACTGCCGTGCAACGAATAGGGGATACGCATACCGATGCTTAGCAGAGCGCAAAAGCAGCACTTTGTCGAAGAGGGCTATCTCGTGGTGCCCGGTGCGGTGCCGTTGGTTATGGTCGAAGCGGCGCGGCGCGCGGTCAATCACTCCATCGGCACCGTGGGTGTCGGCGGTGAAGACTTGGCCAATCACCGCGCCGGCTTTCACTGTGCCGAATTACTCGATGCGCCCGTTATAACCGATCTCTACAACAAGACGCCGGTCGTTGGTTTGGCCGAAGAGCTCATGGGCGCAGGCAATGTGCATCCGGTCCAACGCGCTAAAGTATATCCGCGCTTTCCGCTGCCACTCGGTGAGGACGCGCCGGAATTTCGCGGCCATCTAGACGGGATTGGCAACGGCACAAACGGCCAAGCAAAAGGTGCGTACAGCCGCGGCTTTACGGCCTTTGCCGTGATCTACCTAGCCGACGTGCTGGGAGAGATGAGCGGGAATTTTACCGTTTGGCCGCAGTCGCACCGCACCTGCGAAGCCTATTTCAAAGAGCACGGACACGCCGTGCTCAGCGAGGGGATGCCGCGGCTGCAGTGGCCGAAAGAGCGAGTGATGATAACGGCACGCGCCGGTGATTTGGTTTTGGCCCATCACGCCCTAATACACGGCGCTTGTCCCAATATTTCGTCGGACGTGCGTCTGGCCGTCATTGCCCGTCTGGTGCATAGGGAAACTGCCGAGTTGGGCGTAGAGGCCTATCTGGATATGTGGAGAGAGTGGCCTGGCGTACGCGACGTGGTCGCCGAACGGTTAGACTAGGTTGCCGTGCGCATTTAGAGGAATAATAAGGCTAACATGAGCGAAAGAGACCTAACGCGCTGGCAGCACGCGCACGTATTCGGACAGGACCGAGAAAAGCAGGGCGAGCGGCGCACGGTGCTGGTCATCGTGCTGACGGCCACGATGATGGTATTAGAAATCGCGGCTGGGCTGCATTTTGGCTCTATGGCGCTGCTGGCCGACGGGCTGCATATGGCGTCGCACGCGGCGGCGCTCGGTATCAGTGCCTTTGCCTACGTATACGCGCGGCGGCACGCGCGCGACGCGCACTTTAGCTTTGGGACGGGCAAGGTTAACGCACTGGGTGGTTTCACGGGTGCGATTCTGCTGGCGTTTTTTGCGCTCTTTATGGTTTGGGAAAGCGTCGAGCGCATGCTCAATCCGGTGTTCATCGCCTTTGACCAGGCCATCGTTGTAGCCTTTCTCGGCCTGCTGGTCAACGGCCTTTCAGTATGGATCTTGGGCGTTCATAGCCACGA
>JAYOKQ010000107.1:0-4952 GCA_038119905.1 Gemmatimonadota bacterium | reverse complement strand
TCGCACGACCACAATTTGCGCTCGGCCTATTTGCACGTCTTGGCCGACGCGCTCACGTCCCTTACGGCCATCTTTGCGCTATTGGCTGCCAAATACTTGGGCCTGGTGTGGATGGATCCGCTGATGGGCATCGTCGGCGCGCTGATGGTGGCGCGTTGGTCGGTAGGACTGCTGCGTTCGACGAGCGATGTGCTGCTGGATAAGCAGGGACCGATGGCTCTGCGTGATGAAATAACGGCAGAGATTGAGGGCGACGGCGACGCGCGCGTAGTCGATCTACATCTGTGGTCGATTGGACCGAATCTCTACGGCGTAATTCTCTCGGTTGTAGCCGACAAGCCGCTGACGGCCGATGCGTATCGGGCTCGGTTGGCTGACAGGGCCACGCTGGCCCACGTGACGATCGAAACGCACGCCTATGCGCGTGCCTCCTCAGACGAATAGGCTAGCATATGAAATGGCTCATCGGTGGTTTTTCGCACGAGACCAACACGTTTTCCTCCGTCCACACGGGCTTGCCCGCCTTTCGCGCACATACCTATGCCACCGGTGAAGATGCGGTGCGCGCCACGCGCGGAACAGGCACCGGTATGGGGGGATTTATAGACGCGATAGAGCGGCGCGGTGACGCGTTTGTGCCGACGATCGCAGCGGCGGCTACGCCGTCGGGACTAGTGACAGAGGACGCTTTTAGCGATATCGCGGGCCACATCGTCGAGGGGGCGCGTCGACATCGCGACATTGACGGCATTCTCTTGGCGCTGCACGGGGCGATGGTCGCCGAAGGCATCGACGACGGCGAGGGCGAACTGCTAGCGCGTCTGCGCGCGGTCGTCGGCTCGGATCTGCCCATCGTCGCTACACTCGACCTGCATTCGCACCTCACGCGGCAGATGCTCGACTGCGCGACCGTACTCATCGGCTATCAGAAATACCCGCACACGGATATATACGAGCGCGGCGTCGAGGCCGCAGAGCTTATTGCGCGCGTGGCCACAGGACAGGTGCATCCCGCGTGGGCGCTGGAAAAGCCGCCGCTGATTCCTCCCTGTGCAACCTGTCATACGGAGGCAGGTCTCTACCGAGACATGTGGGAGGTTGCCCTGCGTCCCGACCGACCCGCTTCGATTATTTCAACTTCGCTGTTTGCCGGATTTCCCTATGCCGACGTGCCCGAACTCGGTTTTGGGGTATTGGTCTACGCCGACGGGGACGAGGAAGCCGCAGCCGGTGAAGCGGCTGCGCTGCGCGATATGGCCTGGGATCGCCGCAGCGAATTTGTCTACCGGCCGCGCCCCGTAGAAGAAGCGGTGCGCCAGGCGCTGGCTAGCGCACGAAAGCCCGTGGTCATACCTGATATAGCCGACAATCCCGGCGGCGGCGGGGCCAACGACAGCGTTGAAATTCTGCGTGCGCTCATCGCACAGGGGGCGCACAGCGCTGCGGTCGCGGCCATATACGATCCGGCGGTAGTCGCGCACGGAAAGAGTGCCGGCGTGGGCGCGCGTATAGCCGTTTCCCTGGGTGCTAAAACAGATGCGCTGCACGGTGAACCGCTTGCAGTCGAGGGCACCGTGCGCACCATCAGTGACGGTCGCTACCAGTATAAAGGGGCCATGACGCGCGGCGCTTGGGCTAATATGGGTGCGAGCATCGTGCTGGATATCGACGGCATATTGGTGATCGTATGCAGCGAGCGCCTGCAGCAGCGCGATCCGGAAGTGTTCCATGCCTGCGGCATTGTCCCAGAGGAGATGGACGTGCTAGTCGTCAAGTCCGCTGTCCACTTTCGCGCTGCATTTGCTCCGCTGGACGGCTGCATTATCGAAGCGGACGGTCCCGGATTGACCTCGCTGGATTTGCGTCCTTTTCCTTTTGCGCGCATTCAGCGGCCCATTTTTCCACTAGACGATATGTAGGGAGAGAGCCTATGTCAGCCCATGCTGTCGGACCAACGCCCGCGCAAAAGGCGCAGTGGGAAGAGGATGGATACATCGTGCTGGAACAGGCGCTGCAGGGCGCGCAGCTGCAGCGCCTGCAGGCGGCCTTTGACCGGGCCGTTGCCGAGTGCAAGGAAGATTGGCTACAGCAGGTGGCCCGCGGTCAGGCGCAGCCGACGTTTTTTGATATTCCCCGGCCGCTAGAGCGCGACGAGATCTTTGTCGACATCGTAGACCATCCGAGCTGGTACGGTTTGCTGCAAGATTTCACCGGCGGTCAGACGCTCTTTTTGGCCCCGCAGGTGCGCACGGTGCCGACGTGGCCCGTCAGCTATACGGGCTGGCATCCCGACGTGCCGATGAGCAATCCGCTGCACATCAAGGTGCAGATTTACGTCGATGATGTCGACGAGCGCAGCGGCGAGTTTGCCTTTGTGCCGGGTTCGCACCGAGCCGGCAGTGGTCCCTACGCCCGGCCTAAGCGGGGCGAGAGCATGCCGGGTCACCGCCGCCTGCCCGGACCGGCCGGCACGGCGATTGTGTTTAATTCGTACGGCTGGCATACGGCCATGGACAACGAAACCCAAACGCCGCGCAAGTCGATTATTCTGATCTACGAAAAGCGCACGCCGGAAAAAGTTCGGCCCGATCAGTTCAAGGCCATCGCACCGCTGTGCACGACGCCGGCGCGCCGCGCGCTCTTTGGTTTGGAGGTCTGATATGGTGCGTATCGATGCCCACCTGCACGTCTTTGCCAAGGCGTCGGATCGGTTTCCCCGAACGGCGACCGATCTCGCTCCGGCTGAACGCGAGGCGACCGTTGAACAATTTCTCGACTGCATGCAGACGCACGCGGTCGACCAGGCCATGCTGGTGCAGCTCGGCGGCGCGCAGATAGCTGAGCACGCTTATCTACGGCACTGTCTCACAGCGTACCCGGATCGCTTTTTGGGTATTGGCCTAATTCCGGCCGACTGTGCCGATCCGGCAGCCCACATGGATCGGCTAGCCGAAGGCGGTGGCATTGTCGGTTTTCGCCTCAGCACGCTGGGCGGGCCGCGCGACCCCTTTGCACCCATTGACGTGCGCACCTTTTCCACCTACCCCATATGGCAGCATGCCGCCGAGCGCGACTATGTGCTGTGGCTCTACCTGCGCGCAGCGGATGCGCATCTGACGGCCTATATAGTGGAAGCGTTCCCGCAGGTGCGCGTGGTCTTTAACCACCTCGGTATCTGTCCGGGCGAGGGTCAGTTTAGCGTGGATGCGCACGGTCGGCCGCGCGTCGAGACACCCGCGTACAATCCTTCGCAGCACACGGTCTATCGCCTGGCGCGCTACGAAAACGTAGCCGTGCTGCTGTCCGGACAGTACGCCTTTGCCAAAGAAGCCTATCCCTACAGCGACCTGATGGGCTGGCATCGGACGCTCTACAACGACTTCGGTCCCGACCGACTGATGTGGGCCAGCGACGCGCCGTGGATCTATGAGGAGCCGGGCTATGGTGCGCTGACGACGGTGCTCGACGAGCTGTTGCCAAACCTCAGTGAGAGCGAGCGAGCCGCCGTCATGGGCGGTACCGCGCAGCGCTTTTTGCGCTTTCCCGCTCGGTCGTAGCGCAGCTCGGTCGGCATGAAGTATGCCGTGCCGCTTCGTTGCTCTTTCCCCGCTGCATCCTATCTTCATAGTCTGACCTTTCCAAGAAAGCAGTGCGAAGATGCGACAGCGGCAAGTAGATCTGGCGGTGCTCGGTTCGGGCCCAGCCGGACAGAAGGGGGCGATACAGGCCGCCAAACTCGGCAAGCGGGTGGTGGTGATCGATGCAGTGGACCACCTGGGGGGCGCCTGCCTGAACCAGGGTACGATTCCCTCCAAGACGCTGCGTGAAGCTATCCTCGACCTAACGGGCTTTCGCAAGCGCTCCTACTATGGCAGCGCGCAGGAAGGGCCGGACATCTCCATCAACGATCTCAACTTTCGTCTGCAAAAAGTTATTGAAGACCAGCACGCACTCATTGCGCGCCAGTTTGCCAAAAATGAGATCGAGAGCGCGTGCGGCTTTGCCCGCTTTGTCAGTGAAGACTGCGTCGAAGTGGTCGACCCCTCCGGAGCGGTGCTAGAGACCATCTGCGCCGAGCGCTTTCTCGTGGCTACCGGTTCGCGACCGCGCAATCCAGATGACGTGCCCTTTGATGGCCACGTTATCCTCGACTCAAACAGCATCCTCAACTTGGACTATCTGCCGCAGTCGATGCTGGTGTTGGGGGGTGGCATTATCGGCTGCGAGTACGGAACGATGTTTGCCGCGTTGGGCACGCAGGTGACGATGGTTGACCGCGCTGAGCGCCTATTGCCTCGCCTAGACAAGGGCATTGCCCAGCGCTTTGGCGAATACATTGAGCAGATGGGCGTCGAGCTGCAGATGCAGCAGACGGTTCGGGAAATTCGCCGCACGGCCGATGGTCAGGCCGAGGTCGAATTGGAAAGCGGTCAGGTGCTGCGCGCCCAGTGTTTGTTCTACGCGCTCGGACGTTTGGCCAACGTCGAAGGTTTGCAGCTCGATCGGGCCGGCGTGTGGCAAGACGCGCGTGGATACATCGAGGTCAACCCGCTCTTTCAAACCTCTAATCCGCGCGTATACGCGGCAGGCGATGTGATCGGCCAGGTCTCGCTCGCTTCGACGGCGATGGAAGAGGGGCGTCTGGCCGTGCGCAACGCATTTGCACTCAAGACGCACCAGTTCCCCGAGTTCTTCCCCTACGGCATTTACACGATCCCCGAGGTGTCGGGCGTTGGTCCGACGGAAGAAGAACTCAAAGCGGAGGGCGTCAACTATCAGGTGGGGTTGGCCTACTACTACGAGCTGGGGCGCGGTCCGATCGCCGGCGATACGACGGGAATGTTCAAGCTGATATTCCATGCCGAAACGCTCGAAGTGCTGGCTGTGCACATCATCGGCAGCAACGCCACTGAGCTAGTGCACATCGGCCAGCTGGCCATCGACTTTCACGC
>JAYOKQ010000106.1:6234-13705 GCA_038119905.1 Gemmatimonadota bacterium | reverse complement strand
TTCCATAAGGTTAAGTTTCTCTTCTGTTTCGTGATCCCATCCACTCAGATGGAGCAATCCGTGAACGAACAGTCGGCCTAGCTCCTCGGTCAGGTCAACGCCTAATTCGGTGGCCTGTCGACGCGCCTGAGCCACGGAAATATAAATTTCTTTGTAGCCGGTTTCGACCTGTCCGGGCAGATCAACCGACGGCCCTAAATCAAATGAAAGCACATCGGTTGTGCGATCCTTATCGCGGTACTGGCCGTTTAGTTTGCGCATTTGCTCGTCATCGGTAAAGACCAATGTCACCGAACCAATCAGCCCCTGGCGGTCTCGGACGCAGTCGACGAGCGTTCCAAGTTGACCGCATAATACCTCGGAAACAGGCTCGTCGTCGAGGTTGCCTTCTATGGAGAACTCGTCCACCATAGACCTAGTTGCGCCCGACGGTGGCCTGACGGCCGAGAGGGCTGCGCTTTTGCCACGGGTATTCGACGCGGCCGTGCAATGTGCCCATCAGCACGGGAATAAAGCTATCTTCTATTTTATGCAAATCCTGTAGGGTCAGCGCGCATTCGTTGAGCTCACCTGCGGTAAATTTCTGCTGAATGATATTACCTACCAGTTGGCGGACGCGATTGGGGGTGCGCTCGGAAAGGGTGCGCGCGGCCGATTCGACTGAGTCGCTCAGCATGAGAATGCCCGCCTCGCGCGTCTGGGGCCGCGGACCGTCGTAGCGAAAGTCGTCTTTCCGTACCCCTCCGCCACCTAGTTCGACGGCACGGTTATAAAAATATTCGATGACCGTCGTGCCGTGGTGTTGGGGAATCAGATCGCAAATGGCCGTGGGCAGTCCGTGCTCTTCGGCCAACTCCAACCCATCCTTTACGTGCGAAGCGATGATAAGCATACTCATATTCGGCGTCAGCTGGTCGTGCGGATTGCGTCCTCCGCGCAGCCCTTGATTCTCGCTAAAATACTCTGGCTTAAGCATTTTGCCAATATCGTGATAGTAGCATCCCACGCGCGCCAGCAGCGCATTGGCGCCAATGGCCTCGGCTGCACTTTCCGATAAGTTGGCCATAATAAGGCTGTGCGTATAGGTGCCCGGTGCACGAATAGCTAGCTCACGCAACAGCGGCCGGTTTAGATCGGACAGTTCCAATAGCGTGATGTCAGTGGTGATGTGAAAAACGCTCTCAAATATGGGGAGCAGGCCGATGGCCAATATCGGAGCTGCAATACCGATGAAAATGCCGGGCAGGACGTGGCCATAGATCGCATCAAAGGGTACAAAGCGTAGCACGTCGGTCGCCGTGATGAGCAGGGAGTAAGAAATGGGAAGAAAAATCATCGACCGATAAAATTGGTTGCGATGGCGCACGTGCCTTACGGTATACACCGCTACGGCGGCGGTAAGCGCGCATACCAAGGCAATATAGAAATCGCCAAATAGGCTTCCGACAAATAGGGCCAAGGCGAATGATAGCACGAGGCCGGTCTGTGGCGAGAGGAGAATGGTCGCTAGGATGGCCGCCAATGGCGTGGGGACAAGAAAGACATCAAGGTCGTGCGATTTGATATATGCGCCTACGGCAGCTGTAGAGATCGTCAGCAGCGCTAGCAGGAGTAACTGCGACGGCTTATCAAAGATGGCCCGTTCTCGGGTGGCCAGATAATAGCCGAAGACGAACACTAGGAAAGCAGAAATCGTTGCTGAAGAGATGATCTGCAGCAGGCGTTTTATGGGGTTTTCAGCTTCACGTTCGGCGACGCGTTCGGCAAGGGCATTGAGTGCGTCGATGTGATCTTGCGTTACGGGTGTATTCTTCTCGAGTATGGTATCGTCTGGCGCATAGAGCCGCTTTATGCTGGCCACGCCCGAACGAGCATCGTCGCGCAGACGCTGGGTTTGCGCGCGTTCGATCTGTAGGTCGGGTTTGACAAAGAGCGACAGAAATTCGTGAACTGCTTCTACGGCATCCCGATCGGCAATGGTGCGATAGGGAGCGATATAGTTCATCATCATTCCCTGTTTGAGTTCGTCTTCGGCGTAGAGCAGATTGCTGTCGACCGTGCGATCGCCAATGCGTGCGATCGGAGTCGGGCTTGCAAATAGGGGCGATTTGGATTGAATAATTCCCGTAGTGTACAGGTTCGCTAATATCTGGCGGCACACGACGCGAAAATCGGCCACGTACGGCTCGCTCGCACTCGAAAAGACGCGGAAGAGAGTATCGAGTGCGTCGACCGATAGCGATCCCATAACGAGTGGTAAGACGCGCTGTAGGTGGCGCTGTTTAAGGGAATCAGCCATCTGCACGCGAATGGCTGGTACCATGACGTCGAAAACGGAATCTAAACGAGCCAACTCCGCTGATCCAATTTGCAAATCCTGTGTCAAGACGGTGGGAACGCTAGCCTCGACGGCCTGTCGTTCGCTGGCCAACTCGCTGTTGCTTTTGGGTACGTGAAATAGAAAGGGGGCCCGCACGCTTTCTTGGACGATGTTGCCAATGCGTAGCTGGGGAATGTTATAGGGACGCTGATAGGGGGAGAAATACGTCAGCAGGGAAATGACCGTTAGACCTAATAGCAGACGGAAAATACCAATGGTATTGGGAGACCAAGGTTCGGTCTGTTGCCCGAAAACTTTTGCGCGTGTGGGCGCCAACCAAGAGGGGGCTAACTGCCGTAAGTTCATTGTAGCGAGGCGCTATGCCTTATTTTCGGTCGAGGGGTTTTCATGGCGCTCGTAGGCTTTGATAATTTTCTGCACCAAGGGATTTCGGACTACGTCGTCTTCGCGCAGATGGACAAAAGACAAGCCCTGGATATTGGTAAGTATTTTGGGGGCTTCTGCAAGGCCGGACGGTTGGTCCTTGGCTAGGTCCGTCTGCGTGACATCGCCCGTTACGACTGCTTTAGAATGAGCCCCAAGGCGGGTGAGGAACATCTTCATCTGCTGGGGGGTTGTATTTTGGGCTTCATCTAAGATGATAAAGGCATCGTTTAGCGTGCGTCCGCGCATATAGGCGAGTGGGATTACCTCTATGACTTTCATGCTCTGCAGGCGGCCTAGTCGATCTGGTTCCATTAGGTCCTGTAGCGCGTCATAGAGCGGGCGTAGATACGGATCGACTTTGTCCTCGAAGGAGCCGGGTAGAAATCCCAGCTTTTCTCCAGCTTCGACTGCTGGCCGAGCGAGTAGGATGCGCGAAATTTGCTTTTGTCGCAGGGCGGCCACAGCCATAGCCACTGCTAAGTAGGTTTTGCCAGTGCCAGCGGGACCGATACCGAATACGATGTCGTTGTTGGCAATTGCTTCGATATAGCGGACCTGTCCTCGAGTGCGCGGGCGAATGAGCCCCTTATAGGTGCGCGCGGCGTTGCCCTCATCGACCACTTCTTCGTAGGGCGGGGGCGCGGGGGTCTGCTGTATGAGGGCGGCGAGTTCTTCCTCGGTCATCCGAGGTCCCTTGCGCAGGCGATCTATAAGATGTGTGAGTAGGCCAGATGCCTCTTGAATTGCTTCCCCGACTCCGCTCAGATGTAGTTGGTCTCCGCGAGCAACTAGGTCAATTCCGTATTTCTTAGCAATTTGCGCTAGGTGCTCATCGTGTTTGCCAAAGAGGGCGAGGGGGTCTATGCCCGCGAGAGAAAGCGTATGTTTTTCTGCCAATTACTTTTGATGGGTAATAATGCAAAAAGGGGTTTGGCTTCTTCCCATGAGAAGAAACAAACCCCTTTTTACGTATGTGAAAGTCGGTTTAAATCAAGTATGAACCCAACGCTTAGTTGCTGGGAATCTCCAAGACTTGAGCCGGAAAGATGAGATGCGGCTCGACGACCTGCGCTTTGTTGGCTTCGTAGATCTTATGCCATTTACTCGCGTCGTTGTATACCTCTGCAGCTATCTTAAAGAGGAAATCACCCCGATTGACCAGATACTGGTTTTCTGCCACGCCAAAGGGAACAGCCAGTGTCTGCTCGGGATAAATCATGTCGGGGTCTTTAATCTGCTCTTTGTTCGCGCGGTAAATACGAGGCCACATATAGGGGTCGTCGTAGACGCTTTCCTTTTTGGCAATGTTCCACAGATTGTCGCCGCGTTCGACCGTATAGTCAACCGTGACTGGCTGCGCCACGCGCGCCATGATCTGATCCAGCAGTGCCTGAACCTGAGCAATTTTAGCCGCCATCTCTGGTAGGGCGGCCATCTTGTTTTGCTGCATGTCGGCCAGTTCCGCAGCAATAGCCTTCGCCTCGCCTCGGCGCTGAATCAACACTTCGGGGGCCAGGGACAACAGGCCCTCAAGCTGGCCCACCATGGCATCTAAGCGATTGCCAAAAGCTTCGACCTGATCTTGGGTCGCCTCAACCAGCGTAAGAATCTGGTCGTTGAGATCGGCGATGGCCAAATCGCAAGCACCGAGTTGGTCATTGAGGTCGGCAATCTGACCTTCCAGAGTTTGTATCTGACCCTGGGCAGCCGCTTCGCGCTGCTGGAGATCGGCCATCTGTGCGACGTATTCGTCGCGCGTCATTTTCTTTTCTTCTTGTGCTTGTGCGGCTGAACCCAGACTAACGAGTAGGGTCAGAGCCAAGCCGGTAATTACTGTTCTTTTCATGGCTTAATTCTCCGATACTCGTTAATTGCCAAGGTTGTTTTGTGTGTCGGCCATTTTCTGCTCGAGCGCGCTCTTCGTTGCCTTTTTATCGGCGAGTTGGCTCTCTAAGCTGGCCTTTTCAGCCTGAAGGTCGACCACTTTTTGCTCGGCTGCCTCCGTTGCCATTTGCTGCTGTTCGAGTGCGGCCATTTCTTCTTGAGAAACGCCCCCGCAGCCGACGACCAGAGGCAGGGCTAGCGTAGCAAAGCCGACGCCCATTCTCCTGATTCTTGCAAAACGATGGATCATCAAAATTCCTCCACTGGCGATAAAATCACAATTGGGAGACGGAACACCGAGAAGCGGGCGTCCGAATGCGTTCAGTTATATATATACGCGCTGAAAAGGTAATATCCCCCTAGGGGGATGTCAAGAAAAAAACAAATAGTTAGGGCATAGTTCGGATGCCGAGTTCTCTGAGCTGCTTGTCATCGATAGCCGAAGGCGAATGTTCCATCAGCCCCACTGCTTTATTGGTTTTGGGAAACGCGATGACGTCGCGAATAGAATCCTCTCCGGTCAGCAGCGCCACCAAGCGATCAAAGCCAAAGGCAATGCCGCCGTGTGGGGGAGCGCCGTACTCAAGGGCCTCGAGAAGGAAGCCAAATTTTTCTGTGGCTTCTTCGGGCGTCAGGGCGAGCAGGTCAAAAAGCTGGCTTTGCACGGCGCGCTGAGAAATACGAATGCTGCCCCCGGCGATCTCGTTGCCGTTTAGCACCAAGTCATAGGCACGGGCTCGCGCGCTGAGGGGATCCGTTTGCAGCAAGTGCACATCCTCTTCCATTGGCGAAGTAAAAGGGTGGTGAATCGCCACCATTCGGTCTTCTTCCTCATCGCGCTCAAGCAGAGGAAACTCAGTGACCCAAAGAGGCTTCCAGTTTTCCTTTTCAATGAGATCCAGTCGCCGTGCGAGTTCGAGGCGTAAGGCGCCTAAGACGCGGGCGACTACGTTGGGTCGGTCGGCGACAAACAGCAGTAGATCACCCGGTTCTGAATTCATTTCGCGGATGAGAATTTCTTGCGCAGACTCGGGGAAGAACTTGACGATCGAAGACTCGAGGCCGTTCTCTGTGTGCTTGATCCAACTGAGGCCCTTGGCGCCCATATCCTGAGCAAACGCGATCAGGTCGTCGACCTGGCTCCGCGAGAAGTTGCTGCAGCCCTTAGCGTTAATACCTTTGACCTGCCCGCCCGACTCAAGGATGCTGTGAAATACTTTAAATTCAGAGGCGCGGGCAGCTTCTTCGGCAGGCTGGAGTTCAAATCCGAAGCGAAGATCAGGTTTGTCCGAGCCAAATCGTTTCATTGCTTCGGCGTAGGTCAATCGAGGGAACGGATTGGGCAGATCAATACCACGCAGCTGCGAAAAGAGAGTGCGGGCAAGGCTCTCTGCAATGCCCATGACGTGGTCTTCCCGGACAAAGGACATTTCGATGTCGATCTGGGTGAATTCCGGCTGTCGATCTGCGCGTAAGTCCTCATCGCGGAAACACTTAACAATTTGGAAGTAGCGATCGTATCCCGAGACCATGAGAAGCTGCTTATAGGTCTGTGGGGATTGCGGTAAAGCGAAAAACTCGCCGGGATGAACTCGACTGGGCACGAGATAGTCCCGCGCACCTTCCGGCGTGCTTTTGGTCAAAAAGGGCGTCTCCACCTCTATGAACTGCTGGCTGTCGAGAAACGTGCGCGTGGCTTGATAGGCCTTGTGCCGCAGCATCAAATTGCGCTGCATGCGGGCACGGCGTAGATCTAGGTAGCGATGCCGCAGGCGAATCTCTTCGCCGGTATCGATGGAATCTTCGATGAGAAAAGGAGGCGTCGGGCTGGTGTTGAGGATGCGTAGTTGATCGCAGTTGACCTCTATGGCTCCGGTTGCCAACTTGGGGTTTACCATGCCCTCGGGACGCGCCTCGACAACGCCTTGGGCTGCAATGACAAACTCGCTGCGCAGGGGATCGGCTTTAGCGTGGGCTTGCGGGTCGTGCTGTGGGTTAAACACGATCTGCGTGAGGCCATAGCGGTCGCGCAAATCGATAAATATCACGCCGCCGTGATCTCGGCGGCGTGCGACCCAACCCATCAGGAGGACGCGTTGGCCAATGTGTTCGGCATTGAGCGCACCGCAGGTGTGGGTTCGCTCCCAATCGCCTAGGAATTCGGTTTCTAATGGCATGGTAGATTCTTCTGATAATTGGATGTTTGTACGATAAAATACGGCAAGCGGTCAAAGTTAATGGTTGCTCTAAGTCGTGTCAAGCAAATGAGTTTCAATGTTGACAGCGTTCGAGGGGCCGATATATTTGCATGGATTCGCTACGCAGGTGGTGGATATGCCGATGAGATTGTTTTATAGCGCGAAACTGTTTGGCTGAGAATGTATGGTAAGAACGGGTAATACAGGGGTGGTGGAGCAACGGGGCGTTCCGCAAGGTTCACTTGGCACATCGATCGTTGAGCAGATCGGCAACACCCCCCTGCTGCGTCTGCGCGACAGGGCGATTCCCGAGGGGGTGGAAGTCTACGCTAAGCTGGAATTTTTCAACCCTGGAGGATCTGTTAAGGATCGACCGGCCCGGCGCATGATCGAGGACGGCGAGCGCGCAGGGCTGCTCGTGCCGGGCAAGACAATCCTCGACTCGACGTCGGGGAATACGGGCATCGCTTATGCCATGATTGGCGCGGCAAAGGGGTATCCGGTTAAACTGGCTATGCCCGCCAACGTCAGCCGCGAGCGCAAAGCAGTGCTGGCGGCCTACGGTGCCGAAGTCGTGTACACCGACCCGAGTGAATTATCGGACGGGGCTATTATCGAGGCG
>JAYOKQ010000106.1:1094-6224 GCA_038119905.1 Gemmatimonadota bacterium | reverse complement strand
CCCGACCAGTATAACAATCCGTCCAATTGGCGCGCCCACTACGATACGACGGCTCCGGAAATATGGCGGCAAACGCAGGGGCGAGTGACGCATTTTATAGCCACCATCGGTACCAGCGGAACGGTGATGGGCACCGGACGTGGCTTAAAACGCTTTAACCGACAGGTGCAAATTATCGCCGCTGAACCCGCGGACCCTTTTCACGGTATCGAGGGGCTCAAGCATATGGATAGTTCCATCGTTCCGGGTATTTACGACGAATCGTTTCTCGACGATAAGATTGCCGTAGATACGGAAGACGCCTATGATACGGCACTGCGGCTCCCTCTTGAATACGGCGTGTTGGTTGGTCAGTCGTCGGGAGCGGCCTATTGGTCGGCTATACAGGTCGCGCGTCAGCTGACGGAAGGGGTCGTCGTGACGATCTTTTGTGACGGCGGCGATAAATACATGAGCACGCCGATGTGGCAGCTTGCTCTAGAAGATTACGTGGATAAACAAAAGGGCAAATAGAGGGCAACGGCTATGGAAGACTTGGTGCTCAGTAAAGTAGATTACGAACGCATATGTGCCCAGGCGTTAGCCGAATACGGGGACGGGGAGTGCTGCGGGATGTTGACGCGGAGTGCGCAAAAAGGTCCGGTTGAAGTGCACGTTTGCGAAAATATCCAGGGTAAAATGCACGAGCAAGATCCGGAGCAATTTCCCCGCACCACGATGAATGCCTATTTGATCGATCCGGGCGAGCAGTACCGGATCATCAGTGCCGCGGAGGGGACCGGCGGCGGCATTGCCGGATTTTACCACTCTCACGTTGACTGCGACGCATACTTTTCCGAAGAGGACAAGGCGCAGGCCTGTGCGCTTTTTGGCGATGAGCCGACCTATCCCGATGCGGTGTACTTAGTGATTTCCGTTTACGGTCCGCGCTCAGGCAAAGAGGCAGCTGAGATTAAAGAGCACAAATGCTTTGGATGGAGTGACGAACAGGCCGACTATGTCGAAGTGCCCCTGCAGTTGGTCGACTGAGTCGGCGGCGTGAGGGTTACTCCGCACTGGTTGTTGCTCTTTGCGCTATCGGTTGGGAGCGCGCAGTGGTACGGGGCAGGGGACTCGTTTCACTACGATGATTTTCACTCCGTAGTACACAATCCTCACATTCGTTCGATTTCCAACGTTCCGCATTTCTTTGTAGATCCATCCCTTTTTTCTCAAGACGCGCAGCAGGCGATGTTTCGTCCTGTTACACTCGCATCTTACGCCCTGAATTATGCCATGGCCGGGTTGGATGCTCGGTGGTTTCGCCTCTTCAATATCACCCTACACGCAATCAATGCCGTTCTCGTTGTTCTCCTAATAAGGCGGCTGTTTGCCTCTGCGCTGATTGCATGGGCGGCGGGTCTTTTTTTTGGCTTTCATCCGCTGGTTGTCGAAACGGTCCAGTATATCAGCAGTCGCTCAGAATCGTTGATGGTGCTGGGGTTGCTCTCTTCGCTGTTGGCCTATGTGCGTTGGCGTGAAGGCGGCCACTGGCGGTGGTACGCCTTTTCCTTAGGTGCTTTTGGTTTTTCCGTGTTGAGCAAATCGGTGGGCTGTATTGGTCTAGCGCTGCTCCCATTGGTGGATTGGGCTCTGTATCGTGTGCCATGGCGGCAGCTGAAGTATCAGTTGCCCTATTGGGGAATCGTTGCGGCCTATATCGTCCTATCGAGTCAAGTTGTGGGTAAGGCCGTGGGAGATCCCGTTCGCCCATGGGATGTGCAGCTTTGGACCCAGCTGAAGGCTGGGATGTACTATATGGGGTTGATGTTGATGCCGGTTCAACTCAGCGTGGAACACCAATTTTTAGTCGCGCTGACGCCTGCAAAATGGGCCGTGCTCGCTGCGGGATTTTGCTTGTTATCTATAGCGCTGTGGGCGATCTATTGGCGGCAGCGCGTTTGGATGACCGCGCTGGCCTGGTCCTTTTTATCGCTCTTGCCGGCATCGGTCATTCCGCTCATCGTCCTCGTCAATGAACATCGCCTGTACTTGGCGCTTGTGGGGACGAGTTTGGCGTGGGGATGGCTTATATACCGGGTCTATTTAACGGCTCCGAGGGTGGCTCTTTGTGCGGTACCTGTGTATACTATGGTCTTGTTTTCGCTGACGGTGGAACGGGTCAGTATATGGCGCGACGAGCTGAGCCTGTGGACCGATGCAGCCGGTCGGGCACCGTTCATGCTCAAACCGCATTTGCGCCAGGCAGATGCGTTGGTTGAGGTCGGCGATTGGGCGGGGGCAGAGGCAGCCTATCGGCATGCACTCGTTTTGCGGCCATTCCATCCGGCGACTCGGAACAACCTAGGGCGACTCTACATGCAGCTCGGCCGTTTCAAGGAGGCTGAAACGCAGTTTCGCGAGTTGTTAGAGGTTTCGCCCGATATTGTGCAGGCCCGCTTAAACTTGGCATCCATTATGCTGCGCGACGGGCGCTGGCAGGGGGCCGAACGACTCTATCGCGAGGCGCTTACTTACGGCGATACCCGGGGCGAAGTCGAAAAGAAATTGGGATTTATCGCCCTTCAGTTCCGCGGAGATGCCGAGGAAGCCGTGCGGTTGTATCGCGCCGGTATTGCCCGACAGCCCGAGGCGACCAGCTGGACTGCGCTGGGGGTGGCCCTACGGCGCTTGCCGTCCGATAAAGAGGCTGAAGTCGCCTACGCGCAGGCGCTGCAATTGGAGCCCAATCACGCCGATGCGTGGTTTAATTTAGGTAATCTATACCGCGATACGGGGCGACTGGAAATGGCGCGCCAAGCCTACGCTCGCGTCGTTGAGTTGGCCGATGAAGCGCTCGCACAGCGCGCACGGAATGAACTGCATTTACTCACACCTCAATAGGAGGCAATAATGGCTGTAACTGTTAATATACCCACGCCGTTGCGTAAATTGACCAACAACGAGTCTGAAGTGTCGATCGAAGCGAGTTCCGTTGGTGAGTTGGTCGAAAATCTCGAGGCATCATACAATGGGATTGCCGAAAAACTACTCGACGATAAGGGCGAAATTCGTCGCTATGTCAATGTATTTGTCAACGATGAGGACATACGCTTCCTGGACGGCAAGGAAACGGCACTCAATGACGGGGATTCGATCTCGATTGTTCCTGCCATTGCCGGCGGCTGCTAGTTCGTTCGGTTGGATGGTCTTCGGGGGCGGGTTGCCAAAACTGAGGCGACTCGCCCTTTTTGTGTGCTATGTGGGCGCTTTAAATTGCGCCCCCCAACGGGGCGCCTTGCCTTCTCTAATGGCAAGCAGTAATTTGGCCCATGTGTTTTGAGGAATTCGTCTGTAGAAGTCGATTCCTTTCTGAGGTAGAGCGCTTGGATAACGAGAAAGTGCCATGATAAAAGCCAATAACGTACTTGAATTAATCGGAGCAACGCCGATCGTGCGCCTAGGGCGCGTTGCCGATGAAAGCATGGCCGAGGTGTGGGGGAAATTGGAATCGGCTAATCCCGGTGGCAGCGTTAAGGACCGAATTGCCCTAGCTATGATCGAAGCGGCTGAGGAACAGGGCGTGCTCAAGCCGGGGGGGACCATTGTCGAGCCTACGAGCGGTAATACGGGCATTGGACTGGCCATGGTCGCTGCATATAAAGGATATCGTCTTATCGTGACGATGTTCGATACGGCTAGTCGTGAACGCCGCCTGCAAATGCAGGCCTACGGTGCTGAAGTGGTGCTTACGCCGGCGGCTGAGGGAATGCGAGGCGCAATAGAGCGGGCTATGGAGCTAAAGCAAGAGCACCCAGAATACTTCCTGCCGCAGCAGTTTATAAACGCCGCGAATCCCGAAATACACCGTCGCACAACGGGTCGTGAGATCCTAACCCAACTCGATGGACCAATTGACGCATACGTCGCCGGGGTCGGCACGGGGGGGTCCATTACGGGGGTGGGCGAGGTGCTTAAGGAGGCACATCCGGAACTACAGGTCATCGCCGTTGAGCCGGCGGGTTCGCCCGTTCTGTCCGGTGGACAGCCCGGTTTTAGCTATATCGAAGGAATCGGTGCTGGTTTTGTCCCCGAGATACTCAATCGCGAAGTCATCGATCAGGTCCGAGTAATTGAGGACGACGACGCCTATGAGATGGCGCGCCGTTTGGCGCGGGAAGAGGGCCTGTTGGTGGGCATTTCAGCCGGTGCCAACGCGGCTAAAGCCGTTGAAGTTGCCCGGGAATTGGGTCCTGGTAAAATTGTTGTAACTATATTATGTGACAGTGGTTTGCGCTATTTGAGCACGCGGGCATTTGAATAAATTGTAGATCGCTGGCCCTCGTGGGGGCTAGTCTGGATAACAATAATAAGAAAAGCGCCCCCTCCGCTTGGGAGGAAGGGCGCTTTTCTTATTTAATGCATATCCGGCGCTAGTCCATGCTTTGGACGAAGCGACTCAGGCGCGACTTGTAGCGTGCCGCCGTGTTGCGGTGCAGGCGACCCTTGCGCACCGTGCTGTCGACTACGGAAATGGCTTGGCTCAGAGCCGTCTCGGCAGAGGCTTTGTCTTCGGCTGTGCGCACCCGCTTGATAGCGGTGCGCATGCGAGAGGTAATGGCCTTGTTGCGAGCTTGCGCTTTAAAGCTATTGCGCAGACGCTTTTTGGATGACTTTAACGTGGGCACTCTTGCACTCCTTTAACGGGGGATCAGGCAAAAAATTCCAGACCCCATCCTAGTGATTTGCGAAAAACTCGCATTAGCTTAAGTCTATGTTAATACAGAGCCAAGGGGGGTGGTAAAAACCGTTTATTTACCTTGGCACGCCGCTTGCTGACTGTCGGCTGACAAGTCCGTCCTACGGGACCGTGAGCGCTGCTAGGCCGGGTTACCCCCAAGAGCTCGATCAAAACGGAGCGCTCAGCAACCACAACCGGGACACGACAACGTCTGAAAGCGGAAAGTGGGGGTCGGCTACTCGTGCAAGGGGCGCCGGCCCCGCTACCCTTTACGGGAACAACATCTCAATAAGATAGTTTTTTTGAAAATTATTGGCAAGAGCAGTTTATCGCACAGAGCGGGGAATGCGCGCGTGGCGTCTTTGGGGGGAAATCGACGTCACCTATTTGCGTTTTGGGGTATAAGTGGG
>JAYOKQ010000106.1:0-1084 GCA_038119905.1 Gemmatimonadota bacterium | reverse complement strand
ATAAGCGGGTTGTGCGTGTGTGGTAAAATAATCTTGAAGTTTGAAGTTTGCCTGCCGATAAGTAGAGGTAAGGATTTAAATGTCTGGGGTGGATTGCCCCATTCTTAGCGATATAGATGAGAAAATTGTGAATAAAAAAACACCTACATACATACCTACTTATAGGAGGGATGCCTCAAAAAGAGTAGAACACCCTTTTAGTATCGGGGAGAAGTCGGATGTCCGTGGGGGCGGACGACTGGTTTCTCCATGTGTATTGAGTTGGTCCGTGGTCGATAGGGAAATTGGCTGCAACCAACGAATTAGTTCCGCTTTCAGTAAATCAAGTCGTGTCCATGGAAGGAGTAATTCATTATGAGTTCAAAGCGTAATGCTTTTTGCTTGCTGTTTTTTGTTTTCTTGATCGGAATGGGGGGCGCTGCCTTTGCCCAGCCGATTTTCGAAAACAATACGCCGACGGGTTTTTCGTCGGTCGACAGCACGCGTCAGGAAAGGTTTGCTACCGACACGGATATTACCGTGCTAGTAGACCTAAATGAGGCCGCAAATGCGACCTACCCTGTTATGGGTAACTTCCAGAAAGTAGAAAAGAGTGTTCCGTATTTCTCTTCTGGAGATAATGCTGGATATATGTCGCAGGCCATAGCGGTCGACGGCAATGGAGTTATTCACCGCGCCTGGATTCAGCAGCGCGGTTTAGTGCGTAATAGTGTTTCCACGTCTTCGCCGGCATACGGTGTTGTGTATGCTAAGAGCTTTGACGGTGGTAAGACGTTCACCGATACGGTGTCGGTCTCGGGAACGATGCGCTTTGACATGATTACCACAAACATCGCCATGACGGGCGCGTTCTCGACGGTTGACCTGGTGGTTGACAGCAAAGGCAATCCGCGCGTTTCCTATGCGATGGATTGGTCGGCTGATGACCTCGAAAGCTATCATACAGCATCCAGAAATAAAGGTGCTGGTTTTGGTGGTCGCGGCTTTAATGGCGTGTTTTTTAACTATTCAAATGACGGCGGTAGTTCGTGGTTGCCCAGCAACAATACGGTGGTCATAAGTGATACTACTACCGTGGGGAATA
>JAYOKQ010000105.1:0-13915 GCA_038119905.1 Gemmatimonadota bacterium | reverse complement strand
GCGTCAAATAGATCGCCCAGCGGTGCTCCGCCAAAGCCAAGCGTGCTGATGTCGAGGCCCGTGCGGCCCAAGGTGCGTTTGGGGATAGTGCGCATACCGTCTCTCCTCCGTTGCCGGCACTGCGTGGTGTGTAGCAGCAAGATAGTTTAGTTGACTGCGCGATTCAACGCCCTCAGCTCGTTGACGACAGCGCCATCTCCCATACCTTTAGCTCTCTGCAAAAAATACAGCCTATAAAATGGCCGCCACAACGAGGAGAACGGGTCATGACAGAAGAGAAGTCTTGGGTGCTGACGGATGCAGGGGAAGGCATTTGGCTAGAGACGTTTGAGCTCGCGCCCGCCGACCTCGGCATGGAGGGCACTTGGTCCATCAAAAAACGCGTTCTGCGCGGTGGCCCCGGTGATGGGGTGGACATCATTGAAGTCGACAACGGCGCCCTGTCGTTTTCTATCCTGCCCACGCGCGGTATGGGCATTTGGAAAGGTCAGTACAACGGTTTGGACATCGGCTGGAACTCGCCGGTGCGCGGCCCCGTCCACCCCAACTTAGTCGATCTGCAGGATCGCGGTGGTTTGGGCTGGCTGAGCGGTTTTGACGAGGCCATCGTGCGCTGCGGTCTCGACTCGACGGGCGCGCCGGGCCCCGACGTCGTGCCCAACAACATGGGCGTGCCGACGCAGGTCGATCTGACGCTGCACGGTAAAATAGCCAACCTACCTGCCTGGCGCGTGGAAATACGCGTGTTGCCCGGCGATCCGGCTACGCTCGTGGTGCGCGGCGAAGTGCACGAGGCCGGGCTATTCTGTCCGCAGTACCGGCTGGTAGCTACCGCCTCGACGCGCGTCGGCTCTAACGAGCTGCTCATTGAAGACGAGGTCACCAATATGAAGGGGATCGACGCCGAGATGGAGCTGCTCTATCACTGCAATTTTGGCGAGCCCTTTCTCGAGGCCGGTTCGCGCTTAGAGGTCGCCGCCCGCGAGGTAGCTCCGCGCGACCCGCGCGCCGTCGAAGGCCTGGATGCCTATGGAGAGTACTTGGGCCCAACGTCCGGATATGTCGAACAGGTCTACTGGTACGACCTGCTGGCCGATGAAGACGGCGCAACGCTGGCCATGCTGCGCAACGCCGCGGCCGATCGAGCCCTGCTGCTGCGCTTTAACAAGCGCGAACTTCCGGCATTCACCCAGTGGAAAAACACGGCGTCGCAGGCCGATGGCTATGTGACCGGACTGGAGCCGGCCACCGACTACCCCAACGCCAAGGCGTTCGAACGAAGCCGAGGTCGCCTGATCAAGCTGGGACCGGGCCAGACGCACCGGGTGCGCATGGGGTTAGAAGTGCTCGACAGCGGCGAGCAGGTGCAGGCTGCCCAGCGCGAAATCGATGCGCTGCAGGCCGGTACCGAGCGCACGGTGCACGCGACGCCTATTGCCCAGTATACGGACTTGGGATAGGGCCAGCCGCGCTGCGCTCCATGTCTTGCCAAGTGCACGCCTCGTATTCGTTCTTTGAATGCGATGATTGTGCACCGTCGTACACGTCGAAAGGATTGGTATGTTTTCCATAGCAAAAAAAGCGCTGCCTGCGCTCGTGCTGATACTGCAGGCGGCAGCATCCTATGCCCACACGCCCGAACCCGTTTCCGAGGCTGAACTGCACCGTCCGCTAGACGTGCCCGATCGCATTGTCTTAACCTGGACGGACGATCCAGCGACCTCACAGGCGGTCACTTGGCGCACGGCCGCGCGCGTAGACAGCGCAGTAGCCGAGCTGACGGTGGCCACGCCGCACGGAGGCTTTGGCGATATCGAAGGGATGCAGGACGATGCGGAGACCATACGCGCGACCACGCAGATGCTGTCAACGGATTTGGGCGAGGCCAGCTTTCACTCCGTCGAATTCAAAGGCCTGCTGCCCGAAACCCTCTACGCCTATCGCGTTGGCGACGGTGTCAACTGGAGCGAGTGGTTCCAGTTTCGCACGGCCAGTCGGCAGCGCAAACCGTTTTCGTTTATCTACTTTGGCGATGCGCAGCGAGAGATTAAGTCGCAGTGGTCGCGCGTTATCAGACAGGCCTACAAACACGCCAGCGACGCGCGCTTTGTCATTCACGCCGGCGATCTAATCAACCGCTACAACCGCGATGCCGAGTGGGGTGAGTGGTTTTACGCCGGCGGTTGGCTCAACGGGATGTTGCCGAGCATTCCGGCGGCCGGCAACCACGAGTATGGTGCCGAGGGCGAGGCGCCGCGCCATCTGTCTACGCACTGGCGCGCGCAGTTCACTCTGCCGACGCACGGTCCAGCCGGCCTAGAAGAAACCGCCTACTACATCGACTATCAGGGCGTGCGAATCGTCGTGCTCAACACCAACGAAAAGCTCGAGGAACAGGTCGCTTGGTTCGACGCCGTGCTGAGCGACAACCCGCAGCGCTGGACGGTGCTGGTGTTTCACCACCCGATTTTTTCAGCGGCCGCTGGGCGCGATAACCCACAGCTGCGCGACCTGTGGATGCCGATCATCGATCGGCACGAAGTCGACCTCGTGCTGCAGGGACACGATCACACCTACGGCCGCACGCGCAACGTGCGCGAGGGACTCAGCGTGCGCGACGACGACAGCGGTACAGTATACGTAGTATCGGTCAGCGGTCCCAAGATGTATGAGAGCGGCGTCCATCCGCTGATGCGCCGCATCGCAGAGGACACTCAGCTCTACCAGATTATCGAAGTCGACGGCAACGAACTGGTCTATCGCGCCTATACGGCAACGGGCGACCTCTACGACGCCTTTAACCTGACCAAAGGGGAAAACGGTGTGAACAAGCTGCAGGAAAAAATGCCGCGCAGCGCGCGCGAGCGGCGCCGCAGCAATCCGGCCCGGTAGCCATATGGCAGATCCACAGGCAAGCGACGCCGTGCTGACGCGTGCGCTGGCGGCGCGTCCGACGCCGCGCCAGCTAGCGTGGCAGCGGTTGGAGTACATTGCCTTTGCCCACTTTGGCATCAATACATTTACCGATCGCGAATGGGGCGATGGAGCGGAAGATCCGGCCCTGTTCAATCCAACCGAGTTCGATGCCGACCAGTGGGTAGCGGCCTGCTGCGACGCCGGCATGAAGCTGCTGATTCTGACGGCCAAGCACCACGACGGGTTTTGCCTGTGGCCGAGTGCGCATACCGAACACTCGGTTAAAAACAGCCCGTGGCGCGCCGGTGGAGGCGACGTCGTAGCTGAGGTAAGCGCCGCCTGCGCCCGCGCTGGTCTAAAGTTTGGCGTCTATTGCTCGCCGTGGGATCGGCACGAAGCGTGCTACGGCGACTCGCCGGCGTATAACGCGTTTTTCTGTGCGCAGCTGCGCGAGCTGTTGAGCAACTACGGACCGATTGCAGAAGTGTGGTTTGACGGCGCCTGCGGCGAAGGACCCAACGGCAAGCGACAGGAATACGATTGGGCCAGCTACTACGCACTGGCGCGCCAGCTACAGCCGGAAGCGGCCATTGCCATCTGCGGTCCGGACGTGCGCTGGGTGGGTAACGAGTCAGGTCTGGCCCGCGACGACGAATGGAGCGTGGTGGCCGGTCCGCGCGGTGCCGACAAAAACGGCGTTGCCCTATTAGAGGTAGAAAACGGGGCCAAGGACTTGGGCAGCCGCGACAACCTCGCGCAAGGCGAGGCGTGCTTCTGGTATCCGGCCGAATGCGACGTGTCGATCCGGCCGGGCTGGTTTTATCATGCCGCGCAGGACCTGCAGGTTAAATCGCTGTCGCATCTGCTAGACATCTACTATCGCTCCGTCGGTCGCAACAGCGTGCTGTTGCTCAACGTGCCGCCCGACCGCCGCGGCCTTTTCCACGAAAACGACGTTGCGCGCTTGAGAGAGCTGCGCGCCGCGCTGGACGCGACCTTTGCCGAAGATCTGGCCCGCGGTGCGGAGGGCGGGGGAGCCGCCGTCGATGGGGCGTGGGACAGCTACTGGACGGCCCCGTCTGAAGAGGACGTGCTCACGCTGGACCTGGGCGCCGAGGCGACCTTTGATCGCCTGCTCGTGCAGGAGTTTATCGAAGAGGGCCAGCGCGTAGAGCGCTTTGTGCTGGAGGGCTGGCACGACGGAGCATGGAAGGAGATTGTTCGCGGTGGCTGCATAGGCTACCAGCGCCTCGAGCGCTTCAGTCGTATCACCGTGCGGCGCGTTCGCCTGCGCATCGAAGCGTCGCGCGCGCCTGCACTGCTGCGTCGCGTGGGACTATTCTTGAGCGCCGAGGCATAGGGCTCATTGTGCTGCAATCTGCCCGATTGTTGTTCCTGCTGTCCATCGTGGTGGCCTGCGCCTCCAACCCAAGCGCCAGCGCGCGCGAATCGATTCTGCCACCGGCTGACGAATGTGCCGGCTGGGAGACGGCCCATCCCGAATGGATTTTCTGCGACGACTTTGAATCGGACGCACCGCTCGTGGCGCCCGGTCGCTACTTTGAGTACGGCGATGACGAGGGCGACTTTGTCGTGCGCGACTCCGTCGGCGTGGGCGGCTCGCGCGGCGTGCGCACGCGGTTCGAAGTGGGTGAAGTGAGCGCCGGAGGTTTTAAGCTCGGCTTTGGTCGCAATCCCAACACATACATGAACAAGGGTATACACGCCGACAGAGATTTTCGCGCCGTCTACTACCGCATGTATATCAAACACGAGAAGGGCTGGCGCGGTGCGCCGGCCAAGCTGTCGCGGGCTACAGTCTTTACATCGTCGACCGACTGGTCGCAGGCCATGATCGCCCATCTGTGGAGCGACGATGCGGGACATCTGCTGATTGATCCGGCCTCCTGCGTGCGCGGGGATTCGGTTGCTTGCGTCGGCTACAACGACTTCGACAGCCTGCAGTGGTTGGGCTATCGCGCCGGATCGACGGCCATTTTTTCGACGGAGGACTCGGGCTCTTGGCGCTGCGTCGAGGCCTACGTTCGCCTCAACGATCCGGGGGTGCGCAACGGCGCGCACGCGTTTTGGATTGACGACGAACTCGAAGCTCGGCGCGACAGCCTCGACTTTGTCGGCCGCTACGACGCCTACGCCCTAAACGCCCTCTTTTTCGAAAACTACTGGAACGCCGGTTCGCCGCAGGAGCAAGAGCGCTATTTCGACCACATCGTCGTGTCGACCGAGCGCATCGGCTGTCGCTGAGCCAAACGGTCCCTAGGCTACCTGCGGCAGGTCGTCTGGCTCTTCCCAGATCTCTGGCGCTAGTGGGGCCAGTCCCTTGCCCAATCGCGCTCTGTCACAGCGTTCGTTGGGCTGTCCGTTTAGCCAAGCCGGGGCAAATTCGCGACAGACCGAGGCGCGCTTTTCGTAGATGGCACAGAACACGCCGGTGCCGATAACGCCCTCTAGGGCGATGCAGCGCGGGTTCGGTTGGTCTGTACCGCGCATCGCTCGGCGGAAAGCGTCGAGTTTTTCAGTGAGCTCTACCGGCACGCCACCCGGGGTGGCATCGTCGCATTCGGCCCAGTAGAACGAGGCGCGGAACGAGGCGCAACACGCGCCGCAGTTGAGGCAGGGATTGGGCATAGTCACCCGTTTCTACGAGAAAAGCGGCACCTCTCAGAGAGAGGCCCGCCGTTGATCTTTCCAATTTATTCTACTTAGTGTGCACAGCACAAGATGGTCGGCGCTAGTTTTTTCGCGCCATGTCGTAGCGCTGGGTGCCGTGTTATGTTATGCAGCACGGCACCTATCATTTAATCAGTGCATCGCCTAGGCGGTGTGGATTGAGCAAAGGAGACGGATGTGATTTCGCGCGAGACGAGTATGCAGCGAGTCGTATTGGTGCGCATAGCACCGGGCGAAGATATTTTGCTGGGCCTGCGTCAGGCCGTGCAGGAGCACGGCATTAAAAACGGATTGATCTTAACGGGCTTTGGCTCCTGCAGCCATTCGCATTTTCACGTAGTAATGAGCAACGAGCTGCCGCCCAAAGAGAGCTATCCCAAGAGCATTCAGCCGCTCGACATTTGCTCGTTCAACGGATTTATACTCGATGGCAAGGTGCACTGTCACATTGACTTTTCCGACGAGCGCAACGGTTTTGGCGGCCATCTAGAAGAGGGCACGCTGGCGCTGACCTTTGCCAATATCGCCATTGGCGAAATCGAAGAAAGCGTGCGCATTGCTGGCTGGGATACCATCGCCGAAGAGAGCGATCTGTAGGGGGTCATGGCCATGAGCGACACACCCACCGTAGGCTTTATTGGCTTGGGCATCATGGGGCGTCCGATGGCGCTCAACCTACAGCAAGCCGGCTACGACTTGGTCGTCGTCGACTTTGATCCACCGCTGCCACAGGAGCTATTGGACGGCGGGGCCGCGGTCAGGTCGACCAATCGCGAAGTGGCCGAGGCGTCCGATGTCGTCGTGCTGATGGTGCCCGATACGCCCGACGTGGAAACGGTGCTCTTTGCCGAGGACGGCGTGGCCAACGGCCTACGTTCCGGCCAGATCGTCGTCGACATGAGCTCTATCTCGCCAACGGCTACCGTCGACTTCGCTCGGCGCATCAACGCGCTGGGATGCGCCTATCTCGACGCCCCCGTCTCGGGCGGTGCGGGTCGCGCGGTAACGGGCGAACTGACCATTATGGTCGGCGGTCCCGAAGCGACCTTTGCGCAGGTCAAGCCGCTCTTTGAGGTAATGGGCAGCACCGTCACGCTGATCGGCACGCGCAATGGCGATGGTCAGGTGTGCAAGGTCGCCAACCAAATCATCGTCGGCATCACGGTGGAAGCGGTTGCCGAGGCGCTGCTCTTTGCCGCTAAAGCCGGGGCCGATCCGCACAAGGTGCGTCAAGCGCTCTTAGGGGGTGCTGCTCGATCGCTGATTTTAGAAAACCACGGTCAGCGTATGTTAGAGCGCAATTTTGAGCAGAGCTTCCGCGTAGAGCTGCAGCAAAAGGATTTGGGTTTGGCCGTCAGCGCGGCCAAAGAGTTGGGTATGGTGCTGCCCAACGCGACCAATGCCTGGCAGCTTTACAACAGCTGTCTGGCTCACGGCGATGGAACGGCCGATCACATCGCCATTTTAAAAGTGCTCGAGGGCATGGCTAATTTTAGGCTCGGCGACGAGATCTGAACCGTCCGAATTGTGCACCCGTCAAAGCAGCGCGCTCAGCTGAATAAAGAGCAGGGTCGCGTTGCGCAGGACGTGTGAGGCAATAGAGGGGTACAGCGAGCGCGTGCCCTGATAGAGCGTGAAGGATGCAATCTGTGCGCCGGCAATGACGGTAAACGGCAGCCACCCTTGGCCAGTCCATAGATTGGTGCCGCAGTAAAGTAGCGCGAATATGGATGCGGCTGCTCCGGCTCCCGCTGCGAACCCAAACCGGTTGCGCAGCGCGGGGAACACAATCCCAGTGATGTATATCTCTTCTATGATAGGGGCCAGAACTAAGACGCTTAGGGCGTGGAAGAGCATTGGTGCTGCGCGCGTGCTCCACATCGCGTCAGCGCCTGCATGCAGCTGCGACAGGTCGAGAGGGAACTGGGGGCTGATCTGGTGTATGGGAACGCCCGCATACTTGAAGTAGCCCAGAAACAGACCGATGAGCAGTCCTGCCAGGGCCATGAGTCCGAGGTACAGCAGCACAAAGCTTTTTCTCTCCTGCGGCATGTAAGGAGAGAGTCCCAGGGCATCTACGCTGAGAGGAAAGCGTTCTATGCGGGCCAATATCCAGATCAGAAGCGCCATTAAAATGGCCGGCAGGCCGCGCTGATACAAGATGGCGATTTCCCCCGCAGTGAAAGCGGGTTGGGTGCCTCCGCCTAAAGTCGCTAGCAAAAAATAGGTCGTCGCGCAGAGGACGAGCGCGCTCGTCGCTCTACAGCGTATGTTGGTAAAGGGCAGACTCAGCATGCGGGCAAAGTCTCGGTCGCCCCTTTGTATATCGTGTAGCAATGAATGATTTATCATGGCGCTAGTTCCATTGGTCATAGAGATCTATTTGCCGCGCCGTGCGCGACCCCTTAGCTCAGAGCGGCTGGCCCCACTATGGAACCAGCCGCTCGGCTTGTTCACCGTGTGGTACGTCGTGTGCTGTGGGTTTTACATCGCGCCCAGAGGCCTTTTGTCCTCTTGGGCATTGCTGGATTCTATAAAGAGATTTACCAGCGTGTTTATAAGTGCGGCGTCGACCGTTAACGCCGCTATGTAGACGGCCCAGGGAATCGTGACGAGCGCTGCACCGTTGGCCTGCTGTGCTTCTACCAGGGTGATGGGTCTAGAAATCACGGTGTCTCGCTCGGGCACAACCTGCTGAGCGAAGAGTCCGATCGCCATCACCGCCGCCAGTATTCCCCTACTACGGATGTATCCAATCATGTATGCTCCTTTGTGATACCGGTCGTGATATGAGCCGCTCCCCCACACGGTGAATTCGTTACGGCGCGTCGAGTAAGATGACTTGACCTCGCCAAATGCTCTCAAAGGCAGCGCGTTCCATGCGCAGTCGGCCAATCGCCGGATCGCGCAGTGACACGCTGCCGTCTTGTCTAATAGAGTCGATGAGGACAAAGTGATTGCCCTCGACAAAAGCGATGGCTGGGCGCGCACGACGCGCGATCAGATCGCTCATATTCAGATGCCATAGGCTCGCGTGTAGGCCCTGCTGTTGGGCGTATTGTCCTAGTGCGAACATCGACGTGCCGCGCGCATCGGTGCCCGTGGTCTTTTCTATTTCTGCCAGCGGACGATCAATGCCCAGACGAGCGAGTGCCATGTGCATCGCCGCGGGTCCGCAGTTGGTTGCATGGGTCTGCAGCGTGACGCCGTCTCTTCCTTCGTAGCGCGCTCCCTTTAGCCAGGCGGCCGCGCTGCGCCGTGCTCGATCGCGCACTGCCTCGGGCGCATGTAGGTGCATCGCCGCTGCGAATAGAGCGATCAGTAGCAGGGTGTAGCTGATGGACCGGCTTACACGTGTCGAAGTGTATTCGATGGTTCTGGGCTTTCGCTGCAAGAAGCGGCATCTCTCTACTGGAATAGTTGTATGTGCGGTGCGTAATGCACCAAGCGCTCTATCGCGTTGCAGGTTATGTGCAGAGCGATACAGGTGTTGAGCGAGCGCGTGTGCAGAAAAAGGTAGGCCGCTACCGCGCCAAAGGCTGTGATGTAGAGCGCGGCCGACAGGCTAGCCGCGTAGTCAAAGTGGAACAGCGCAAATAGCCCAGCCGATAGCACAATAGCCCATCCGTCGGACAGAGTATTTAGCAGTGCGCGAAAAACAACGCCGCGAAAGAGCATTTCCTCTGCGCTGCCGATAAGGACGGCGTTTATCAGCAGTTCCAGTATTAGGACGAGTCGCCCGTCTAGGCGCAGGTCGTAGGCAGACGAAGAGGCGGTTTCTCCAGCAGTGAATTCGTGCAGCGCCGCCTGCATGCCCATAAGCACAGCGCCCGCTGCAACGCCGAGTGCGATGTGGCTGGGGCGCAACGCAACAGCGCCCCACAAATCCTCCAGCGGACGGCGTGTCCGGTGCAGCTTATACACGATGAAGGCAACCACCAACGCGTTGTGTAGAGCGTAGGATGATAGAGTAACGGCAAAAACTAGTTCCCGATGGCTTGCGTGCATCGAATAGAGCGATGCGAGATATTCGACACCGGCTATACAGCCGATTGTTACTGCGATAGAGAGAGCAGCAGATCCGAACAGCCAGCGCAGCGCTACTCCAAGGGGCCAGGGGGCGCAGTGCGGGGGCTGTTTGTCGCGCAGAGCGCCGTTGTGCTCGACGGAAAATACGCGGTGTATTGCGGTAGTTTGGTCACCCATAGTCGGTAAGCGCTGTCGTATGCAAAGCGTGAGACTCGAACAGAGACGCTTTTGCAAAAGCCGTGCTCACCGAGCTGGGCTTGCACCGGGCAATGGGATAAGTGGTTGTGATAGTGGAACGTTATGCGTTAAATTTTTCCGCTCGACGCGGCTGGCGCATTCCGCACAGAGCGCGTGCCTGTGAAGGCGATGTCGCATTGCCGTAGAGAAAACTGCACATATACATACCCTGTACCGGAGAGGACCTGCACATGTCCAACTATCCCCGTTTGGGTGGCCACCTGATTGTTTTTGGCCCCCAGTACACCATGGAAAACGACGCGGCGTTTATACTCGACAGCGTCCGCGCTGCTGGATACGATGCGGTAGAGGGCGGGATGGCGGGGGATGCGGCTGCCTACAAGAGATTGCTCGACGAGCGCGACATGGTGTGCGCTGGACTGCACACCAGCATCGCGCGCGATCCGGACATAGGCGAACTCATCGCCCAGCTCAAGACGCTCGAGTGCCGCCACCTGTGCAATTCGGGTATCGTCGCGCGGGAAGATCGCTCGCTGGCCGACTACGAACACAGCGCCGGTTTGCTCAACGAGATGGGTCGCCGCCTCGCCGACGAGGGCATCGCCTTCCACTATCACAACCACGACTTTGAATTTGTAGCTCTCGACGGTGAGCGCACGGGGATGGACGTGCTGCTCGACATGCTCGATCCACGGGCGGTCGACCTGTGCGTGGATGTGGGCTGGGTCCATGTGGCTGGCCGCGATCCGGCGGCCTTCCTTGACCAGCACCGCGACCGAGTGGGCTATGTGCATCTAAAGGATTACGCGCGCCAGCCGGGCACGACCGATCGGGCCGGTTTAATCTGGCGTGAGCTGGGCAACGGCGTGGTCGACTGGGCGTCGGTTATGCCGGCTGTCGCCACGCTAGATGTGGAGTGGGCGCTCGTCGAACAGGACCGCACGGATCGCACCCCAGGTGAGAGTCTGACGATGAGCCGCTCTTTTTTAAAGACGCAGTTTGACTACTAGCGCTGCTATCCGCCCTTCGGGTGGCCGCCCAACACAGGGAGAGAAAACGATGATTGTTGATGAATTGAAAAACGCCGCACAGTACTATGCGCTGGGTGAAGGCATTGAAAAGGCGCTGCGCTATCTGCAGGAGACGGACTTTAGCCAGGTGGCGCCCGATCGCTACGACTTGGACGGCGACACGGTCTATGCACTGGTGCAGGAATACGATTCTAAGCCCAAGAGCGAGGGCTTTTGGGAGGCACACCATGCCTACCTCGACGTGCAGTATGTCGCCTCTGGCGTTGAGCACATGGGCTATCGTCCGGTCGACGGCATGCAGGCCAATCCCTACGACGAGGAAAAAGACTTCTATACGCTGGAGGGCGAGGGCGAGTTTTACACGCTTCGCGCGGGCTATTTTACCATTCTGAAGCCGCAGGATGCGCACATGCCGGGCATGGCCGTCGACGGTCCACAGCCCGTGAAAAAAGTCGTCGTCAAGGTGCGGGTATAGGCGCAGTGCTGGCGACGAGCCGGTCGACGACGGGGGTGGCCTGTGCGATAAAGGCGCGGTCGTCGGCCAGTAGTTCGGTGATGGCGTACCAAAAGCGGCCGTCGCCGTGCGTCCAGACGAGGCAGCGCAGCACCTTGCGCTTGCGCTGATAGATTGTCTCCACTTCAAAATGCGCTTTGGCCATGTCGGCTCCTCTGGCAAAGACCGTCTGCGTAATGCTCTCGGCTTGAGGTCTCAGGTAGGCTGCCAGGCGCTCGCTGTACTCTTCTATGCTGAGCGGTGCATTCGCTAGGTCCTCGTGGTGCAGGCTAATGTGGCCATACTGGCCCTTCATCCAAGCGTAGCGCGGCAGAAAATAGCCGACGACGGTCTGGCCGCTGGCGGCCGTGTCCGGGCTGTGGCGCCACGCTTCAGGCAGCTCGACGACGGCACCGGTGACGGGATTCGTCCAGCGCGCAAAATCGACTTCACCGACGGCGGGCTGGTCGCCGTCGGTGCAAGCGACTAGCAGGACCAGTAGGGCCAGACTCAGCAGCCGATGCCGGCGGTTATATCCATCCTCTATATAAAGTTTCATGCAGCATTCTTTCGTCCGAGCGGGCGACTGTTGTATCGGCCATGCCCGCTGTGTTCGTCTCCCTCATCTAAATTTACGCCAACGCCGGCAGCGGACCAACGGCCGGTTGGGCCGTTTAATTTCTGTTTCGTCACTTGAATGCAACACAGAATAAATATCTTGTATCGTACAGCCTGTTTTTGTATATCGAGGTCAACTTGGAGTGCAGGGTTCACAGGAGAGTACCGACATGAATGAACAGAGCGTGCTATCGGTCGACGTGAAGGAGGTTTCGCGCAGTGAACGCCGACCTTACAAAGCGGCTGATATGCAGTACTCGCGGCATATTGGCAGCCGCCTCGCTCAGGCGATGCGCG
Source organism: Gemmatimonadota bacterium (assembly GCA_038119905.1). Taxonomy (GTDB): domain Bacteria; phylum Latescibacterota; class UBA2968; order UBA8231; family UBA8231. Next base: position 1,642 of record JAYOKQ010000105.1, on the reverse strand, counting down.
CACGCGGCTGGAGCCAGACCCAACTGGCGAGCGAACTGAGCGTCACCAACAATACGTTGGGGCGGATCATCGCCGGCCAAGAGCGGCTGAATATGAACCTCTGCTGTCGTGCGATGGAGGTCATGGGCTACGCGCCGAGCCTGTTGCTATCCGAGGAGCCGATTGCAGGCAGTTGGACGGGCTTGCCCGCCATCGATGCGATGTTAGCGGATATTTACGGCGAGACGAGTCAGTCTGGCGTCGAGGAGCTGGGCAAGTACGTGACGGGCGACTATCTGTGCTGTTCGCACCACTACGCGGAAGATTCGTCGTGCCAGTTGGAAGACGGAAGCGCGTGGGATGAGCGCGTTCTGCAAGGAGACAGAAGCCTGCGCCGACTCGTGTACGACAGAGCGCACCACGGCAGGAGCCTCATAGGCATCCCGTACGAGTTAGAAAAAAAACAAAACCTGCGCGAATCAATGGGCACGCGCTACGTGCGCCATGTCGCTTCTGCCGTTTTACTAGACGAAGATTGCGTATTTGTGCAGGTGGGGATCCAGCGGAGAATGATCGACAGCGGAGCGATAGAGAGTCAGTTTAAATGCGGAGATATGTTCTACTTGAAGAATTCGTTTATGAGCGTTTCCAAAGGTGCCAGCGTGCGGATACGGCGCAAAGTGTGGTTTAAGCTGGGCAGCCCTCACAGCGCAGTCGATTAACGGAGCGTGTGTCCTATGTCCGCATCAAAAAGCGTCGAGCAAGGACCCTCCCGTGAGGACGCGGGGGTGTCCTACTCAAAAATCATTGGCAGCCGTCTCGCCCAGGCGATGGGCGTGCGCGGCTGGAGCCAGACCCAGCTAGCCGATGTGCTGGGCATCACCAACAATACGTTGGGACGGATCATTGCCGGCCAGGAGCGTCTGAACATGAACCTCTGCTGTCGCGCGATGGAACTGATGGACTACGAGCCGAGTCTACTGCTGTCCGAAGACCCCATCACGGGCAACTGGACCGGGATACCGGCTGTTGATGCGATGCTGGCAGATATATACGGCGAGATGAGCGAGTCGGGGGTCGACACGTTGGGCCAGTATGTGACGAGAGACTATCTGTGCTGTACGCACCACTACACGGAAGTTTCCAACGTCGAGCTGGAAGATGGGGGGGCGTGGGAAGAGCGCGCGCCCGAAGGCGATCGGCGCATGCGACAGCGCGTATACGACAAGGCGCACCACGGCAGAGACTTGATGGGTATACCGTATGAGCTGGAGCACAAAGACAACGTGGAACTGTGGTCAAAGGGGTCGTACTTTATCCGCAACGTCATATCCGCGACCCCGATAGGCGAGGATCGCGTGATCGTAGAGACAGCGGCTCAGTGGAAACAGATCGACGATGGCATGGTGCAGTCCCGCCCCCGGGAGCGTTTTTTTGATCTGCTATATCTGAAAAACTCGTTCGCCAGTATTGCCAAGGGCGCCCGCGTGCGGATACGGCGCAAGGTGTGGTGGTACGCACCAGAGTAACCGGCGGCGCGCACCAAAAAAATCCAGCGCGCTTACAGCACGACGTAGACTCCGCCCATGCACAGCGCCATACCTAGGGCGATTTGCAGCGTAATTTTTTCCCCCAAAAAAACAGCGGCCAGCAGCATGCCAAA
>JAYOKQ010000104.1:6313-13924 GCA_038119905.1 Gemmatimonadota bacterium | reverse complement strand
CTCAACGACTGGATGGATCCTCGGGGTATTGCGACGCACGCGTTTAGTAGCCCAACAGATGACGAGCGCGAACGTCCGGAGTACTGGCGCTATTGGCGCACGCTGCCGCCTAAGGGCGATATCGCCATGTACCTGGGAGCTTGGTACTCTCGTCCCCTGATCGACTGTGCATATGGTCGTCTCGATTGGGCGGCCTACGACCGCGATTTGAGCCGCATTGCCGCATTTGAGAAGGAGCTGGTCGACGACGGTGCACTGATACTCAAATTTTGGATGCACTTGGGAAAAAGAGCGCAGAAAAAACGCCTTCATGCGTTGGAGAAGGATCCTCTGACGCGCTGGCGGGTGACTGAGCGAGAGAAGGAAAACTGGAAGATGTACGACCAGTTTGAGGTCGCCTCCGACCGACTGGTGCACAAAACGAATACTATTGAGTCGGCCTGGCATATCGTCGAGGGCGAGGATGCCAATTACCGCACCTTGACCGTTGCACGGATTGTGCGCGACGCGCTGCGGCGCAAGTTAGAGGCTCGCGACGAGCCGGCGCGCGGCAATCCGCCGAACGTGGTTGACCGAGAGCGCTCGCAGATCAATGTGCTGAACCATCTGGATATGCAGCAAGAGATTTGCAAGAAAGAATACAAAGTTCAGCTGGAAAAATACCAGGGTCGTCTCAATCAGCTTATTCTCGAGGGGCGTCGGCAGGGCATCTCGACTATTCTGGTATTTGAAGGTGCCGATGCCGCTGGTAAGGGCGGAGCAATTCGTCGTCTAGTGGCCGCACTCAATGCGCACCAGTACAAAGTCATACCGATTGCCGCACCGACGGATGAAGAAAAGGCGCGCCACTATATGTGGCGCTTTTGGCGCCACCTACCGCGCGCTGGGCGCGTCACGCTGTTTGATCGCAGTTGGTATGGGCGCGTGCTGGTCGAACGCGTGGAGCGCTTTGCCACTGAGGCCGAGTGGAAGCGCGCCTATGCCGAGATCAACGACTTTGAAGAGCAGTTGATCGACAGCGGGGCCGTGGTGGTAAAATTCTGGATTCACATCACGAAAAACGAGCAGTTAAAGCGTTTTACAGCGCGTGAAAATACGCCCTACAAGCGCTGGAAAATAACGGACGAGGATTGGCGCAACCGCGAGAAATGGACCGAGTACGAGGAGGCCGTTGACGATATGGTACAACTGACGAGTACGGCTATCGCGCCTTGGACCCTCGTCGAAGGCAACGACAAGCGTTTCGCTCGTATAAAGGTGTTAAAAACGTGCTGTCATTTTCTGGAAGAAGCGCTGCGCAGGCGTCGGGATGGCAAGGGCAAAGAGGACGGATAAGAGCCCAATTTGCTACTCAGTCCTCGCGTACATGGACAGGCGTAGCCGATAGGCGGTCTTTCTGTAGGGGTTGTCCGGTTTTTGTGTCGATCTGACCGAAGGTGAGCACGCCGGTGGGACACGTCTGCACGCAGGCGCTGCAGCGCACGCACTGAGGATCGGCCATTGGCTCGCCTTTGTTGGCAAAATTCATTACATCGATGCCCTGATGACAGACCGAGGTGCACATGGTACACGAGATGCACTTTTCCTTTTCGGCAAAAATGCGAAAGCGACTAAAGCGCGCGTAGATATGCATCAGTGCGGCAAGTGGACAGGCGAAACGACACCATACGCGACCGCTATACCAGAAGTAGGCGCCATAGCCGACGACGCCGGCCAGCAGCAAGTCTATGCTCCAGCGATAATTGAGCTGTACCCCACCGATTTGCCAACCATACAACATGCCCTCGTAGAACTGACGCAGCGCATCGCCTAGGGCGCTGTTTGGCATTAGCCACGATGCTACTCTCCCAAAGAGCATGATAAAGCACAGCAATAGGATAACCTGGCCGATCATATTGGCTCTGTTCCATCCCGGCCCATGTGGCATCTTGTGTCGGTGTGTATCGCCCAGCGTTTCGGCCAGAGCGCCGCACGAGCAGATCCAACCGCAGTAAGCACCTTTGCCCCAGAAATAGACGATAGCAGGTATGACGACAAACGTCTGCACGAAGGAAATGGCCAGCCACCAGCTCATAGGTTCGCCGCTGAATGCGTTCCATACGAAGAGGGGCCAGGCCAAGATCAGGCCGAAGGCTCGCCAGTATTCGCGGCCGTGATCGTAGGGGACGACAGGAAAGAGTGCATCGGCGACATAGCGTCCCCAGCCGCTGTCGAAAGCACCATTGTAGCCTAGGTAGGGAAGTACGATATAAGGCAGCAGGAAGAGCGGAAGGACTTGGAAAGCGACGAGCGATGCCGTCTGCCATTGAACGTAGGGCGTGCGTCTGCGTCGGACACGGCGCAGACCGAAGATGACCACGAGCGCCGAGTAGAGCAGACTGTACCAAAAACCGGGTTTGCCCAAGTTGAACGAGAGAATGCCCGCCAGCGTTGTGCGGTCGCTCGTCTGCGACCAGGTGTCGGCCAACGCCGCAGGCACGTTAAATGGAAACAGCTGTGCTACCTCAAAGGCGCGGGTTAGGTCGCCGCCTGCTTTCCAGTTGTAGAGGAAAAAACAGAACGCCATAAAGAGCCCCAGTAGGACCCACTGCCGGGCGCGCATTTCTCCGCGAATGGCAATGTTGCTGCGGCGAAAAAAATCGAGCGGTGCCTCGCGTCCAATCATCGAGAACACGACGTCGTTTGCCAGCGTGTGTGCGCTGCCGGAGCTATCTCGTATGATGACCGACTCCGGCGTTATGCGCTGCACTGTGCTGCCCATATACAGGCGGAGCGTGCCTCGTTTAGGTGGCTCAGTTGGTGAGATGGTTTCGCTGTCTATAACGTCATTGAGACGCTCTACATTGGCCTGCTTAGGTCGAGAGAAGGTCTCTTTGCGGTGCACTAGCGTGACCCGACTGCCGCTTTGGGTTAACGCAATAGCTGTCTCTATGGCGCTGTCTCCACCGCCGATAACCAAGGCGTGCGCGTCGCTGTAGTCGCGCGGGTCGTGCAGGCGATTCGATACTTTATCGAGCTCTTCGCCCGGTATGTCTAGCGAACGGAAATTTCCGGAGCGACCAATGGCAACGATGACTCGTCGCGCGCATATGATATCTCCCTGGGAGGGCGTTACCTCAAATAAGCCGCCGCGCTTGTAGACGCGTTGAATTGGTATCTGCGTGGGAGTGATACCCCTATCGAGAGTTTGTGTGCGCAGCTCGACTAGCAGCTCCTCGCGGGACGTGGCGCTCAGGCGCAGATCGCCGACTGGTTCCATGTCGGTGGGATAGGTGAATATGGGCTTGCGTCGAGGGAAATTGACGAGGGTCGAAAAGGGCTCACGCGCCTCGGCTAGCACAAAAGACAGTCCAAGTTGACGCGCTTCTAAGGCTGCGGAAGTGCCGGCGACTCCAGCTCCGATAATGGCGATGTCGACGATCTGTTGGTCCGTTCTATCTCGGTTCGGCTCAAATGTCGGATCGGCTGCAATATGCCGCACGGCACGTGCGCCCGTATCGGCCGCAAACTTGAGCAGCGGGATGCCGGTTAAATCGCCGACTATATAGAGGCCTGTTACGCTGCTCATGCCAGTCTCATCGACCTCGGGCAGCGGCTCTATGTCCCCTGCGGGCCACTGGCCGTGTATCCAGTGCGTATAGCGCGCAATTAGCCCCATAATAACGCCTTTCGTTTTTGTGCTAATCTAGTAGAAGATACGACAATGCGCGCGCTGTGCGCGTTGAAAAACTCCACGTCGAGAGCGGATATACGGTAGGCTAACGGAGGGTATACTGGTCGCGCAGAACGCGCCGCATCACTTTGTTGGAAGCTGTGCGTGGTAGCGCATCGACGGTGACGACGTCGGCGATCTTAAACAGTGGGTTCAGCTGGCTGCGCAGCGTGGTCTGCAGTGCGATAATCAGGTCGTCAATAGGCCGGTCTAATACGGCGTACACTACGAGCTGGCTGGGACCGCCAGCGGAGGGTGCTACGGCAATGGCGGCCGTCTCGCCAACGCCGTCGATGGCGTTGAGCACGCGCTCAATTTCGGCTGAACTGACTTTGATACCGCCTAGGTTCATTGCATCGTCGGCGCGTCCGTGCACGCGGTAGTGCGCTGGACCGATGCGCTCGACTCGATCACCGTGCCTGCGCGTCCGCTCGCCCCGGTATGTCGGCACGTCCTCGTAGTAAACCGCGTTGTGTTCGCCGCCTAATAGTTCGGTTGACATACCTACAGAGGGGGGGAGAAGAAAGGCCTCACCGCTATCGGACTCGGCGCCTTCCTCGTCTAGGATAACCATGTCCAAGCCCAGTGCCGGCGTTGTGAAACAGGCCGGCCGGGCGGCCTGCAGCATAGAGCCGGCCAAATACCCTCCCGCTAGCTCAGTGCCGCCGCAGTATTCCAACACGGGGCGATAGCCAACTTGAGCCATGAGCCAGTGCATATCGTCGGGGTTGGAGCATTCGCCGGTCGAACTCAGTGCGCGCAGCGCACCGAAGTTCAGGCCGCGCAGCGCGTCGGTAGCACGCCATGTGCGCACGAGACTGGGGACAACGCCGAGCATGTTGACCTGTGCATCCTGAACAAAGCGCAAAAAATCTGCACCCGTTGGCGCTCCGTAGTACAGGGCGATGGTCGCGCGATTGATCAAGCTGGCATAAATAAGCCACGGTCCCATCATCCAGCCCAGATTGGTCGGCCATGCGACGACTTCACCCGGATGAATGTCGTGGTGCAGATAGCCATCTGCCGCGCACTTGATGGGTGTTATGTGATTCCACGGAATGGCTTTGGGCGTGCCGGTGGTACCCGATGAAAACAGGACATTGCTGTGTGTAGTGGGAGCGCAGGGCTCTGCGTCTATCTCCTCTTTGCCGATAAATTCGTCCCAGCTAATATCGCCACGGCGGAGTGAAACGTTCAGACCAGCTTGGCCTTCGGCAACTACGACGGCGGGCGGGCTGCCAGCGGCGACTACGCGCTCATACAGCGGCAGGGCCTTGCCACCGCGCACAATGACGTCTTGGGTAAAGATGAGCTGTGCTTGGCCGAGCGTGAGGCGCGTGGCAATTTCTTCGGCTGCAAAACTGTCGGCAATGGCAATAACGCTGCATCCGGCCCACACGATGCCGAGGTAAATGGCGATGGATTCAGCGGTCATGGGCATGTCGATCGCAATGCGTGCGCCCGGCTGTAGTCCCATGATGCGCAAGCTTGCAGCGACCTGGCGCGTGGTGCGCAGGAGCTCGCCATAGCGTATCGATTGCAGTTTGCCGCCTTCGCGTTGGTAGACGATAGCTGGTGCGCTGCGTGCTGCGCCAAAGCAGCTTTCGGCAATGTTGAGTCGGCTGCCGGGAAAAAAATGCACACTGGATGGATCGGCTTCAGCATCGACCACCTGTGCGCTGGGAATCTGGAAGCGAATCGAGAGCTTTTCGACGACGCGCTGCCAAAAGGCTGGGCGCTCGGTCGCCGACCAGGCGTGCAGTGCCTCGTGCGAATCGAAGCGGCCTTCGCGCATTAACTGGGTTGCATGGGCCTGCTCCACGTCGTCTTTGCTCGGTGCCCATACTATGCCGTCCGCGCTGTGCGTTTTGTAGAGCAACTGATGAAGCGCAAAGGGTTGGTCTGGAGTTAGCACGTTGCGCGCCAACTCCAGAAAACGCTCAGCTGGCGGTAGGGCCATCGCCTTGTCTATGCGCGGCCAGAGGGCAGCCGCTTGTGCGTCACTAAGTCCGCAGGCGCGTAGGTCGTCTATGTGCACATCCATCTCCTCTCAGAGTGGGAACGGTCTGTCCGCCGCGTCCTTATAGCGCGCGCTGCGCCATAGCGCGCGTCGTTTCAATTACGTATTCGACGTCATCGGCGCTTATGTGGCGGTGGGTGACCAGACGAGCGCCGTGAGGCGGTCGCGGATTGCTGAGGATGCCGTGCTCTTTCCAGGTCGATACTAGCTGTTCGGCCGTCCAGCCCCAATCGGCAACGTCCACTTTGAGTATGTTGGTCATGACGTCGGGTGCTTCTATCTCTACGCCTTCAATTGATCCGAGTCCTTCGACGAGTCGTTGCGCGTTGGCATGGTCTTCCGCTAGTCGGTCGATCATCTGCTCGATGGCGACTAGACCGGCTGCAGCAATGACGCCGGCCTGACGCATCGCGCCGCCTAAGCGCTTGCGCATTTCGTAGGCACGATCAATAAAAGCGCGGCTGCCACACAGGAGCGAACCGACCGGAGCGCTCAACCCTTTGGAAACGCAGAACATGACAGAATCGACGTGCGCGGTGTAGGTCGTCGCCTCAACGCCGTGGGCTACGGTAGCGTTAAAGAGGCGTGCGCCGTCCATATGCAGCTTGAGTCCGTGCTCTTTGCACACAGCTCCTATGGCTTGAACTTGGTCAGGAGTCCACGCCGTCCCACCGTAGTTGTTGTGCGTGTTTTCAATGCATACGAGCGAGGTGGGTGAAAAGTGCACGTTATAGCCGCGGATGGCCGATTCCAATTGCTCTGGATGTATGACGCCGTTTTCGCCGCTAAGTGCGCGCGAGGCGAGGCCGGCGATATTGGCAAAGGCTCCGCATTCCCACACGTACATGTGCGCGCGTTCTTCAAATATGACCTCCTCGCCGTGGCGGGCATGGGACAGCAGGGCGCAGGTATTGCCCATGGTGCCCGAGGGCACGTAGAGCGCTGCTTCCATACCGACCTTTTCGGCGGCTACTTCCTCGAGGCGGTTGATCGTTGGGTCTTCGCCGTATACGTCATCTCCGACCTCGGCTGCGGCCATGGCCGCTTTCATTTCGTCCGTCGGCAGCGTTAGCGTATCGCTGCGCAGGTCCACTCTGCTCATCGTCTCTCCTCAGCTTGACGTTGGGCGGATGCCGCCGTATGATTTCGCATCTCGGAAATTACGCGAATGGAGGGTTCTCGTCCAATGGCCTTTTCTCCTATTGGCAAGGTACATCGTTCCACTGTTACCGGGCGGCGCGGGATGGTTGCATCGGGACATCCGCTCGCTTCTCTGGCTGGAGTGCGCATACTCATGCAGGGAGGCAACGCTATTGATGCGGCTGTAGCTACCGCGGCAGCCCTCAACGTGGTGGAACCCTATATGTCGGGTATTGGTGGCGTTGGCTACATGAACATCTACAGCGCCCAGGCCAAAGAACATAAGATCCTTGACTACGTCGGCTTGACGCCGGCTGCAGCGGATATCGCGCTATACGATGCGGATAAGCGCGACCGCGGCCCTCTGTCGCATTTGGTGCCCGGTGCTTGTGGCGGTTGGTTGGAAGCCATCGAACGCTATGGCCGTCTATCGCCGGCTGAAGTCTTTGCCCCGGCGATTGAATACGCCGAAGGAGGCGTTGCGCTGACGGTGAAGAATGCCGAATTCTTCGCCGGGAATGCCGCCGATCTTCGTCGTTTTGGCGAGGGAGCAGCAACCTATCTGCCCTCCGACGGCGAGCCCTTTGCCGGACAAATCTTGGTGCAAGCCGATCTGGCCAACAGCTTCCGCCAGGTCGTAGAGGGCGGTGCCGAAGTGTTCTATCGAGGCGCGCTGGCCGAGCGCATCGTCAATTCGGTGCAGGCGCGTGGTGGCATCCTGACGCTGGAAGATCTACGC
>JAYOKQ010000104.1:0-6303 GCA_038119905.1 Gemmatimonadota bacterium | reverse complement strand
ACGCCGGTTTCAAGCCGTTTGGCTCGATCCAACCGAAATTACCTATCGTTCGTATCGCATCTTCGCGCCGGCGCCGCCCTGCCAGGCGATCCAGTACCTGCAGACGCTGAAGATTATGGAGGGTTTTGACGTTGCTGATATGGGGCATAATACGGCGGAAACGCTCCATCGCTTTATCGAGACGACTAAACTATGTATGGCCGACCGCGCCGAATACGCGGCCGTGCAGAATCCGCCGACGGCTGGGCTGTTGTCGGAAGAATACGCCGCAGCTCGTCGCGGCTTGATCGGCGAACGGGCCCAGTATACCGGTGGTGAGCGCTATACCGCGCAAAAAGCCCTTGGCGAAGTGCTGCCCGGTCAGCCGCCGGGCTGGATGAAGGAAGAATGCACCACGCACTTTGACGCCATTGATGACGAGGGCAACGCTGTGGCCTGCACGCAGAGCCTTGGTTCGGGCTTTGGTTCGGCGATGGTTGTTCCCGGGACCGGGATTGCGCTCAATAACTTTATGCGCTGGTTTGATCTGGAACCGGCCAGCCCGAATGCGATTGGTCCAAACAAAAAGAACGAAATGTGTCTTTCTCCTGCGCAGGTCTGGGACCGGGACGGGCTGCGCCTACTGATCGGCACGCCGGGAGGACACGGCATTTTGCAGACGACGCCGCAGATGATAATGAACGTGCTCGACCACAATATGAACGTGCAGGCAGCTATTGAGGCGGCGCGCGTAAAGACGGGCCAGCCCGGATATGTCGTCAATGCGGAGACGAGAATTGACGAAGCGGTGTTTGCCGAGTTGGAAAAGCGCGGCCACCAGTTTGATTATCTGGGCGAATTTTCGCCTGCCGTAGGCGGCGGACAGGGCATTATGGTTGATCCTGAGGGCGGTGCTTTTATGGGCGGTGCCGATCCGCGTCGCGACGGCTACGCCTTGGGTTGGTAGATGCGCATGGCAGCGGAACGGACGTTTAATCTACGCAGCGGTGATCAGCATTACGCGCTGCACAATATGGATTGTGTCGAAGGAATGCGGCGCCACCTCGAGCCCGGTTCGATCGATCTGGTCGTTACGTCTCCGCCCTACAATCTTGGCACGTCCTATAAGAGCTACGACGACAGCATCGGGCGCGTCGACTATGTCGCGTGGATGGGTGAATGGGGTCGTGCCGTCAGCGAGGTACTCGCCGAGGAGGGTTCGCTTTTCCTAAATATTGGCGGTAAGCCGACCGATCCATGGGGGCCGTTTGAAGTCCTCTTCCAGCTGCGCGAGTATTTCACGCTGCAAAATACCATCCATTGGATCAAGTCGATTGCTATCCAGAAAGCCGACGTCGGACGGTATCCGGGTATCAATGGTAACGTGTCGGTCGGACACTACAAGCCGATCAACAGTCCGCGTTACATCAACGACTGCCACGAGTATATTTTTCATCTGACTAAAAACGGACGCGTCGGACTCGATCGATTGGCGATCGGTGTCGAATACCAGGACAAGAGCAATATTGCGCGCTTTGGATCGGCCAACAGGCCGGACAAGCGCTGCCGCGGCAACACCTGGTTTGTCCCGTACAAGACGATCAAGAGCCGAGACAAGCAGCGTCCCCATCCGGCTACGTTTCCCACAAAAATTCCTCTAATGTGCATTGAATTGCACGGAGTCGAACGCATTCGTCGGGTGCTCGATCCCTTTATGGGAATTGGCCACACCGCTGCCGCGTGTGCGCAGTTGGGCGTTGACTGCGTTGGTTTTGAACTGGAGAGCGACTATTTTCTGCAATCGCAGCGCGTATTAAAAGATGCGTTGGCCGCGCAGGAACTCGATTTGCCCAAGAAATAAGACGGATTTGCTGTGCCTGTGCGTAACCGAATCGTGACACATTAGACGCAGAGGCGACACACGGCGAGGATATATTGCTGGCGTTGAGAAGGAATGGTCCTCCTTCTCTTCTCACCACTCCATGCAAGGTGGTTAGTGCTCCGGTGTCTCTCGCCGGAGCACTTTCTATTGTACGGCGTGGACTAAGCGGTCAGAATGTTTCGGGCTTGGGCGTTGATGGGGGCCAATAACCGGTTGGATCCTCGTCCCAGGGCGTGCCGCATAAACGCGAAATAACGTGCCATTCTGCAGCGGTCAAATGGCCGTGATTATGAAAGAGGAAGTGCTTTAGTCCGGCTGCCTGTGAGGCCGTTAGGATGCGGTGTAAGTCGGCGGCCGTCATCGGGTCTCCTCCGTGCGGCATGCGGCCGGTATCAACCCAGGGCAGAACCTTGTCTGCCGAAGAAGCGGCGATGGCTCGATGCGTTTCGGTGTATACGACGCGGTCGAAAAACGCCTGTGGAAACCCCAATTCCATATCAGCCAGCGAGTGTATCTCGGGTCGTTCGACACCTAACCAAGCCTTAGCCAGAGCAAAACACTGGGCCTCGCTGAGCGATGGATTCCATGCGTGGAGCTGCTTTACCCAGCGCGCTAGCGTGCCGTATAGTCCGTCAAAACCGCGGTGCCAGAAGTAGTGTTTGACCAGTAGAAAATCTAGCACCTCGTTCCAACCGCAAAAATCCATGCCCGTCATACCGGAAAATACAGCCGAGCGCAGCCCGTTGCCCAAGAGCAGCGGACGAGACAGGCGCTCCAGTTCAGCGCGCGCTGCCCGCGCTTCGTCTAGTCCGTCGCTGCGTCGCCAGCGTAGCCAGTAGAGCGCGTCTTCGTCGATGTCGAATAGCTGCAGGCCCTGCAGCAGGCCGTAGTGACCGTAATAATCTACCTGCGCAGGTGTGAAGGACCGAAAGCGCTCTTGCATCTTGTTCAAACCGCGCTGCAGGCGACCGGGATCCCAGCCACGCACCTCAATTTTTTTTAACTCCAGTTCGCTTAGCTGAGCGAATACGGCATTGCCGTGGTGAAAGACCAACTCGTAGGACGATTCGGTCCATCCGTCCATTATGCCGCCGTCTACTTGGGGAAATGCGGAAAACACCTCGTCCCAAACGGCGGCCATATAGCGGGCTCCGTAGGGATCGTCCTCGGGGTCGAGCGCTTGGGCCAGCGTCGTGCCTTGGCCAGGACAGAAAATCATCGTTTTCCACCCGCGCTTTTTTGCTTCGTCAAAAAGGCATTGGAGCTGTTCGTGGCGCGTTGCGTCCGTCGAGTGCGTTGACTGTACTTCCATGCCGCGCTGGCGATAGGCTTCCGGATTGCTGGGGAAGGCGGGTATGGTCGCTTGGCCGCTGGCATCGGCAAAGAGTAAACGGCCGACGACGAGGCCGCGCACGCCGCCTGCTTCCCACGCATCGAGACAGCGCTGAGCATCGTCCAGTACGGGTTCCAGCGGTTGGCCAATACGCATCCAGGCGTTCAGCGCCCTAGCGCTCATTCTGCAGAACCTTCGGGGGCGTCATCGAGTTGCACGGATGTGCCGCTGGTTATTTCTGCCTCGAGGCCATGGTGACGCCGGCGCTGTTCTTTGGCAAACTGTAGGGCGGCTATCTGGACTCTGGTCAGTATGCGTTCAAAGCCCAAGCGATGTTCTTGGCGCAGGGCCTGGCGCTCTGCTAACGTCGGCGCTACGGCAGCCTCGTCGAGCGCCTGCCACTCTTGCTGCTGCTGACGAATCAGCGAGCGGATACGTTCTTGTTGCTCAAGACTCAGTCGCAGAGTGACCGCCTTTGCGTCTTCTTCGCCGCGTGGATTGTATATGTTCTGCAGCTCCGTTACCTGGTCGCTGCTGAGCAGGGCGGCGCGTCCCTGGCGGTGACTGGCTAGGGCCATCTTTACCTGCCATCGCGCTTCGGTCTCGTCCAATCCGTCCGATTCTACCTGCAGGCGGATTGAAGCTAATTGCTCTTGGAGAGCCTGGCGCAGGTCCTGTAGCAGAGCGCGTTGGGTATCGCTCAGAGCGAGCGCTCCGCGTAACTGCTGCTCCAGTTGGATCTGGGCCGGTGGCGACTCTATTTGCTCGGAGTGGGGATGCAGGGGCTGGTAGGTTTCCTGTGACCAACTGACTGGATGCTGTAAGAGCACGGCGAGTAGAGCCAATAGACATATTCGCATAGAGTAGTTTCTCCGTCGTGTATGACTAGGCGCGGAATACGCGCATCGAGTCATCGTCCTTGCCTTTCTTGTCGCCCTGTGAGCCGGCAGAAAACATAATTTGTTCGCTCTCTTTGTTGATGAGCGCGATATCGCTGGTCGTCAAATCTGGGTACAGGCGTGGAAGACGCTGTTTAAGGAAGGAGTTAACCTTCTGCCGGCCCGCGTTGGCCTGTCCGGCCGACGAGTAGAGGCGTTCCACCGTTTTGCGTATGTGCAGGCGTAGGACGTGAACGTACAGCGGGGTGTTGCTGACGAGTTGGCTGATCAGCGCGACTAAACAGCTGATATCGGTGGCTAAGCGCATGCGCTGAGATTCGTTGGGTGCATTGAGCTGGCGCGATAATTCGTCGCGCTCTAGCGCGCGGATTTCGTCGACAAAGCTTTCGTTGATGCGCCACGAATTGGCTTTGCCGAGGGAGACGGCGTAGCGGTAGGGTATTAGGTGAGCTGCTATCATGCGCACCTCTTGGTCTTTGCGCTCGATAATGCGAATGGTATTTTCCAACAGCTGTTCGTCTCGATCGAGCTCTTTTATCAGCAACTGTAGTTCGTCGGCGTCTCCGTCCTGCGTCATAGCGGCTATCCTATTGCGGATTAGCAGTCGACAGACTTCGTCAAGCCGGTTGGGCAAGCGCCGCAGACCTTCGAAGATTTGTATGTTGCGCACGCCAAACTGAACGGCATGCTCCAATTTTTCAGCTGCCGCTTCTCGGTTTTCGACCTGACCACGTCGGCGCTCGGCTTCCTCCGAATCTATTTTCTTTGCGCGCAGGGCATCGTCAATGCTGTGCAGTTCGCGTAGGGCCGTCACGTCGGCGTAGTCGATTAGACCCTGCTGATGATAGGACTCGAGATAGCTATGAGCGCGCTCTATTTCTTCAGAGGCGATCTCCTGCTCGTCTTCCATCATTGCTAGTTCGTGCTCGTTGTGCTCTTCGTCGATCTCTTCTATGTGTGTACTTTCATCGGATTTTGTTAGCTCCATATCTGCTGAAAGGAGATCCATCGCCTCATCGCTATCGGCTGCTACTTCTTTGACCTGCGGTCTTTTAATCGGGCGTTTTTTAGGCGGTTCAATTAGCTTGTCTAGGGGCATGTCTAGATGTTTGCTATTGACGACGCGCTCTATCGCTAGTTCGATGCTGCGGGGCAGTCCCTTGTCGCCTAAATCGATGCCAATGCTCTCTAAAAAGAGCGTCGTACGCCCTTCGCGCACCATATTTTTAATGCGTTCGGTGCCTTCCTTGAGAGCGTCTTCCGAATCGTCACCCAAGCGATCTAAGAGCGTCCGCGTATAGGTCGTCATCATGTTCTTTATACCGAAGACCAGATACTTGTTGGGGTGCTCTTGGTTGACGCGGTGGACCATTGCATGCATGGCCGCGCGTATCTTGGCCGAAGGAGCGATGTTGACCAAGCGCTTGAATTCCTCCTCCATGAGCTCGAGAAATTGCTCGTCGGTAATGAGCACGTCTCCTCGATGCAGCCGTTGATCGACGCGCTTCCACAGTGCCAAGCGCAGTTTACTGGGCAGGACGGTCTGCCAGTCTATTACTTCGCCGTTCTCTTCCATCATCTCTATTCAAATTCCAAGGCAAGTGGGCAGTGGTCTGATCCTAGGACATCTTGCAGATGATATGCTGCGCACACGCGCGGTCGCATGCACGCGCTGACAAAGTGATAGTCAATGCGCCAACCTACGTTGCGCTCGCGCACGCCCCGGCGGTTGGACCACCAGGTATACTCTCCTTCTGTATCGCCGTGTAGTGCGCGGAAAATGTCGATGTAGCCTGCATCGATCAACTCGTCAATCCAAGCTCGTTCCAACGGCAAAAAGCCGGTTGTTTGCTCGTTTCCCTTAGGACGCGCCAGGTCGATGGGGCGGTGAGCCGTATTGAAGTCGCCGCACATGACCAGCGGTTGGTCGCGCGCACGCAGCGCCTGACAGTGTGCCAAAAAGGCGGCGCAGTAGTCCATCTTGTAGGGCACGCGGGCATGGTCTCGCTGGCCGTTGGGGAAGTAGGCATTAACCAGTGTAAAGTCCTCAAAGCGCGCCGTTATAGTGCGTCCTTCTGCGTCGTAGGCTGGATCGCCTATGCCCTCCGTGACATCGAGAGGATCGCGTTTGGTATATATGGCCACTCCGCTGTAGCCCTTTTTTTGGGCGCAGGCGAAGAAGCTCTTATAGCCCAAAGGACGCAGTAGGT
>JAYOKQ010000103.1:0-14340 GCA_038119905.1 Gemmatimonadota bacterium | reverse complement strand
AATATCGTGGAGAATACCCGCGGCAAAGGCCTCGCCCTGCACGCGATAGCGCAGTCGATCCGCCAGCATCCGCGCGGCAACGCCGCAGGCGATGGAGTGTTCCCAAAACTTCTGTCGATCAAAGCTAGTCGTAGCGCCCCCTGCTGCAAAGCGCTCAAGCACAGAAACGCTAAGCCCCAGACTCTTGACGGTCTCAAAGCCCAATACGACGACTGCGTGGTTCACCGTGGCAATTTCGCGCGGAAAACCATAGAAAGCGGAGTTAGCCAGCTTGAGGATTTTTGCCGTCAGTGCTTGATCGGTCGAAATCAGCTGTGAAACCTCACGAGCAGAGGTTTGCGGATTATCGATCAAACCGATCATCTGGGTGATGACCGTTGGCAGCGTGGGCAGGCCGATGATGCTCTGCGTAATTCTCTTTATGCGCTGCTGTTTCTCAGCATCCAACATAGGAACCCCTGGAGATGAGAACGATCAGGCCAGGAAGCGCTTGCGCAGTTTTGCCCGTAGGCCAAGCACTGCTTTGGTATGCAGTTGGGAGACGCGGGACTCGGACAGTTCTAACACCTGCCCAATCTCTTTCAACGTGAGCTCTTCGTAGTAGTAAAGGGCGATCACCAACCGCTCCTGTTCGGTGATCTCGCCGAGTGAATCGGCAAGCAAATCGCGCAGTTCTTCGCGCTCTAGGTTGCTTAGCGCACTGGGCTGATCTTCCGAGCGCAGCGTATCAACTAGGGCAACCGGCTTATCGTCATCCTCGCCGAAGCTGGTTTCGTCAAGCGACAACAGAGATGCTGAACTTACGTCGTCGATTATGTGGTAGTAGGTGTCCATATCGACACCCAGTCCAGCCGCTAGTTCGTCTTCTGTGGGCGAGCGTCCCAATTCGCCTTCCAGCTTGGAAATGGTACGCTCTACTTCGCGCGAACGAGCACGCGTCGAGCGCGGCACCCAGTCCATCCCGCGCAGTTCATCCAAGATTGACCCGCGAATGCGCAGTGAGGCATACGTCTCAAACTTCACGCCTTTACCTATGTCAAAATTGCTATAGGCTTCGATCAGACCAACTACGCCTGCATTGATCAGGTCGTCCATTTCGACCGACCGGGGTAGACCAATGGCCAAACGCCCCGCAATGTATTTGACCAGGGGCAAGTACTCGACTAACTCTTTGCGCGTGTCCTCAGCCTCAACTGCGCCAGGTGTGGCCTGCTGGTGCTGCGCGTACTTCTTAGTCGCACTACTCACCGGTGTGCTCTTAGGACTCATGGACTCGCTTTCGCCTGTGTTTGCCAACTAGCACCTTCCCAACCCAATACGCTTTCGAAAAAACCTGTAGACGTACCTATCGGCTCTAAACTATCAAACCAGAGAGCCAAATGCTCGATCGATTCTGCGGCGGGAGAGGGGGGATTCATCTGTGCAAAAGGCACCTGCCTCTTGGCGGCCTCACGCACATATCGATCTAAAGGAATATAACCTCGATTGTCAATCTGCGCCCCTAGAAATCGCGCAGCAAGCTCGGCGAATTTCTCCTGTAATTCGTCCCCTTCTGCCGCAGAATCGGCCATATTTACCAGCAGATGCACAGCGGCATCGCTGCGTTCGGCAAGCAGCGCCTTCATCGTTGCATAGGCATCGGCAATAGCCGTCGGTTCGGGTGTAGCCACTAGCAGCATGCGCTGGGCTGCAACGGCGGCATCAACGGTCTTGGGCACCAAGCCCGCACCGGTATCGATGATAACGCATTCGAATTCTGCTTCAAACGCGCTTAGATCGGCGCCAATATCTCCGGCGCCTACCCCCAAATCCCATCCCATACTCACACCGCCGGCCGATGCGGGAAGCAGCACCAACCCCTCGGGGCCACCGACGGCCGCCTCGGCGGCCCGGCACGTGCCGCGCAGCACGTCTTCTATGGTATGCTCGACGCCACAGCCCAACAGCAGCGCGCTGTTTCCCAAGCCAAAATCGGCATCAACCAACAGCGTAGATCGTCCCCTGCGCGCCATCGACACGGCTAAATTGACGGCAATACAGCTCTTACCCACGCCGCCTTTGCCGCTGGTCACCGCCAGTGTTCGCCCCACCTGATCCCCCATGAGCTATTCCTGCCTTCCCGGCGCCCGTCCGAGTATCTGCGCCACGACCTTGTTCATTTCCCCCGCCTCTATATCACCGGGCACCTGACAACCCACCGTCATATAAGAGGTGGGTATTTGGCTCTGAATCACCGTGCTGAGCATCGCGCCAGGACGAGCCACCTCATCGACTTTAGTAAACAACAGTCGCCGCTGGGCAAACCCACTGCTCGCTTCTACGATATCCAGCGCGTGTTCGAAGCCGTTGAGCGCATCTATAACCACGTGTACTTCTTGGACCCCGGCCGCATCAAACAAGTTGCGCTGCCGCTCTCGTTCGCGTTGGTCACTCGGCCCGCATCCGGGCACGTCAATGAGGACCAACTGTGCCTGCGCATGCCGCTCTATCACCGCAGCCATTTCCTCTTCACTGTAGGCCGTTTCGAGTTCAACCCCGATGATATGGGCAAATGCCCGCGCCTGATCCAACCCTCCGATGCGGCGATCATCTGCGCTCACTACGACGATCTTGTCTTTTCTCTTCAGAGCAAAACCCGCAGCAATTTTGGCAACCGCAGTCGTTTTACCCGCCCCGGACGCGCCCCAAAAGCCGATGACCTTCTGGCGCTTACCGATGCGAATATGCTGACACGCCGGCATCTTCGCCGCGAGAAAATCGGCAACCCAATCGCCGACCTGCTGACGATCCTCTAGGGCCGGCCCACTCAACTGGCGCAGCGCGTGAGCACATAGGTCCTCCACAAGGGCTGGTGCAACCCCCATATTGCGCAGACGCTCGCTCAAGCGACTGAGGGCATCCGTCATCACGAGCGTCGATGCGCTGCCACGGCGTTCGACGCGAGCAAGCGTCTCCTGCATTTGGCGCAGCTGACGAATTACCACATCCAAATCATCTCCTCCGCGCACGGGTTCGCGCACGTCGGGTGCACTAGGCAAATCCTCCTGGGAAATAGAGCGCTCTTCTGCCCTCTCAACCGACACAGAGGGAACCGGACCGCCCCCGGACTGAGCGCCATAGCGCTGTGCAGCCAGTCGAGATGCGCCCGTTCCGCCCCCACGGGCAGGAGACGTTGAATCGGCCGCTACCGCAGGTACCTGCGCACCGCTCTCATCCAACGCAGCCATGACCTCAACCCGCGCTTCATCACCGGTATTAAAGCGATTGTTGCGACGGATCTGGCGCGTGTTCAAGATGACGGCCTGTTCGCCGAGATCATCTCGTACTTGCTGGAGCGCCTCCGGCATATTCCGGGCTATGTATTTGCGGATCTTCATAGGTATTCAGTGCAATATTACCGACCGACGTCACTTCTACATCGGGCGCAATTTCGTTGTATGACAACACGTAGAGCATCGGGAAGTTAGCGGCCGTCAACTTGCGGAACGCCAGACGCGTTTGCGGCGCGGCCAGCACCACGGGCTGCTGTCCATTGGCTACCATCTGATCGACCAACTCCGTCAGCACGATAAAGATTTCGTTGGCCACGTCGGGAGCCATAGCCACCACGATACCCGCCGGCGAACTCTGCACGGCCTCGACGACAAGCTGTTCGACGCCACCATCTATGGTCAAGACCGCAATGGCATTATCGGGCGCTTCTTTGAGCAACGCATTGCAAATCGATCGACGCAGAGCCGTGCGCACGTACTCGCTCAGCACTTCAACATCGTCTATGCGACTGTGCTCTGACAGCACTTCAAGTATAGTGCGCAAGTCGCGAATAGGCACGCGCTCAAACAGCAGGTTCTGCAACACGCGCTGCAGTTTTCCAACCGATTCCGCATCGGGAATAAGCTCTTCCACGACATTCGGATACGTCTGCTTTAGCTCGTCGAGCAAATGCTGCGTCTCCTGACGTCCGAGCAGTTCATGAGCGTAGTTGTTTATCACTTCGGTCAGATGCGTTGCCAGCACGGCTACGGGCTCGACGACATTGTACCCCAGCAGCTCTGCTTTTTCACGCTGCGCAGGTCCGATCCAACGCGCCGGCAGACCAAATACGGGATCAATGGCTTCGCTCCCCTCAATTGCGCCCTCGGCAAAGCCCGGATCAATCGCCATAAGCTGCTTAGCCTGCAGTTCGCCTCGCGCCACGGGGTTGCCTTTGACGCGAATCTGATAGGCGTTGGGCTGCAGTTCGGTGCTGTCGCGCACGCGCACGGGCGGTGCGACGTAGCCCATATCCATGGCGGCAACCTTGCGAATCTGCACGATGCGCTCAATCAGATCTCCTCCCTGCTTTGCATCGACCAATGGCACCAGCTGATACCCAACCTGCACCTCTAGCTGATCCACGCGCAAATAATCCTCGGGCCGTTCTTCGGGCTGTTCGGCCTGTACTTGCGCCTCTTGCTCAACCATCTGGCGGTCCTGTTTGCGCTTGCGCACGAGCAGTGAAATCCCAATCAACAGCGAGCCAATAACCGCGAATGGCCAGGTTGGTAAACCGGGAATCAAGCCCATAAAAAACAGCATCGTTCCCGCAATCAATCCAGCCTGCGGCCGTCCGGTCAGCTGCTGATTGATATCCGAACCCATGTTATTATCACTCGTAGCGCGCGTAACGATAATACCGGCTGCCGTAGAGGTAATAAGCGCTGGGATCTGCGTTACGAGTCCATCGCCAACCGTCAGCAGCGTATAGGTCTGCAGCGCTTCGGCCAAGCTGAGATCGCGCTGTAATACGCCGATGGCAAATCCACCGATAATATTTACCAGCGTAATTAGAATACCCGCGACCGCATCACCGCGAACGAATTTACTAGCACCGTCCATTGCTCCGTAAAAATCCGCCTCGCGCGAGATCTCTTCACGCCGATTTTTAGCCTGCTGTTCGTCGATTAAACCGGCGTTGAGATCGGCATCGATAGCCATCTGCTTGCCCGGCATGGCGTCCAAGGTGAATCGCGCGGCGACTTCGGCAACGCGTCCGGCGCCCTTAGTAATCACGACAAACTGAATAATGATGACGATGATAAAGATGATAAAGCCGAGAACAAAATTACCGCGTACGACGACGTCGCCAAAGGCCTCAATCAAGCGCCCCGCATCGGCTTCGCTCAAGATAAGGCGCGTAGATGCAACGTTGAGTGATAGGCGAAATAGCGTGAGCACCAGCAGCAAACCGGGAAAGACCGACAGCTCCAGCGGAGCCGTTATATAAATCGTCAGCATCAGCACGAGCAGCGCCAGGCTGATATTGAACGTCAACAAGAAGTCGAGTATAAACGTCGGCAGCGGCACGATCATCACAGCGAGAATTGTAATGACGCCGATTGCTACGAGCACGTCCGTATGCTGCGCTAGCATCTGTAACCATCTACGCATGGCCTACACTCCCCTTGCGCATTATAGTGTGCTCCCTTTTTTGCCCCGTTTGAGCTGGAAGACAAACGCCAATACCTGCGCGACCGCCTTAAATAGATCTTCCGGAATTTCGTCGCCGATGCGCACCACTTTGAACAGAGCACGCGCCAGCGGCTTGTTCTCAACGAGCGGCACGCCGGCATCGCGTGCCAGTTCTTTAATGCGCTGGGCCACCAGCCGCTGTCCCTTAGCCACCACGCGTGGTGCCGGCATATTTTCCATATCGTATTTCAGTGCAACCGCTACGTGCGTGGGATTGGTTACCACGACATCAGCCGTCATTACATCGTCCATCATGCGCCGCTGCGACATCTCGCGCTGCAGAGCGCGGATGCGCGAACGCACCATGGGATCACCTTCCTGCTGCTTTACTTCTTCGCGCACTTCCTGGCGCGTCATGCGCAGATTCTTTTCGTACTCCCAGCGCTGAAACGCATAGTCGAGTATGGCCATAATCAGCAGCAAGAGCACAATGCGAAATGCCAAGGTGATTGTGATATCACCGCTCAGCGTAAAAATCTGCCCCACGCTCATATCCATGTAGGCGATCAAGCTATCCATATCGGAATCAATTGTCAGATACGTGACGTAAACAACCGCGCCGATCTTAAACAGACCTTTGGCTAATTCCACTAAACCGCGGCTTGAAAAAATGCGTTTGAGGCCACTTAATGGACTTATGCGTTCGGCTTTGGGCGTCAGCGGCTGGAGCGTAAATAGCACGCCGACCTGCGCGTAGTTAATGCCTAGCGCGGCGACAACGAGCAGCGCGACGACGGGGCCTACAATCCGCGCATAGCCCAGCGCCCAGGTGCCAATAGACAGGTGTAAACTGCCGGGATCCAATTCGATAAAGATCCCGTTTACCAAAGTATCGACCATAAATACGCCCAGCTGATCAAACATATAGCCGCCCAAAGCGGACAGCGCGAGTAGCCCCGCGGCAAGAATCGCAATCGAGCTCAGCTCACTGCTGCGCGCTACCTGCCCCTTGCGGCGCGCGTCCTCGCGCCGCTTCGGCGTGGCCTGTTCTGTCTTTTCCTGAAACGATTCCTCTGCCATTATTAGCCTGCCTTAGGCGAAAAAATCGATCAATGCAAAAAAATCGCGTTCCAAAATTAGAAGCGACTTGTCGAGGAGAATGCGGAACAGAGGCAGCGAAGAGACCATGACGAATAGACCGACGGCTAGCTGCACGGGAAAACCGACGATAAATACGTTCATCTGGGGCACCGTGCGTGCGAGTACGCCCATAGCGACTGAAACGAGAAAGAGCGAAATCATAATCGGAGCGCTGATTTTAATGGCAACGGCAAAAATCTCGTTGGTCAACTCCATTAGTTTTTCGGCAATGGGAATCTTGAATACGACGCCGCCCAGCGGCACCGCATCAAAGCTGGCCATCAGTCCGTTGAGGATAATGTGATGGCCGTCGAGAGAGAGAATCAGCAAGACCGCCAGAATATTTAGAAATTGACCGATAATAGAGACCTGATCATTCGACTGGGGATCAATCACATTGACGATGCCGAAACCCATCTGCAATCCGGCCAGCTGGCCGGCAAACTGCACGCCGATAAACAGAAGTAAGACGGAAAAACCGAGCACGACCCCCATGAGGATCTCGCGAACCAATACCAGGGCATAGGGCAAAAAGCCCTCCGGCACGTCGAGTCCAGCGTCCGCTACGGCGGGAAAAATCACCAGCGAGATCATAAACGCCATACCTATTTTGGCCCGAGCCAAGTAGAGTCGGTGACCAAAAATCGGCGCAACAACAAGCAGCGCGCTCACCCGCAGCATGACGAGCAGAAAGACGTGGAACTGATCGAGCCAATACGCCACAGGTATACCCTATCCAATTACCGTGGGAATACTGCTGATCAGTGCGGTAGTAAATTCGATCATGCGGCGAATCGTCCAAGGCAGCAGAATAGATACGACCGCGGCAACGGCGAGAATCTTAGGTATGAAGGTCAGCGTCATCTCGTGAATCTGCGTCACGGCCTGAAAAATACTCACCATCAGACCAACGACGAGTGCCACCAGCAGCGTGGGGCCCGCCACGACCAACACGAGCATGAGCGTATCTTGTCCCAGTTTTATTACGTATTCCGGCGTCATCTGCGCTCTCTCAGTTAAAACTCTTTACGAGGGACTGCATCAATAAATTCCAACCATCCACCAGCACGAAGAGTAAGATTTTGAACGGCAGTGAAACCATAATCGGCGGCAGCATCATCATACCCATCGACAGAAGAATGCTCGATACCACCAGGTCGATCACGAGAAAGGGAATGAACAGGATAAAGCCAATCTGAAACGCCGTACGCAGTTCGCTTATGATAAAACTGGGGATCAGCACGGAATTGGGTATTTCCGAGCGATTGCGCGGCTGGGGAATGCGCGCCATGCGCACGAAGAGCGCCATATCTTTTTGCCGCGTCTGCTTGAGCATAAACTCGCGGATCGGCTCCATCCCCCGATCGAGGGCAACTTTATAGGGTATCTCGTCGGCCACTAGCGGCTGGATCGCTTCGTCGTTAACGCGGTCCCATACGGGCGACATGACAAAAAAGGTGATAAACAGAGACAGTCCAATCAGCAGCTGGTTGGGCGGCATTTGCTGCGTGCCGATGGCCGTGCGCAAAAACGACAGCACGACGACAATGCGCGTAAAGGACGTCATCATAATCAGTATGGAAGGCGCGAGGGAGAGAATTGTCAGCAGAAAGATGATTTGCAGCGAAACCGCCGCATCGCCTCCCTGCTGAGCATCTTCTACCTGCAGGCTGATTTTGGGCAATGCCTGAGCCAGCGCAAGCTCGCTGGAAAAGGCCACACAGGCAAAGATGAGCGCAGGCACCCATACCGGGAGGCGCCCCAACGATAGCAGCGTTTTCATTTTCCCCCCTGCGGTACGTGACTCAAGACGTTTTTCAGTTGGCTGGCAAATGGCGATGGGCTCGTAGCGCGCGGCGTCAGATCCAATTCACCGGCAGCCCACTCGGCCAGCGGTGTAATGCGGTCATCGGTCACACCTAGCGCCAGCGCCCGTCCGCCGATTTCCACCAAGAAAACGGCTTTTTTAGGACCGAGATAGGCCCTTTCCGCAACGCGTATCAGGCTATTATCGGCCCCTAGCTGCTTGCCCAGCGCACTCTTTCTGAGCACGTGAGCAGCGCCCCAGGCCAACAGCACGACCAGCGCTAAGCCAAAGCCCAAGCGCATCGAAATATCCCAAATATCGTCCCCTTCTTCTGCGGTTCCATCCGCGTCCAACAATAGGGGATCTCCGCCAACCAACAGCGGCTCTTCTGCTGCGCGTTCGGCCGACCCTTCAGCCGCTATCGCCGCGCTCTGCTCGGCAACCTGCGCGCTGTCTGCAGTGGTAGCATGCCACTCTGATGCCACGACCTCTTCTTCGGCCCTGGCGACCTGCCCCCACCATGCAATGGCAATTACCGCTCCCAAGAGGGCCTGCCATACATTCCATTTTGGCTGTTTCATGTTCCTCACTCTCAAGTGTTACCCACCCAGATTTGAGCAACATATATGCCATATCGTAGAAACAAAAAAAGGAGGCCATATGGGCCTCCAGAGGGAACACCGCGCACCGCTGCGCAGCACGCAATAAAAGTTTAAGTATTTGTTTTTAAATATCTTATCTATATTTTAGCCCCGGGCACAGCGCACTTCATGCACGGCGGCAGAAATTTCCACCCTACGAGAAAATACTTCCTACTCACAGAGAGGCACCCGGGCCTACAGCTCCGTCACACTCCCCATGATCTCCGTTATGCGCACGCCGAAGTTTTCCGAAACCGTCACGACTTCCCCACGGGCAAATAGCTTGCCGTTGACCAAAATATCAACGGGGTCTCCCACTTGCTTATCGAGTTCGACAAGCGACTGCTCGCCCAAATGGAGAACGTTTTCAAGCGTCTGCTTGGTGCGCCCCAGTTCGATCGTCACGTTCAAATTGACGTCCATCAGGCGAGCAATATTAGCCGGAATACCGCTGGCTGCGACCGCACCGCCCCCTACGCCTTCGGAAAAGCCCATACCACCGCCACCGCCACCTTCGTCTTCCATGGCCTTGAGCATTTCCATTTCCATCATGCGATCCACGTCTTCCTGTGAACCGCCTTCCCCGCCGTCGCCCTCCTCTTCCATCATCTTCAACATCTCTTCGGCGAGCGGATCGAGGTCTTCTCCTCCCTCACCCCCTTCGCCCCCTAGGGCATCAGCCAAGGCATCGAGATCGTCTTCTGATACTTCTTCTTCTTCGGCCATACTGGCTCCCTCCGCAGATGCGTCGACTCGGCGCGGTTGCGCTAGTCGATCGTAATCGGCTTGCTTTTGTTCTTAAAGAGGATTTCGTTGTCAGGATCGATGTATTCGGTTATCTGAACCGCGTTGTAGCGGCCTAAACGACCGGGGCGACCGATAAACTTGGGCTCGTCGCGCACGTATATAATCGTCGGTTCATTGATGCGTGTATCCATCGTCAGCACGTCGCCAATCTGCAGGTCCTGCAGGGTGCGGAAAGACGTCATACCGCGCGCGAGTTCGGCGCGAATGGGCATCGAGGTCTTTTGCAGCCGTAGGCTGTTTTGACGGTTCAACTCTTCCTGATTCATGCGGTTCGTGCGCACGTAGGACTGCTGCCCCAGACGCGGCAGGATCGACTCGAGCGTAAAAAAGGGATAGCACAGACTGACCAACCCAGACGCATTGGTTGAGTTGACTTCAAATGCCAGCAGAATGACGATCTCCGAAGCTGCCGTAATCTGCATAAACTCCGGGTTGGTTTCCAACTCGACGTCGGAAACTTCCACGCGCAGAATGGGTTCCCAGGTCGCCTCGAGATCTTCGACTACGCGTTTGACGATGCGATTTATAACGCCCATTTCAATCGGCGTTAGCTGGCGCGCTTCAACGCCTTGAGACGAGCCCTTCCCACCAAAAATGCGGTCTACAAAGGCAAATACAACCGGCATGGCAAAGTCGATAATGGCCTGACCATTGGTCGGTCCGAGCGTAAACTGATACGAGCACGACGGATTCGAAAGACTCATGATGAACTCGGCGTAGGTCGTCTGGTCGACAAAGGCCGTATCGACGTCGACGACTGCGCGCATGCCACCCGAAAACGTAGAGGACAGCAAACGGGCAAAGTTGTCGTGCAAGTTCTCCAGCGTGCGCAACTGGTCTTTGTTTACGCGGGCCGGGTGTTTGAAATCGTAGGGCGTTATGATGCGCTGAGACGAGGCGTCATCGAAACCGCCGTCGTCCATCCCTCCCATATCATCAGCGGCGTCGTCGCCATCGGTCGCCGAAAGCAGGGCATCGATTTCTTCTTGTGATAGTATGTCGGCCATATGTGACTCCTTACCAGCTGCAAAATACCATCACTGAATGATGATATCCGAAATATTAACTTCCACTACGCGCACTTCCGTTTTGTTCTCTTCGTCTGGACCCGTTTTAAAGAGGCGTTCAAAAACCTCTTTGCTAATGACCTTACGGATTTCGTCTTCGATCTCGTCCTGAAACTGTGCGTCGAGTTCGTCCACCGTCTTACCGCGTATAATGCGCATAATCAGCGACTTAACTTTTAGATCGTAGAGGGCAATTTTGTCTAGTACTTCCTTATTATCAGCCAATCCGGAGGTTATATCATCAGGTGGAGACTCGTCCGTATTATAGGCCTCCAAACCCAACTGCACGCTCAGCACGACAAAGCGCTCCGAATTCGTCCCGGCGGGGTTTGCTGTGATCGTCTTGAGATTTTCCGACACATATAGAAAGGGAAGGCTCTCACGCTCGACTTCTTGTCCCTGCCGAATTTCGACGCTGCTCTGCTCGGGAATAAGCGCTTCTTGCGGCTGCTCGGGCAAATTGTCCTTGAGTCCTCCAAACTGGATTACGACCCACGCTACGACGACCTGAGCTAGCAGCACTATAGCCGCTAGCGGACCGTACTTTTTCAGCGCGCTACCGCCGTCGCCGCCGCCGCCGCCGCTATCTTCTGCTGCTTCTTCAGCCATAATAGATCTCCCTGTTATTCCCCCTCGCCCTCGACACCTATCTGCGCATCCCGCAGCAGCTGTCGCACTATTTCGGGCGAGGATTCTTCGCTTTCCTGACGGTGGCGCACCTTGATTTCTACTCGTCTATTTGATGCGCGGTGTTCTTCGCTATCGTTGTCTACTAGCGGCTGGAACTCACCGTGACCAATCGCCGTCATGCGATCTGCGGCTATGCCGACTTCGTTGTGAAATACGTCTAGCACGCCCAGCGCACGCGCGCTAGACAACCAATGGTTGTTGGGAAACTGCTCGTTCTGTATCGGTAAATCGTCGGTATGACCTTCAATCTCTATCGGATTGGGTAACCGAGCTAGCACGCCGCCAATTTTGTTGAGCAGCGGCAGAATGTCCGCCTTGATTTCCGCATCACCGCTATCATATACGGCATTGTCTTTAATGCGAATCGTAATGCCGTCTTCCGACTCGATAATTTCCACATTTTCCTGCTGTCCCTCGGCTTCGACCTGCTTCTCAATTTCCGATTTTGCGTCTTTGAGCGTAGGACGCGCCTCCGTTATATCACCGCGCACGATGGGCACGTGGAGTTTGATCGGCGACGTGAGGATGGGATCACCCTTTAGTACACCCAAGGCCCCCTGCAACGAGCCGACGGCCTTTTCGAAATCGGATTTCTTCGTTGTCGAAAAGGACAGCAGTAGAATAAAGAAGGTCAGCAGCAGCGACATGAGATCGCTAAACGTGGCCAACCACCCCGGCAAACCAGCCGGGCATTCCGGACATTTTTGCTGCTTGGCCATGGCCTATTCTCCGCCGCTTCCCTCTTCGCCGGACGGACGCAGGGAAGGAGGCAAGAACACAGACAGCTTGTGTTCGACGATGCGCGGGTTGTCTCCCTGCTGGATCGCCATAATGCCCTCAATAATCATTTGCTTCGAAAGAATCTCTTTTTTTGAGTACGTCTTGAGCTTGGCGGCAATCGGATCGAGGAATATGTTGGCCAAGATTGATCCATACAGCGTAGTCAACAGAGCAATCGCCATACCAGGACCAATGGCAGCCGGATCATCCATGTTTTTAAGCATAATAACCAATCCAACCAGCGTGCCGATCATTCCGAATGCCGGCGCCGTAGTCGCCATGCGGGAAATAATCTCCTGGCCTTGGTTGTGGCGCTCTTCCACGTAGCGCAACTCGGTCTCCAGGATGTCCATGATCAGATCCGGTTCAGTGCCGTCAACGGCCAGGCGAATACCGCCGCTGAGAAACTCGTCGTTGGCCTCTTCAACGGCCTGTTCAAGAGCCAAAATCCCCTCGCGACGCGCCGTCTCGGCAAAGCCCACGATTTTCTCGATCAGCTCATTGGGCGAAGCAACCGAGTTCTTGATCGAGTTCATGTAGATCCCGGCCACACCGATCACTTCGGGCAGCGGATTGGCGATGAGCGTCGCTGCAATCGTTCCTCCGATGACCATGACGGCCGACTGCGGATCGATAAAGGCCGTTACATCACCCATACCGATTAGGATCAGGGTAGTCGCTGCAACCAACCCTATAATAGTTGCTATATCCATTGTAATACTGGTCCCTATACAGCCCCGCTAAACAACGGCTGATTACACGTTTTTTTGTACTCTACAATGCGATTGACAATTAAATCTACCGGCTCCATGACCATGACTTTTTTGCCAGAAATGAGCGATATAAGCGTATCGGGCGTCTCTTCGACAAACTCGATCATCTCGGCATTTATAACGACTTCACTCTGGTTTAAACGAGTCAATTTGATCATAGCGGACCTCGGTCTCAGCAGTTTATAGCGAATTATACGTCAAATATAACTTACCGCTTTAAATTGACCACCTCGGTCAATAGTTCGTCGGAAGTGGTTATACTGCGTGCACTTGCTTGAAAACCGCGCTGCGTAACAATCATGTTTGTGAACTCCGCAGCTAGGTCGACATTGGACATTTCAATCTGCCCTGAACGAATACTTCCCTGCACCGTGCTCTCTGCAGAACCAATGACGGCGTCCCCCGATGCTTCAGTCTGGACAAACATATTGCCCCCCTGGCGCATCAGACCGTCTTCATTGCCAAACGAGGCCAGCGAAACGCGGCCCATATTTTCAGACGTGCCGTTGCTGAACAGACCGATGATATTGCCATTGGGCTGAAAGCTGACCGAAACGAGCGAGCCCGATGCGCGCCCATCTTGCTCGCGCACAGCGGCCGAAGAGGCGGCTACAAACTGAGTCAATCCTCCTAAGCGATCGGTGCTGTCGGCACCAATCTCAATGCTCATCTGCGGCGTGCCCTCACCGGGCTGAAATAGAATGGGCGATTGATCGGACGACTCAAAAGAGCGCAGCGTGCCGTCTTCGTTGAAAACGACCTTGCCGTTGTTGCCCGCCTGCGGGGTCAAACCATCAATGGTAGCGACCCAACTCCACTCGTTATCAACAATGCCCTTGGTAAAATGCATCGTTAGCGAGTGGGCATCGCCTTTTTCGTCGAACACCTGCGTATTTGTGCTAAACTCAAAAGGCGGCTGATCGCCTAATATCCCCGATCCCGGACCCGAATCGAGCAGCGAAAAATTAATCTCGAAACCGACGATGCGATCTTGGGTCTCGACGTCGGTGAGAATGAACTGACCTGTTTCGGGATCAATGCCCGCATTTACGCTGCCGTATACGTTGCTTACCGCAGTAAAGAGCTGCTCCGCGCCGTCGCTGACTCCTTCTTCATAGGTAAAGCTGCCATCAAAACGCTCGCCGTTGGGTTTGATACCGGTAAAGCGAATCACATCGCCATCG
>JAYOKQ010000102.1:0-14370 GCA_038119905.1 Gemmatimonadota bacterium | reverse complement strand
AGGCGCAGTTCGTAGGCGCAGTCTATATAGCTTTCGATGCTCTCTAGTGCCGGCGGTTTTTCCTTGCCGAACATAGAGGCGTAGAGACCAATTTTCATCGCAGACTCCTAGGGAGAGAGGTGGATCAACGCAGTTGCGCTGCAGCCGTGCGCTAAACTATAATCAATCCACCTATGAGACGCCATCAACGCGCAGAGGAGGTAACAATGGACAAACTGCAGCTCAACGACCAGCAGCTCGCCTTTATGGAAACCTTTGGATATCTGCATTTTCCCGGCCTGCTCAATGACTGTATCGAGGAAATTATCGCCGCATTTGAAGGGGTATGGACACTGCACGGCGGCGGTCACGACGGCCGGCCGCACGACGGACAGCAGCGCTCGTGCCTAGTGCCTTTTATCGACCAGAGCGAGCGCCTATCGGCTCTGCTCGACGACGGGCGCATCAACGGCATTTTCGCCAGCCTGCTCGGCGATGACTACCAGTATATCGGCAGCGACGGCAACTACTACGTCGGTGATACCGGCTGGCATTCGGACGGCGGCTGGCCGCGCCCCATCGTCTACTACAAGCTAGCGCTCTACCTCGATCCGCTGACGGCGAACTCCGGCGCTCTGCGCGTTATCCCCGGCAGCCACCGATACGGCGAAGGCTTTGCAGAATCCGTCGAACAGCACATACGACAGTCGCAGGAGCGCTGGGGCGTCGGCGGAGCCGCAGTACCCGCCGTCGCGTTAGAAACACAGCCCGGCGACGTCGTCGTATTCCACCAAGGCACTAAGCACAGCGCCTGGGGCGGCGGCAGGCGCCGACGCATGTTTACCATCAACTGTACGCCTAGGCATCGGGATGACCAACTCGACTTAATGCGCGAAGAAATCAGCGCCTTTGCCCGCTTCTTTATGGACGAGTTATACGGAGAGGCGATGCTTAAAACAGCGGGCCCCGAGCGCATGCGCCACCTCGAACAAGGACTGGCTAACGACGGCCACCTAGCCGCGCTGACGGCACAGGCACGCGCCGAACGCACCGAAGCATCGCGCGGCTAGGCTAAGCGCTGCATGCTGCGATAGCGCCGACGCGCCTCTTCAAGTAGGTCCAACACCGGTTCGGGCAACGCGAGCACGCAGCCCGACGCATTGACTTCGACGTGCTCGACCGATTCAGCCCCGCATAGCACGCTGCTGATTTCGGCCTGCTGGCTAACCCACGCCACGCACACAGCCGCGCGCGGCACGCCGAGTTGGGCGGCCACCTCGTCGACGGCGGCCACCAACTCGCGCAGGGACGGGTCGGACGGTAGGGCAGTCGCCAACAGGCCCGTATCCATCGGACTGAACGCCAGACAGCCCATACCGCTCGAACGCAGCAGCGGCATCATCTCTCTTTCGAATGTGCGCGTGCGCGAACGACCCTGTGCATCGAGATGCGCGCCGGCGATGTTGTAGTACTCCTCCACGGCGGCAACCGACCCGCATTCGAGCAGGGCGCGCACCTGCGCTGCGCTGTGGTTGGAAACGCCCCAGTAGCGCACCTTGCCCATATCGACCAGCGCGTCCATTGTCGCGCAGATCTCGGCCGGCGGCGTGTGCTCGTCGACGTGGTGCAGTAAGTATAGATCCAGATAGTCCGTGCCCAGCCGACTCAGGCTCTCTTCGAGCTGCTGATGCACGTAGGCGCGCGCATAGGCAACCTGCGCACCCGATTCCAGACGCACCGGCACTTTGCCGCAGATAACCAACTTATCGCGTCGTCCCTTGATAGCGCGCCCAAGCACGCGCTCGGCGCCACCCCAACCATAGGCGATAGCCGTATCGAAAAATGTGATGCCGCGATCGATGGCATATTCCAGCACGCGTAGAGCGCGCGGATCGTCGGCCCGCGGCAGGTCGCGAAAGGCCGTACCCTGACAGAGGCGCGAAACGCGCAGGTCCGTATTGCCCAACTGAACGTATTCCATGATCTTCATTCCGTTGTCAAAGTGCACTACACCGCATCGAATGATGCCCACGACGACCCGACGGGGTTGCCGCCTTCCAACCGCAATGGGGAGAGACGCCGTGAACGCGTTCTTTGCAGTACTAGTAGGCCTATTATTCGCATCATCCACGCAGGCCCAGCCCGCTCTTTACAGCGTTCGACACGCCGAGCACAGCGCGGCCGTAGCCAATCCCGAACGCGGTTACTACCTCTACAACAACTTGCTGCAGCTCAGCTCAGACGTGGGCCGGCGCCGTGCCGAGGGATACGCTCTCATATGGGGCAAGATCCCCCTCGATGCCTACCGCCAACAGCCGGCCTTACCCA
Source organism: Gemmatimonadota bacterium (assembly GCA_038119905.1). Classification (GTDB taxonomy): domain Bacteria; phylum Latescibacterota; class UBA2968; order UBA8231; family UBA8231. Next base: position 12,063 of record JAYOKQ010000102.1, on the reverse strand, counting down.
AAGCCGTGCTCGACTCCCTGCGCGCCGGCTTTGCCACGGCGCGCCACGGCGGCATGAAGGTGATCGTGCGCGCCTCATACGGATCGCGCGGACCCGGTGGAGACTACACGACCTACGAGGATCCTGCACAAGCGATTATCGAGGGGCACATCGCCCAGTTGGCGCCCATATTCGCCGAAAACGCCGACGTAATTGCTCTATTTGAGGCCGGCTTTGTCGGGCCCTGGGGCGAATGGCACACCACGACCATCGCCAACGATTACGCGCGCGGACGCCAAGTCATATCGCACCTACTGAACCACACACCTGCCGAGCGCATGATTGCCGTGCGCTATCCCTACTTTAAGCAGCAGCTGTTCACCGGCGATGGAAAAGACTACGAGCGGGTCGATGTAACCAACGCCTATAGCGGCACACCGGTCGCGCGGATCGGACATCACAACGACTGCTTTCTGGCCTCGGAAACGGACTACGGCACCTACGAGCGCGGCGGACAGACGCGCGCCGAAGAGACGGCTTATTTGGCAGCAGAAACTCTTTACACGCTCTTTGGCGGCGAGACCTGCAACCCACATCCACTCAACGACTGTCAGCGCGCACTCGACGAGCTTTCGACGCTGCACGCTAGCTATCTCAACAGCGCATATCACCCCAAGGTGCTACAGAAATGGAGCGACCAAGGATGTGCCGAAGAAATTTCACAGCGGCTGGGTGCTCGCCTCGTTCTCGAGGAAAGTCGCGCGCCGCGCCGGGTCCGGGCGGGTGAAACACTCGACGTAGAGGTCGCGCTGAAAAACCGCGGCTTTGCCCCACTGTACAACGCACGTGGCGTGGAGTTTGCGCTGCGCAACGAAGAGAGCGGAGCCCTGTTTACCTTTGTGCAGGACGTCGATTCGCGCGCTTGGAAGCCGGACCAACGGCACGTGCTACGCGGCCAGCTCAAGCTGCCGACCGATATGCCGACCGGCTCGTACGCCCTGTGCCTGTTCCTACCCGATCCTTCGCCGCGACTGCGCTGGGATCCGCGCTACGCCTACCGCATAGCCAACGAAGATACGTGGGATGCCGAGAGCGGACTGAACGTGTTGATTAAGGGCATTGCCGTCGAATAGCGGCAGCCCCCGCTCGTCATCCACCTGCTCGCGCGGATACGTTTCAGCGCATTCGACGAACACCTTCTACTCGAATTCCTTCTCCATATCCACCACCCAATCTTCCCATCCATCGTATACGCCGTCCACATAGGGCGTTCCGGTCGTCGGGCGGTAGCCCAAATGTAGATACAGAGCCAGCGCACGCGGATTGCTATCGCGATTAACGGCCAAGCCCATTTTTTTAAATCCCCATTTCTGCGCTATATCTTCGCAGAATCGAACTAGCTCCGTGCCAATGCCGCGTCCTCGATCTCCCTCGCGCACATAGAGATCAAAAATATCCGGATATGCCGGCGCCGTCTCTTTGCCCCGCCACGATACCAACACCCAACCCAGCACGTCGGCACCCAACCAGTAGAGGTACCAGGCGCAGTCGTTATTGCGACACCAAACGAAGCGCCTGCGCGCCGCTAGTATGTCGAAGCCAGAGCGCACACAGGCACTGGCCATTAGGTCGCCGCGCTGAGCTGAACGAATGGCTGTCTGTATGTCCGAGTCCATCGATATAGCGCCGTTTAGTCGATATCTACAACGACGCATCCGTCGACGACATGGGCTGCGTAGGCGCGCACGCGCGTGTTCTCGGGATCGCAAAGCGAGCGTCCGGTTCGCACATCAAATTCCCATCCATGCCAAGGGCAAACGATGATTTCTCCGGCGCGCTCTATGGCGATCTGCTCGCCCGGCCGACAGGCAGGCACGAAACCTGTCAGATGGCCTTCAGACAGGAGCGCACCTTGGTGCGGACAGCGGTTGCGCAGCACATACACCGCATCGCCGCGTCGCACTACCACGAGGTCGCGACCCGACAGCGTCACCTGCTCGGGCACCCCGTCGGTAAAACGCGACAGCGCGCCCAACTCAACTGAGGCCATAGAACGACTCGGCGTGCGTGGACAAGATCCCGCGCCGCATGGCATCGGGCAGCGCGCTGGGCAAAGTCCGGTTTGGCGCATCGAAGTCCCAGTGCGGGTAGTCGGTGGCAAACATCAGAAAATCTTCGCAGCCGATCATGTCGATGATCTGCACGAGATGCTGTGGGTTGTCCGGCTCCTCCATCGGCTGCGTCGTGGAGCGAAAGTGGGCACGGATATACTCGCTCGGCGGCTTGACCAGCCACGGCACCTCGCTGCGCAGACCGCGCCAGTTTTTATCGAGCCGCCAAATTAGTCCCGGCAGCCAGGCGAATCCCCCTTCGATTAGCACCACGCGCAGCGCGGACAGTTCGCAGAACACGCCCTCGCAAACGAGGCTGACAACGTGCGTTTCGAACGCCTGCGTCATCGTCGTATGGTCTTCGATGTAATAAGAGGGCCATCCGCAGGCCGTTATGGGCACATCGCCGCCGCCGCCAAAGTGAATGCCAACGGGCAGATCGCATTCGGCAGCCGCTCGCAGCAGAGGACGAAAAGCGCGCTTGCCGTACGGAGCATAAGAGCGAGCCAGCAGCAGCACCTGAACAAAGCGCGGATCTCTAGCCCAGTGGCGAATCTCGGCGGCAGCACCTTCCGGATCGCGCACGTTAACGGCGATCGACCCGCGCCAGCGCGGGTCGGCGTCGAGCCAGTGAGCGGCCGTCCATTCGTTAACGGCGCGCGCTAGCGCGTTACCCAACTCGATATTGTGCACGCCCGATGCCGCGACCAGCGGATTGAGAATGGCGCGATCAATCGACCATTCATCTAGCAATTGAACGGCGGCAAAGTTCGGATCGCTGCCCGGCTTGCCGCCACCGGGCGGCCAAGCATCGCGCCGAGCCGCAGCGGCAAAGACCTTGGGATAGAGGGATACGCCCGGCAGCTGCAAACCAGACTGCTCGGCGTAGGCCTGCCAACGGGCCGACAAAAAGGGCACGAGGTCGGCGATTGAATCGGGATAGTTATGGACGTCGGCGTCGATCAGCGAAAACGGCGACGCCCCATCAGAGACAGCGCTGTTCATGGGCCATTCCCACAATAAGGAGCGAAGGTGTATTCACGGACCGCACCAAGGTAGGCACGAGAAATGGACTCGGCAATGGTGCCGCGTTCAGTAGGTGGCGAGGATCTCGGAGCGACGAAAGCAGTCGATCGCATGATCGTTGACCAGACCTGCAGCCTGCATGTGTGCGTAGACGATAGTTGAACCGACAAATTTAAAACCGCGCCCTTTGAGGTCTTTGCTCAGCGCGTCGGACTCGGCTGACGTGGACGGATAGTCGGCTTCCGTGCGCCATTCGTTGACAATGGGTCGCCCGTCGACAAAGCGCCAGATGTAGTCGTCGAATGAGCCAAAGGCGCTCTGAATGGTCAGAAAACAGCGCGCATTGTGCACGGCAGCACGGATTTTCAGCCGGTTGCGAATGATACCGGGATTGTGCACCAGCGCTTCGATTTTCTCATCTGAAAAACGCGCCACTTCCTCCGGATCAAAGCCGGCAAAGGCCTGGCGGTAGTGAGCGCGCTTGCGCAGCACGGTATACCAGCTCAGACCCGCCTGTGCCGACTCTAGGGTGAGAAATTCAAACTGCTGCCGATCTTCGTGCACGGGCACACCCCACTCCGTATCGTGGTAGGCCACGTAGTCGGCTTTGTCTAGATCAACCCAGGAACAGCGGTGCATCACGCCTCGCTTTGGTGCGTATATAGGTGTGCGCGCAGCACTAGGTCCACTGCGCAACGATCTTGCCGCGCACGTGTCGAGTCTGTAGACGCGCCAGCGCACTCGGTATGGCTTCGGGCGCGACGACCTCTTCGACCATCGGGTCGAGCTGCCCGTCTGCGACCAGAGCTATCATTTCCTCTGCCATCCGCGCCAGATCCAACTGTGCTTCGCGGTTAGTCGACTGGTGGGCCGCACCTAGCGAAATCTTGTGCAGCGAGATCGCCTTGGCAAACGTCTGGTCCGACAGGGTTGGCAAACCCGCTATGCAGGATATTGCCCCAGCAAAGCGCAGCACTTCAATGCCTTGGTCCGCCGTTTGCACGTCGACGGCAGCCTGCACGGCGTCGACGCCCAAGCCGTTCGTTAGTTCGCCGATGCGCTCGACGACGTCTTCGCGGTTGTAATCAATGACGTGCCGTGCGCCCAGCGAAGTCACGCGATCAACGTTAGCCTCAGACGCCGTCGTGATTACCGTGGCACCAGCGCGCGCAGCGAGCTGGACTCCGTAACCACCTACGCCACCAGCGCCGCCCTGAACCCAAACTGTCTGTCCGGCGCGAATCTGCAGCCGACGCACCAACCCCTGATACGCCGTCAGTCCAGCACAGGGTAAGGCCGCGGCATCGACAAAGGACACGGCGTCGGGAATAGCGGCCACGGTGTGTGCCGTGGTAATCGCCCAATCGGCAAAACCGCCCGGCTGGGTCAAGTCGCCGTGGTAGAATACGCGATCACCGACGCGCCAGCTATGCACGCCTTCCCCCACCGCATCAATGGTGCCGGCCACGTCCAAGCCTAGCACGTGTGGATAGCTCCAATGCGGATTGCCGCGACCGGCGAGCTTATAGTCGACCGGATTCAGCCCGACGGCCGCCACGCGCACGCGGATCGCTCCCGCACCGGGCTGAGGATCGGCGACCTCGGCTAAACGCAGGGAATCGACGGAACCGGGCGTATCGAGAATTAGGGCGCGCATACATCCTTCCATTCTATGTTTCGTTGAGGGGAAAACGGCGCGGCGGAACAGCGACCAGCATTTGCCACGTAGATCTCTTTTGCAGAATATTAGCGTCTATATATAGGCCAATCCAGACGCGACGTCCAGGTTGCCCCGACCCCATTCCGCGGAGACAGTACATGAGCGCTCAGACGCAACAATACCCCATGCAGGCCGTGCCCGGCTACTACTCGAGCACGCAGGGCATCCAAATTGCTATTCAGACCGGCGCCAACGCCAGCGACGAAGATCTGCAGTTCTTTCAGCAGCTAGGCGTCGAGTGGGCCATGGTCGGTATCAACGACGCCGAGCAGCACTCGGCCGAATTCTACAAGAATCTGGTCAAGCGCTTTGGCGACCGCGGCATCAAGATCTATCGCATCGCCAACCACGGCGTGCACAACGTGCCGGCCATCACGCTGAACCTGCCCGAGCGCGATGCCAAGATTGAGGAGTTCAAGCAGTTTATTCGCAACCTCGGCGAAGCGGGCATCTACTACAACACCTATGCGCACATGGGCAACGGCATTTGGTCCTCCGACCGCGTAGAAGGTCGCGGCGGCATGGATGCGCGTTCGCTCGATATCAACAACGCCGTCGGTCGTTGGATTGGCGAGACCTACGAGGGCGAACTGACGCACGGTCGCGCCTATAGCGAAGACGAGCTGTGGGATAACTACGAGTATATGATCCGCCAGATTGCTCCCGTAGCCGAAGACGCCGGCGTGCGCATCGGCATTCACCCGGACGATCCACCGGTCTATGCGCTGGGCGGCATTCCGCGCTGTATGTTTGGCAACTTTGAAGGCTACAAGCGCGCGATGGAAATTGCCGACAGCCCCAATATCGGCGTCTGCCTGTGCGTAGGCTGCTGGTTAGAGGGCGGCGAAGCGGGTATGGGCGTTGGCGTGGTCGATGCCATCAAGCACTTTGCCGAGCAGGGCCAGCTGTTTAAGGTCCACTTTCGCAACGTATCCAATCCCATGCCAGAGCCGTGGGTAGAAACGCTGATCGACAACGGCTATCAGGACATGCACCAGGTCATGCGCGCGCTACGCGAAGTCCAGTTCGACGGCTGCATCATTCCCGACCACATACCCGCCATGCTCGGCGGCCATCGCGTCGGGGTAGCCTACTCCATCGCCTATATGCGCGCGCTCGTGCAGGCCGTCAACAACGAGTACGGCGGCCCTGCATAGCCGAACGCCCACAGCACACAGATCCGCGGATCGGGAGTGGTCAACCGCTCCTGATCCGCTTTTTTATGCGGCGCGCGTGCGACCAGCGCGCACCAGTCAAGGAGTTGCCGATGCTAAACGTCGACCATACGGCCCTCGTCCTTATCGACATCCAGGGCAAGCTCGCCTCGCTTATGCACGACAGGGACGCGCTCTACGCCCAGCTACAGATTCTCATTAAGGGCGCACACGCCCTGCAGCTACCCATCCTGTGGCTGGAGCAATATCCCAAGGGCTTGGGACCGACGATTCCCGAAGTAGCTGAGCTACTACCCGACCAGCAACCGCTGGCCAAAACCTGCTTTAGCGCCTGCGGCCTAGGCGCATTCACCGAAGCGCTGCGCACGACGGGCCGTCGGCAGGTCCTACTGGCTGGAATCGAAACGCATATCTGCGTGTATCAAACCGCGCGCGATCTACTAGACGACGGAATGTATGTCGAAGTCGTAGCCGACGCCGTCTCCTCACGCACCGCACAGAACAAGGCCATCGGCCTAGAGAAGCTACTGCACTGTGGCGCACAGATTACATCCGTCGAGATGTGCCTAATGGAACTGCTGCGACGGGCCGGCAGCCCGCAGTTCAAAGAAATCGCAAGCCTCATCAAATAGAGCCGGTCTATGTAGAATGGGGACGCCCTTCGGCGACCCGAAACAGCACCGCTCCGGCTAGCGCCGCCAGTACGGCACCGGCATAAAAAATAACGTGCGGCGGGAAGTGAGTGGAGCAATAGCCAAACAGCGGTAGAAACAGTGCGTAGACGCCGCTCTCCGTTCCGTAGCGCACGGCCACGTAGAGACCGCGCTGGTCCGAAGGCGATAGATCCAACACCGACAAGTAGAGCGGCATCGTGATGCCGCTAGAGCCCACGCCAATCAGCACGTAGGAAACGAGCAGCAGCGGCCGCGTATCGGCGTGTGGAAAGAGCGCGAACCCGGCTACTGCGACTACCGAAAATAGCAGCGCTGTCTGTGCGCGGCCCAACCGATCGGCCAGCCAACCAATCAGCGGGGCACTGCACATGGCAATCGCGCTGTTGACGCTAGCCAGGTAGCCGACAAACTCGTCGGGCAACCCATGCAGCCTGCGCGCCGTCGGCCAGATATAGTACTGCGTCGCGCTGAAGCCCATACGCGCCACGACGGCAACGAGAAAAATGGCAAAGCGGCGGTCGGCCGCCACAGTGCGCAGTGCTTCGCGCAACGTTGGCTGCGCGGGGCGGCGACGCGGTCGCAGGCCAGGCAACTGGCGCAGGCGCAGCAACAGCACGCTGATCAGCAAAGAAAACAGCAGCCCCGCACACCACACCGTAGTATAGCCCAACGGATAGTGCAACCGACCTATGATCGCGGCGACGATCAGTCCGCTGGCGATTCCAGCCAATCCGCCCAGCGCGCCCTGCATGCCAAGTAATTTGCCGCGTCCACCGGGACGCAGCACTCGGCTGAGCAAATCCATATTGGCAATGCTGCCAAACGCCCCGACCGTGCTATTGACTAGGTAATACGAAAAAACGGCGGCAAAGAACGGCCACAGCCCCACCTGACCATCGGTCACCCAGAGCAGAGCGATCGGCAGCAGCAGGGGCAGCAGCTGGATGACGTGCGCCCCCCACATCAATCGCACCTTGTCGCGCGCTGCGTCGACATAGCGAGCGGCTACGAATTGAGCTACCAGCGATACGACTTGGTTGGCGGCAAAAAGCCCGAGCACAAAATCGGACGCCCCCTGCCGCATGAGCACCGTATTAAACAGATCCGCCGATATGAACGAGCCGATTAGGCCCTGCAGCGTGGAGTAGGTCGTCCAATTGATGGCGTTTCCGCGCTCGGCGCGGTCGATCAGCTCAGCGCGTCGCACCCATTCCTCGCTCTAAATGCCGCGTGCCGATGCAAGCGTCTTCAGCCATTTTCCCGCCGCACCTCAATGGCTACATCCCCCTCTTCGTATACGTGAACAGCGAGCACGATCGGCTGGCAGCACACCTGGCAGTCCTCCACGTATATCTGCTGCGGCACGGAACAGTCGATCAGCACGTCGATATATTCCCCGCAGTAGGGACATTCAATCGCGCGCTCTTCCAGGTAATTCATCGGTTCATTAGCTCCGCTCTATCGAAACCCATAAAAAGCGCGGCCGGTAGATATCGGCATCCTCGACCAGACTGTCCCACGAGCGCGCGTTGACATTATAGGATACCAGCCATTCATCGGGCGTAGACAGCGTGGGATGCGCTTTGGCGTTGTAGGTGTAGATTTCTTTGCCGGCGTCTGGCTCAGTCGTGTGATAGATATTAATGCGTGGGCCAAAGGGGCCGACCGGGCTGTCGCCTATGCGCACGTAGAGATCGCGTTCGACGTGCATGGAGACGAGCAGATATCGGCCCGCCAACGCGCCGTGGGCAGCGGGCGTCACGCTCAGTTCGGGTCCACCGCGTCCCAGCGGAGCGGTGTCGGCTATATCGGCACTCCAGCGCGCTCCGTCCCAAAAGCGCCAAGCCGTATCATCCTCAAACGCGCTGCTTTCGACGCGCGCAACGGCCAGCTGTACTTCGGCTTCGCCCTGCCCGTGATAGCGCCCATAGGCATAGACATAGCCGTCGGGATCGGGCACGCCGGCCTGCTCTGTGTGCGGCATAAAGGCCGCACCAAAAAACAGCTTGCGCCGCTCGTTGACATGAAAAAGCGGAACGTCCTCCTGCTCGTGAAGCGCCCACTCGGGACCATCATCGCCCAGCGGCACCTTGATTAGACAGGTACCAAAGTCGCGAAACTGGAAGCCCGGTGGACCGTCGGGGCGCCGGTCAATAAGCATCGGCATCATATAGAGATAGCCGTTCTGCGCAAAGCCGTCCTGCAGCCAGTACCAGCAGGCGCCCGCCGCGCGCGCCTGCGCCGTAGATGGCGTGAAGAATGTGCCGTCGCCCTCGTCGCTCCACAAAAAGCGCAGCGCTTCTGGATCGGGCACGCTGCCATCGAGCAGTGCCAGCGTATTGTTGACCATGCGAAAGTCGCGCCGCACGCCCTCGCCGTCGACATCGCCGATAAACGTATCGCCAAAAATGAAGACCTGTCGTTCGGCCGCCGACTCGGCTGCGGCCGGCACGTCGCGACCCGAAAGCGCGACGGCATAAATACCATCGCTGCCCGTCCAGCCGCTGCAACGCTTAAAGAGCGCGTCCCATTCCGGCGCCTCGCGCACGCCAATGCGGTATCCATTCGACTCGGCTGTTGTCATGCGATCACGTCCACTGCGGACCCTCGTGCTGAGGCCGGTGCACAAAGCGCCGCATGGCCAATTCGAGCTGAACTTGGCTCGTCGGGCCCAGTTCCACGCGCATCCAGCGATCATCTATACGCTCTACAGATCCGCCTGCCAGCTGCGCGCTGACAAATTCGTGTTCGGCAAACGAACCCGCCTGCAGGACGACGCCATGGCGTTGGACTGGATCGGTGTTGACCAACGTTACGGTGGCCCCGTCTGCCGATACGGCACTCACCAGCGCGGCGACGTGTTCGGGCAAGCCAGCGCGCCGCTGGGCTGGATCAAAATAGCGCAGGTGCGCCTGCAGCAGGCCCCCGTTATACAGCGCCGACGGCGTGCCCATCGTCATTTGCACGAGCGCTTCGGGCAGGACCGGATTCATGTTCTGAAAGTGATAGCAGTGGCGCTCTTCTGGATCGCTATCGTCGGCAGCCAGCCGCTCCAGACTGCGCCCCACGCACTGATAGGTCGAGTCGATGGCCGCGCGTGGATAGTCGGGAAAGCGTCCCTCCATCCACGCCTGCCAGGCGCGCGGCGGACAGATGCCCGCCTTGCCGGCGCCCCAGTCGTCGGGAAAGGCGGCAAAGTCGTCGCGCTGCGGAAAGATCTCCTGTAGGCGCACGCGATCCTCGTCGCTCTGACTCAAATACAGCAAGTGGATGTAGAGTTCAGGCTCGGGCGCGCGGTAGTCAAACCAGCCTGTGTCGCCGTGGCGGGCCGGAATTTTCCACACTCCATCCTCCTGGCGGCGCAGATCCCACAGCATATCCAGCTGCGAGCGACACAGGTCTAACCAGCTCATATCACCGGTCATCAGCGCGGCACACGATCCGGCCACGTAGGCGCTCTCGGTGATGTTGCGGCCGCCATGCGGCCAGCGCCAGCCGTAGTAGCCACCCCACCACTTGCCATCGATCAGCTCGCCGATCTGACCGTTTGGTCCGACGTTGTCGGGGGCGATGCCGCCGTTGTTTCGGCAGTGCTCCATCCACTTGGACAAGTACTCCAATACCCACGTCTTATACTTTTCTTCGCCGGTATACAAATAGGCGTTGGTCACCAAACTGGCCGACGACAAGTTGAGCGGCACGTCGCCGCGCGTCATGCGCCGGTTGATCAGCTCAAGCACGCGCGCAAAGGTCGCGTCGTCGGTCCAGTCGGCCTTGGCAAAGGGGTCGCCTGCCTCCACGCCTTCCATATCCTCGTAGGGCGCTAAATAATGGGCGAGAATAGGGCGATGGTAGTCCCAGTCCTGCTGCGTGGTGACAAAGCGCGGACCGCGACTGCCGTTGAGCGGCGAGCGCAGCATCTGCCGTTTGGCATCCCAATTGTCGGCCAGCGGATCTTCGCCGATATACATCGCCGCGTAGCGCAATGCACGCCGGCGGTCGATGTGATGGTGCGGATTAGCCATGCCCAAATAGTATATGTAGGTGTAGCTCTCGCTGTGGTGGAACCAGTCAAAACCGGCAACAAACTCGCGTTCCACCGTGCCGTAGTCCTCGTACTGCCAGGTAATGGCGTCCCACTCCTTGCGCGCCAGCGAATGCATGTGCTCGCCGCCGCCGATCAGGTAAAACAACGGAAGCGATAGGAAGGCCTCGTAGCCGTTGTCCGTCCCGTCCATACTCGTCCACACGCTGCGCTGTATCAGCGTGCCGTCGGGCCGCGTGGCGTGTTTTACAAAGGGCCATACGGCTCGGTCCATTGCTGCAATCAGCGCGCGCTGTTGCACCGCCCAATCCGGCAGAGGACCGCGCTGGTCTATAGTAATCGAATGCATGTTTCCACCTTTCCTACGCGGTGCTCGACGCACCGACTCGTCCGCGCAAAATAATAGGACAATCTCGGCGCACCACCAACGCCCGCTTGCCCGCACGGAGCTATTTTATTTTTCTTGTCGCAGCCGCGAGGAGGCGCCCTGTGAAAATTACCCACATCGACATACACGCCTGCGCCGTGCCCCCCACGCCGACGGCGCTCTATCGGATCGAAAAGGACCGCCCCCTGCAGGAGCAGCTCGACGCCGAAACGCGCCCCAAATACATCGCCCAAGTGCATACAGATGCGGGGCTGGTCGGGCTCGGCGAATCGCATCGCGGCATCGATCCAGCGCTCGTGCGCGGTGCGCTACAGCCGCTGATCGGCCTTGATCCGCTCGCGCTCAATCTACGCCAGCTGCCCGTCGAACCCAGCATCGCCTACGACGTCGGCGAAATAGCCCTCTACGACCTCGTCGGCCAAGCGAGCGGCCTGTCTGTCTGCCAGCTATTGGGTGGCCCCTACCGTCAGTGGGTCGGCGCGCACTATTGGATGGGCAAGCGCACGCCGGAAGAGAGCGCAGACATTGCACTCAAAGGCATGGAAAAGGGCTTTACAGGTGTGAAGATCAAGTGCGGAAAGGACGCACCCGACCAGGAGTCGGTTGCGCGCGTGCGCGCCATTCGCGATGCCGTAGGCGACGAATTTGAGCTAGAGCTCGACGCCAACGGCGGCTTTCGCATGCGCGACGATCTGGAAGATCTGTGCGCCCAACTACAGGAGCTAGGCGTAGCGCGCCTTGAAGATCCCTACCCGCGCGCCGACCCAGCACCCTTTGCAGATCTGCGCGGACGCATTGAACTGCCGCTGGCCTACCACGCCCTAACGCTCGAACAGGTGCTGGGCGCCGTGCGCCTCGATGCAGCCCAGGCCATCAACGCCGGCTGCGGTTCGCTGCCGCTCTTTGTGCGCATGGCCGACTTAGCCGACGCGGCCGGCATTCCCA
>JAYOKQ010000101.1:0-14501 GCA_038119905.1 Gemmatimonadota bacterium | reverse complement strand
TTATCTAAAAAATGTCAATTTAATAAAATGTGTAAAACAGTGGGTAAGAAGGTGAGTGCCTCAATGCGACTGGGCTAACCAATAGCCGAGATAGACGGCTAATAAACCTAGGGCGAGTTGAGCCACGACGTGTATAAGAGCTAAGAGAATTGACGGAGTGGGGGCCGTGTTGAGCATTGTAAAGGTGTCGAGGCTGAAAGTCGAAAAGGTTGTAAAGCCGCCGAGCACGCCCGTAAAGAGGAACAGGCGTGTATGCGAGTTTAGGTTAATGCGTTCGTAGGTTAGACCGCTCAGTAGGCCGATCAATAGGCACCCCAAGACATTGGCGGTCAGGGTCCCATAGGGGAAAGTCGTGTGCCGCACCAACGACTGCACCAGGCCGCCGATTAGATAGCGAAAGACCGAGCCAATAAAGCCGCCGAAGCCAACGGCCAACACGTTTAACATATTGTCTCTCCCGTTTTATCTACAGCAGCCAGAGGGTAGATTAAAGCCGCAGTAGATAGATGATCGATTTTTATAGATAAGCAGAATTTATTATAGTTGGACCCAATATAATCATTGCAAATGGAGTGTTAAAGGATGGACCTATACCAGCTGCGCGGCTTTTATGAAATTGCGCGAGAGCGCAGCTTTACGCGGGCAGCAGATAAATTATTTCTGACTCAGCCGGCGATCAGTCTGCAGATCAAGGCGCTTGAGAATGAAATGGGAGAGGTGCTGTTTGATCGCAAGCGTCGACAGATACGCTTGACGGCTGCCGGTGAAGTACTTTTTGAACACGTTCGCCAAGTATTTAATCACCTAGAGGATGCCCGCAATGAAATGGCTGCACTCCGCGAGGCGCTGCGTGGGCGTTTGGTCCTCGGGACGAGCGATACCAATTGCACGTATATCCTACCCGATATATTGGAAGAATACCGTCGCTGTTATCCGGGGGTTGAACTCGATATTCGCAATCGCATGTCGCCTGAGATTGCCCAGTTGGTTGCGGCTGACGAAGTCGATATCGGCGTTGTCACGCTGCCCGTGCGTCATCGCGATGTCTGTGAATATCCGCTGCTACGTCGCAGGGAAGTGCTCATCTGTCGCCCCGACCATGCGTTGGGTGCTCGCAAGCGCGTTGGCTTGGAAAAGGCGGCGGAGTTTCCCATGCTCGTGCTGGAGCGTGGCAGCACGAGCCGCCAACTGTTGGATGCTGCGCTGAGCGAGCGTGATGTGCATCCGCAAATTGCCATGGAATTGGGTGGGATTGAAGTCCTTAAGCGCTTTGTCGAGATTGGTCTGGGCTTGGCAATCGTGCCGCAGATTGCCGTCGTCGGTGAGGTGGAACGGGGGCAATTACACGCAGTCGAAGTTGCGGGGTTGCCTGCGGGTGAAGTCGGGTTGATCGAGCGTCGCGGTCGGCTGCGCTCGGCAGCGGCTAGTGCCTTTGTCGAATTGATCGAATCGCAGCTGGCTGACCAGAGGATTTGAATGCGTATGGAACAGCGTCCCAATATTTTGCTCATAACAGCCGATCACTGGCCCGGACACATGCTGGGAATCGAAGGTCATCCCTGCATTCAAACGCCCACGTTAGATGCGCTGGCCGGTAGCGGCCGACGCTTTGTGCGAGCTTATAGCGAGTCGCCGCTTTGCGTGCCGGCGCGTCGTGCGCTGATGACGGGGCGTGCACCAACGGTCGATGCGCCTGCTGTTGATTGCACGCGCTTGGCGGATGCCTTTAGCGCAGGGGGGTATCAGACGTACGCTGTTGGAAAGCTGCATACCAAACCGCAGCGCAGTCGGCTGGGGTTTGACGATGTTCAACTGTGCGAAGAGGGACGCACTAAATGGCGTGTAATCGATGATTACGAGGCGTATCTAGCGCAAGAAGGCCATGCCGGAGAACAGTTTTTGCACGGTATGGGCAATAATGAGTATGTAAATCGCACCTGGCATTTGCCGGAAGACCTGCACGTGACGAACTGGATGACGCGCCAAATGGTGCGCACTATTCAGCGGCGCGATCCGACTCGGCCTGCCCTGTGGTATTTGTCCTATACGCATCCGCATCCTCCGCTAGTTCCGCTTCCTTTCTACTGGCATATGTATCGCGATTTGCCGGTGGCTACGCCCAGCGTGGGCTCGTGGGCAGAAAACCCCGAGGCGGTGCCACGGGCTCTGCGGGCCCGGCGAGAGCGCGGCGAGCGATTTAGCGACTATGCCGTCCGAGCAGCGCGGCGCGCGTTCTATGCGTTGAGCACTCATATAGACCACCAACTGCGGGTTGTTATTGGCACGCTGCGCGAAAGCGGTATACTGGATAATACGGTGATTCTCTTCACCTCCGATCATGGCGACATGCTAGGAAAACACGGGCTATGGGCGAAAACGCTCTATTACGAGGAATCTGCGCGTGTGCCGATGCTGCTAGTCGGCGCATCGAACGGACAGGCGATAGAAAACGGCAGCGTAGACGATCGACTTGTTGGATGGCAAGACGTGATGCCCACGCTGCTCGAATTGGCTGGCTTGCCGGTGCCTGCTAGCGTGGAGGGGCTGTCGATGCTAGGGAACGCGCGGCGCACGGAGCTATATGGAGAAATTGGTCGCGGTCAGCGTGCCACGCGGATGATACACACGGGGCGCTTTAAGCTTATTTACTATCCGGCTGGAAACGAAGTTCAGCTTTTTGATTTACAGGAGGATCCAGAGGAATTGACCGATTTGGCTGGAGATCCGGCTTGGCGTGGCCAGCGCGATCAAATGGAGGCGCTGCTGGCCGTGCGGTTGCGCGGCGAAGATCGGACGTGGGTACGCGAAGGCCGGCTAGTCGGTATGCCCTTCGTCGCATCGGATGGGCGGGGGGACAAAGGTTTGTCCAGCCAGCGCGGGGTGCACTGGCCGCTTTAGCGCCGTCGCCCCTATGAGGGCAACGGCGCTGGCGTCGAATTACACGGTGTAGGCTGTGGAGGCCGTATCGCCGCCGCGTCCGGTCCAATTGGTGTGAAAAAACTCGCCGCGCGGTCTGTCGACTCGTTCGTAGGTGTGTGCGCCAAAATAGTCGCGCTGCGCTTGAAGCAGATTCGCTGGTAGCTGAGCCGAACGATAGCCGTCAAAATAAGCTAACGCGCTGCTAAAGGCCGGCACGGGCACGCCGTGCGTCACAGCTTGGGCTACGACGCGGCGCCAGGAGGCTTGTGATTGGGCGATGGCCTCTTGGAAGTAGGGAGCAAGAAGGAGGTTGGCCAGCTGGCCGTCGGCGTCAAATGCCTCTTTAATGCGGCCGAGAAACTGTGCGCGAATAATGCATCCACCGCGCCACATCAGCGCAATGCTGCCGAAATTTAGCTGCCAGTCATATTCGGCGGCGGCCATGCGCAGGAGTTGGAATCCCTGTGCATAGGAGCAGATCTTAGAGGCGTATAGTGCGCGCCGCACGTCTTCGATAAACTGCTGGCGATCTCCACTAAAGGCCGGAGCTTGAGGGCCGTTCAAGACGGCGGCTGCTGCAACGCGCTCGTCTTTAAGTGCAGAGAGGCTGCGCGCGTAAACGGCCTCTGTGATGGCGGTGGCAACGGCGCCTAGCTGAAGTGCGTCGATGCCGGTCCACTTGCCGGTGCCTTTCTGTCCGGCAGCATCCAAAATGAGGTCGATGGCTGGCTGCCCGCTTTCCTCGTCCCGCTTGGCGAGAATCTCGGCGGTTATCTCGATTAAATAGCTGTCGAGTTCGCCCCGATTCCACTCGGCAAATACCTCGGCCATCTCGGCTGCTTCCATACCGAGGACGTGGCGCATTACGTCGTAGGCTTCGCAAATCATCTGCATATCGCCGTACTCGATGCCGTTGTGGATCATCTTCACATAGTGTCCGGCGCCGTTGTCGCCGACCCACTCACAGCAAGGGCTGCCGTCTTCCACTTTAGCGGCGATAGCTTGAAAAATATCTTTTACATGGGGCCATGCATCTGGGTTGCCGCCCGGCATAATGCTCGGCCCTTTGAGTGCGCCCTCTTCGCCCCCTGAAACGCCCGTGCCGATGTAGAGAAGGCCCTTCTCCGTGAGTTCACGCGTGCGGCGAACGGTGTCCTGATAGTTGGAGTTGCCGCCATCGATGAGTATATCGCCAGATTCGAGTAGCGGAATAAGCTGTTCTATAACGCGGTCTACCGCCGCGCCTGCTTGCACCATTAGCATGATGCGACGCGGCCTCTTTAGTTGAGCGACCAGCGCTTCGGGGGAGTGCACGCCGACGATGGATTGACCCTGTGCCCGGCCGGCGATAAAATCGTCGACGCGGGTTGTCGTGCGGTTGTACACGGCGACATGGATGCCGTGACTGGCCATGTTGAGCACCAAGTTTTCGCCCATGACGGCGAGACCGATTAGGCCAATATCTGATTGACTCATGGTGTAATCACTTTCGTTAGAGGATTCATTTTTGGGCGAACTGTGCAAGCAGGTAGTGCAGACCAGATGCCGCATCTTCTCCTAGGTGGAGGCGCAGCGTAGTGCGGCCTGCCTGGCGCAGCGCTTGGCCGTCTCCATGGGCTTGGGCGGCCAGCAGCACGCCAAAGCTCAAGCTGGATGCATCGGCATCGGCCGTGTCGGGGATGGGTGCATCCGTTTTGCTATCGGCCGTGAGCTGTAAAAAGAGCCCGCGTCCAGCGTCGCCTTTATGAAGTTGGCCCGTCGAGTGGAGAAAGCGCGGACCGTATCCCAGCGTAGTGGCCATACCGCTGCGTTCGTAAATGACGCGGCGTAGACTCTCTATGAGCGATTCGAGTTCCGGCGTAGAGGGAAGATAGGCCTGTATGGCGACGTATTGGGCGGGTGAATCCCCACCGGACCACAGGGCCTCTAGGGCTTCAAGCGGCGTGGTGGGAGCGCCGGCTCCGTAGACGCTGAGAGGACCTGCCGAACACGCGGATTGTTCAGCGGGCAGCGCGCCCTGTTCCATATAAGTCTGCACCATATCGCGCGCTAGGACTTTTGCGGCTTCCACGTCGGGCTGATCAAAGGGGTGGATGTCCATCAGATGGCCGGCTATGGCCGTGGCTACTTCCCAATAGTAGAACGCCGCGCCAAGATCTTCTTTTCCATCTAAGGTTAGCTGCAGGAGCGGTAGCCCGGCTGCGATTAACGCATCAACCTGATCGTCATGGGACTCGTCGATGCGCACGTGAACAAAGAGGCGATCGTCGCCGTAGGCGGTTGCATTGAGCGGTTGCTCTCCGTCTACTGGTAAAATGCCCTTGCCCTGCTTGCCGGTGCTCTCGGCGATCAACTGTTCAATCCACGCGCCAACCGATGTGAGGGGTTCGGAAGCGAGCAGGGTGAGTTTGTCTCGACCGCAGGCCACGCCTGCGCCCATAAATGCTCCGAGTTGGATCGCGGGTTCAGCGTTCGTCGCAGCGGCTGCTGCGCGCTGTAAGAGGCTGTTGGGATCGGCCCCAATCAAGGCGGCTGGCACGAGGCCAAAGTGCGACAGAGCGGAGTAGCGACCGCCGATATGGGGGTCGTTCAGGAAGATGTGGCGGAAGTTTAACTCGCCTGCCAAATCGGCCAGGCCGCTGCCAGGATCGGTGATGGCAACAAAGTGCTGTCCGGCTTGATCTGCGCCGAGTGTTTGCACCGCCTGGCGGTAGAAATATTTTAAAAAAGAGAGGGTTTCTACCGTACCTCCAGACTTGGTGGCCGGTATATACAAAGTAGTGGCCGGGTCGCAGGCTGTCGCTTGGGCTAATACGGCATCTGGGTGGGTGCTGTCGAGTACGTGCAGATCTAAATAGCCCTCGGTCACATCAAATACTTTACGGAAGACTTCTGGTGCTAAACTCGAGCCTCCCATACCTAAGAGCAGGGCCTTGTGCAGGCCGTCGCGGCGCGCTTGTTGGACGACTTGGTCGATCTGATGGAGGTTGTCTGGCATGGTGTGTGGACAGTCCAGCCAGCCGAGGCGATTGGATATTTCGTCGGGCTGGGGACGCCATACAGTGTGATCTCGTTTGGCGATGCGCTCGGCGATATGATGCTCGGCTAAGTGATGTAGCGCTTGGTTGAAGGCCTCGCCTAAGGTGCCGCTATGGAGGGTGATCGAAACAGACATGCGTGCTCCTAAAAAGATGGATGTCGGTACGCGTTAAAAGTACGTTGTGAAAGGTATAAAGCAACAAAGAGCCATTTGTATGGCCCATGTAGGTGGTCTATTTTTAAACGGAATGCTCGGTTGGAGCAGACGACTGATTTTTCGCGGAGAGAGCGATGAAACTTTTTAAAAGCGACGACGGCGAATCGATTTTTTCGCGTGTCGGCAGCAGCGTGCTGTGCTGGAGGCGCGTCGATAGTGAGTGGATTGCCGAGCGATCCGAGCTGCCGACAGGTGCACGGGAAGTTGCGTTTGATGCGGTGCCCGACGACTTGCGCGAAGAGGTGATGGCCGCTGCCGTGCGTGCCCAGGCCATTGGCGGTGGGCAGAATGCCCTTAATTAGGTTGACGATGGTGAACTTGGTGCTGCTGTGTGCGCTGGTCGCTCTTATCGGGTGTGGGGCGGAGGAGAAAGGACCTGTCGAGAGCGCAGAAGGTGACCGACCGGAAGACGCCCTTGTTGGCGAGTGGGAAACGCAGGGCGTGGACGAAGCGCTAGGTCCCGTTCGGGTAGTGATGCGCTTGGAGGCAGGCGGCATACTCAACATGACGCTTTATATGGAGTCGGGCGGTCAGCGCAGTTTTCCCGGCACATGGATGTTGGAAGACGAGCAGCTGGTGCTGCGCGGGGTTTACTTCGGTGCAGCTGGACAGCAGCGCGTGCGCTGGCAAATCGAAGGGATGCAACTGGTCTTAGAGAATGCCAGCGGGGCGCAGCAGGAATGGACGCGCAGCTAGTGGCTCGCCCGGGAGAGTGCCCAGGCGAGCATAGGAGCTACACGCTGACTACGGAGTTGTAGGCGCCGAACGAATTGTCGGCGCGCTCTTGGGCGCTTGGATCTTCCTGCCACATTCCGTTGACGATAAATCGATACTCATGTTGGCCAGAGGGTAGGTTCATCCAAGTGCGCCACATGCCCTTTTTATCGCAGCGCAGAGGACGACCTTCGGGATTCCAGTCGTTAAACGTGCCGGCGACAAAGACTTCGCGCGCTTCGGGGGCGTGTAGAGCAAAATTAACTCGACTCTTCTGGGGGGCGGACATGGGTGACCTCCTCATTTTTCCGCGTCTAAAGGTTTCTTCTTCTGAATTAGAGAGGCCGTATAGCAAAAGTCAACGAGAAAAAATGGGGTTGTCATATTCGTCTTTATTTTGTTTGTAAATATAATTAAAACAGCTGCTTAGTTTTTCCCTTGTCTGCCGCTAATCAACGTGCTGCACACGCGAACTCAGGGGATGATACTCCAGCCCAAGCCCAAACTCGCGTGGACTTTAAGGCGCGTATACGCCGTCCAACGTCCAGTAGTGATCTGGGTTGGGGCGGTTGCGAATCCACTTGCCGTTGGTGAAATCGGGAAACGGTTGCGGCTGACTGCCGCAGGCGATGGAGTCTTCTGAGAGCGCGGTTACCGCCATCCAGGTGACCGAGTCATAGACGTCGATGGGGGTCTGGCGCCGATCCTTGATGGCTTCTATAAAGGCTCGTTGAACGAGCCAGTCCATGCCGCCGTGTCCGCCTTTGATACCGCCTTCTAAAAAATCCTTCCAGACCGGATGCTCGTGCTGTTCGAGGCACTCGCTCATGGGCATCCAGTCCTCGCTGCCGGTGCCATCAAAGTGCACCGCATTCTTGTCTTCCATCCACAGGCCCTTGGTTCCTTGCACCCGTTGGGCGCGCGAGTAGGGCCGCGGAAGCGAGCAGTCGTGTGTGAGCAGGACCGTTTCGCCGTTGGCGCACTTTATCATCGTCGTCGTAATATCGCCCTGATTAAACGTGGCGTTGGTTGATGGGTGATCAGGGCCGAGGTGTTCGACGGCGTACTGGTGTAGACCGCGCGATTTGGAACTCATGGCCACGAGCGATATAAAGCGATTGCCCTTGTTGATGTCGAGCATTTTGGCTATTGGTCCCAAGCCGTGGGTCGGGTAGAGATCGCCGTTGCGATAGGTAAAGTTGTTGAGGCGATAGTGTCGGTTTTCGCCGCCGCGTGTAATCTCGGAGCGGAGGTCGTGCTCATAGCCGCACTGGCAGTGGATCAATTCCCCAAACAGGTTTTTTTTCACCATGCTGAGAACGGCCATTTCTTCGCGGCCATAGCAACAGTTCTCCAAGAGCATAAAGGGCATGCCGGTCTCCTCGCTCGTGCGAACTAATTCCCAGCATTCCTGCAGAGAGGACGCGCCGCCGACTTCCGTGCCGACATAGAGACCGGCGCGCATCGCTGCGAGAGAAATCTCTACATGAGTCGTCCAACTGGTGGCGACAAGCACGCCGTCCAAATCATCGCGGCTGAGCACGTCGGTGTAGGAGGTGTAGCCGGCCGGTCTATAGTTATGCGTCTCCTCTATGCGGGCGATAGCGCGATGGACTCGGTCTTCGTATGCGTCGCATACGGCAACTACGCGCACGTCGTCCATGCCGGCGACTAAATGGGCCAGTCCCGTTCCGCGTCCTCCCAGGCCGATACAGGCCAGATGTACTTGATCCATTGCCGCGTTCCTCTCCCTGTGAATTTTGATGTGGTCTAGGGGGGTGAAATATACGCAGTGTACATTCTATCGGCGACCGCATATTGCGCAGATCAATTTGGTATGTCTCACCATTGGCCCCTGTAGTTGGCAGTAAATAATCGATATATTGTGTCCCAAGGGATTTCCCGCGTCGACTTTATACGAGCATGCGTGGAGAGTAAATGCCTGTAGATAAATGGACGTATTCGGTCCGTGGTGAAGTGCTGCCCGATGTGTTGAGTAAAGGCTTGGACGTCGTGTTTTGCGGTTCTGCAGCGGGTGAACACTCGGCGCGTGCTGCAGCCTATTACGCGGGGCCGGGTAACCGTTTTTGGCCTACGCTCTTTGAGATTGGTCTCCTCCCT
This sequence comes from Gemmatimonadota bacterium, assembly GCA_038119905.1. Lineage (GTDB taxonomy): Bacteria > Latescibacterota > UBA2968 > UBA8231 > UBA8231. The sequence goes on along the minus strand of JAYOKQ010000101.1, from coordinate 5,491 downwards.
GAACGGATTCAGCCGCCTGCTTTTCGGTGCGTTCTTCAGTATGGTTTGGGACTAACGGATCTGGCTAAGGAAACGGCGGGTAGCGATGCGGCCCTTTCGGTTGCTGACTACGATACGAAGGGACTGCGTAAAAAGATAGACGAGTTTGAACCGCGCCTGCTTGCCTTTAACGGCAAGCGGGCTGCCTCGCTTTTTTTGCGGCGGCAGGTAGCGTACGGCCTGCAGGACAATGTGCTTGGACGGACGCATGTTTACGTGTTACCCTCGACTTCCGGTGCGGCGCGTCGTTTTTGGCACGTTGAGCCGTGGTGCGAATTAGTCGCCTGGCTGAAGAAAGAAAACTGTATTCGATAAGCGCTCTGTGCTAGAGATCGATACCAAGAATTCAATGGAGAAATTAGAGGAGAGTGTATGGAACTGGCAGCGGCTGTTCGCCGGCGGATAGCCGATGGACATTTTGCAATGGGCACGTTTGTCGTTGAATTGCGCACCCCGGCTGTGGCGCGTTTCCTCGAGCAAGCGCAGTATGATTTTATGCTGATCGACACCGAGCACGGCTACTGGAATCCGCTCGATATTGCTCAGCACATAGATGCGGGCAAACGCTGGGGCGTCTGTCCTCTAGTGCGGGTTTCAGGACCCGATCGCGGAGAGATTATGCGCGCGCTGGATGCGGGAGCCGAAGGCGTAATGGTGCCGATGGCCAAGACGCTAGCCGACGTGGAGAAGGCGGTCGAATATTCGAAATATCCGCCGTTGGGTCAGCGTGGAGCTCACTTTGCCCGTCCTCATACGCACTTTGCCCCACCGAGCGATCTGGGGGCTTACATGCAACAAGTCAACGAGGCCATGTTGACAATCGTGCAGATCGAAACGCGGGAAGCCGTTGAACGAGTTGATGAAATCGCCGCGATGCCCGGAGTGGATGTGCTCTATCTAGGCCCAGGTGATCTGAGCATTGCACTGGGCGTGCCTGGACAGGTCGACCACCCACTTATCCTCGAAGCGGCCGAGCGTATTGTGGCGGCCTGTCGTATGCACGGTAAAATTGCCGGTAGCCATTTCGTCAGTACGAGTATGCTGGAAAAAGTGTATGCGCGCGGAATGCAGATGGGCGGGTTTGGTGCTGCAGTACGCATGCTACAGTTCGGTATAAGCGAAATGGGCAAACAGGCGCGTGCTGTGCTGAAGTAAGTTGGGGGAGGAAAATATGGAGCCGCCTACGGGAATCGAACCCGTAACCTCCTGATTACAAGTCAGGTGCTCTACCAGTTGAGCTAAAGCGGCATGAGATATTGCGGTGCGTCTTTTCAATCGTAGAAAATATAACGATACGGTCGAAGATGGAGCAAGCCAGCGCAGGCAATGCTACTCTCTGCGTCGGTATGATGAGCGACTAGTTCGAGCGTTGTCGGCAGTTTGTTCGGGGGCGCTGGGCCGCTGGGCCACCTGTTGTATTGATTGGATCCCCAAAAAAATGCGAGGGTTTAACGGTTGCGCGCGCTGGCGATGCTACCGCGCTAAAAACGCTGTCAAACTGGAACGAGACTACGCTGGATGGTCGGGGGTTTCGTCGATGATGCGGCGAACGGTGCGCAGTAGATGATGCGTTTTAAACGGCTTGTTGAGTACGGCGCGCGCTCCGGTCCACGGTGCGCTATCGTGCGTATAGCCCGTCGTAACTAGGACGCGTGCGTCGGACTTGATTGCTAAGACCTGCGCCAAAATCTCATGCGCCGAGTGGCTGTTTTGGCTCAGGTCGAGCACGACGAGATGTATGTCGCTATGGGCCATTTCAAATAGGTTGATGCCATCGCGTGCATCGAAGCCGACGAGGACTTCGTAGTCGTGGTATTCGAGCATTTCGGACAGCACCCGTCGCGCGCGGTCGACGTCGGCAATCAGCAGCACCTTCTCCGAGCCGCGCAGAGATTCAGTGTCAAAAATCGTGTCGTCGCTGGTGATGATTTCAGGGTGCTCTAAGCTTGTTTCCGCCGGTGATTCATCCTCGTTGAAAACGGGGAGATAGACCGAAACGGTCGTCCCTTGACCGATGGTGCTATCACAGGTAAGCCAGCCATTATGCTCGTTGACAATTGTATAGAGCGTTGAAAGTCCTAGGCCGGTTAGGCCCGTATCGCTGCTGGAGAAGAACGGTTCAAAAAGCTGCTCTTTTATCTCGGGGTCGATGCCGATGCCGTTGTCGCTGACGGAGATGCAGACAAAATTCCCCGCCGTGGCCTTGCCATAGGCGTCGCGCTGCGGTTCGTCCACTTGCGTTAAATAGGCCGTCAGCTGTATGCGCGCTGTGCGTGGATCGTCCTTTGGTAGCGCTTCCAGTGCATCCCGTGCGTTGGTGCACAGATTGGATATACCTTGGCGCAGTTGGCTCGCATCGCCGAGGATGGTCCCGAGTTCACCGTCGACTTCCACGTCAAATTCAAGGGCACGGCGTTGATTGCGGGCGAACACCTCGCGGCAGGTGTCACCGACTTCCTCAACGAGTTCGGCGGGAGCGACCGGGTTTAGGTCGACGTTTTCTCGCTGATAGAATGCCAGCAGCCGTTTGATGATATGTGCTGCGCGCTGGGCGTCGTAGTCTGCCGAGTCGAGGTAGGGGCGTAAGTCGTCTGACGCGCGCAGCATGGCCAGGTCGATATTGCCCTGTATGCCCTGCAGTACGTTGGTGAAATGATAGGCTAAGCCAGCCGTGAGGCGTCCGATTGCCTCCATCTTTCGCGCCTGACTCAGCTGAGCCTTCAGCTGATCCTTTTCTCGATCGGCCTCTTTCTTGTAGAGCGCAATTTCAATCGTGGTATGCAGCTTTTTTTCTTCAAATGGCTTGAGCATATAGCCGAAGGGGGCCGCCCCTTTGGCTCGTTCTAGTGTTTGACTGTCCGAGAAGGCGGTCAGATATACCACGGGGATATCGTAGAGGCGGTGAATTTGCTCGGCTGCTTCTGTCCCATCCATTTCACCGGCCAGATGTATATCCATTAAAATGAGGTCGGGCATGAGTTCGCCCGCCTGCACTACGGCGTCTTCTCCAGTGGCCAGAACAGCGGGGACCTCGTATCCCTTTTCCTCGAGTTTAGTCTGTATATCGAAGGCGACGATCGCTTCGTCTTCGACCACCATAATGCGTCTTGCTGCCACGCTGCCGCTCCTGGAACTAAGCATGAAAGGGGAAGCTTATTTTGAACGCCGTTCCGCTTTGACTGGTTATCTCGATTTGGCCTCTGAGCTGTCGGCTTAGCGTGTGTACGAGTTTGAGACCCAGCGACTTGGTTTTGCGCAGATCAATTTCCTCGGACAGCCCGATGCCGTTGTCCTGAACGACGAGTTGGAGTTGATCGTCGTCGGTTTGGGTCAACCCAATGCGGATATGGCCACCCTGCCCGTTGGGAAAGGCGTATTTAAGCGCATTGGAAACTAACTCGTTTATGATCAGTCCACAAGGAATACTCGTGTCTACGTCTAGGAAAATCGAATCGGCGACGGTCTCTATCTGCACTTCGGATCCGTCGCGTGCATAGGAGAACTGGAGGTTGGCCGATAGCTCTTTGATGTATTCGGCAAAATCGATGCGTGCCAGGTCATTGGCCTGGTAGAGGCGTTCGTGTATTAGCCCCATTGAAGTGACGCGATTTTGACTGTCGCGAAACATATCAACGGTGCGCTGGTCGCTGATATTGCTTGCCTGCAGATCGAGTAGGCTAGAAACCACCTGTAGATTGTTCTTAACGCGGTGATGGATTTCTTTTAACAGAACTTCTTTCTCTTCTAATGAGGCTTTGATCTGCTCTTCTGCGCGCCGTCTTTCTATGAGTTCAAACTGTAGTTCGTCGGCTTTTTTTTCTACGTCATCGCGCGCGTTGAGCAGCGCTACATCGCGGTCCTGAATCTGCTCCAACATATCGTTGAAGCCATCTATGAGTTCGCCAACTTCGTCTTGGCTGTACTTAAGCGCGCGCACCTGATAGTCTTTTTCTATCGATACGAGACGCATCTTTCCCGTCAGGTCGAGTAGGGGAGCAGAGATCTGGTCGCGCAGCGAGGAACCGATGAAATAAGTGGCTACGAGAGCAGCGACTATCGTTAGGAGGACAAGCGTTGCGAAGGTCGTCAGGTGGTCCTGCCGCTCTTGGAGGTCGGCCATGATGTAGACCGAACCTATTACCTGACCGTCCAACTGAATGGATCTGGATAAGTGCAGAAAGTCATGGGTGAAGCTATAGCCGCTTTCGCTGACAGAGGGAGGTGTAAACGATGGGAGTCCGTTCTCATACGTAGCAAATACACTGCCCGATTGATCGTATATGCAGGCTGCCTTCACATGGGGCTCGGTGCGTAGAGCGGAGAGCGTTTCATTTGCGTCTTGTACGCTGTCAAAAATGAGGGCTGCCGTGCTGTTAGATCCGACAATCCCGGCAATTGTATCAATACGGCGCACGAGTGATTGGCCGGTCGAAAACCAATCGTATGCCGCTAGCGCTGCGCTGCACAGCAATAGTGCAATACTGCTAGTAAACATGATGATAGTGGTGAGTTTCCGCTTGATCGACAGATTGCGAAAGGAGATCATTGCGATACTTCTCCACGCTCATTTTCGACGATGCGCGCTAGCTTCAAGAGCTTGGAACTTAGCTGCAAACGGGCGTCTTTTGATTGTTGTAGATTAATCTCAAAGCGGACCTTTTTGTCTTGGAGAAAAAAGTTGACGATCCCTCCTTGCTGGGCAAAGTCTTCCGTTTCCCCCACGGTCAGCGTAGGCTGATTGCTTAGATACTGGAATATCTGCGTAAAGCTTTTTTCTTCTGAGTTACTGACAAAAAGAATGTGGCAAAAGGGGAGATCTTGTAGGCGTTCAGAGTGCACTATGCGCAGCGAACGCCCCTCTACTTTGCGCGCTTCAAAGCGCCTTATGGCTTCTTTGAATGGATTCGTGCCCAAGATCCCAATAGTGAGCGTCGTATCATTGAGCACTGACTGAGGCCACTCTACGAAGTTGAGGAAATTATAGAGAAACGCAGCCTTGACTTGATACTCAGATGGCTGCTGTGCTGCTGCAGGCCCGCCGTGGGAAATAAATAGCGACACGGCCACTATCGCGACAAGGCGGTACACGGAATGCTTCACTGGATTAGCTGAGTGCCTCTAGACATACAATTTGATTGATGTCTATTCACTAACTTGTTCATAAACAAACGCATAAACCCCGAGTTGGGGTCTTGACAAGAGTTGCGGTATTCATACTCGTTCGCCTAATAATTTAACAAATACTATGGGATCGTGCCACGCTGTAGAGATAATTTGTCTCTTATAGAGACAAATGGATAAATAAGAGGGAGGGGAGGGGGATCCGTGCTGTAGTTGGGTGTGAATGAGAGTTGTACGAGAAAATTTCTATAAAGATAAGTATATTTTCTGCTGAATTCAATTCGGGTAGTATATTGGTCTTGAAATGGTATCACAGTGTTCTTTATACGTT
>JAYOKQ010000100.1:0-14879 GCA_038119905.1 Gemmatimonadota bacterium | reverse complement strand
CACCTGCTAAGCAGGCACCTGCTAAGAAAGCACCCGCCAAGAAGGCACCTGCTAAGAAGGCGCCTGCTAAGAAGAAGATTACGGGGGGGCGGTCGTTGCAACAGCCGTTGCAGCCCGATGCACTGCTGGGAGCTGTTATCGGGACCAAGGCTATGCCGCGGACTCAGGTCACCAAGCGGATTTGGGACTACATCAAGAAGAACGATCTGCAGGATAATCAAAACAAGCGCATGATCAATGCCGATGAGAAACTCAAAGAAGTTTTTGGTGGCAAGAAGCAGGTCAGCATGTTTGAGATGACCAAATTGGTTAACAATCACCTCAGTTGACCTGTATACAACGCACATAATTGGCCGCATGATCCAATGAGAGAGGAACTTCCGACGGGAGTTCCTCTCTTCGCATCTCCCCCTCAATCAGAAGCCCTGCATGATCACATTTCTCTTTGCTACAGGCACCGTGCTCGTCGTTTCCTGTATATGCTCGTTGCTCGAAGCAGCGCTGTACTCGCTGTCGGTTAGCCAGATCGAAATGATCGCCCGAGACCATCGTGCCTCGGGCCAGATTCTCAAAAAATTGCACGAGGATATACAGCGGCCGATTTCGGCGATTTTAACGCTGAATACGTTGGCCAATACGGGGGGGGCAGCTATTGCTGGTGCCGCTTTTGTCGGTGTGTTTCCCCAGACGCCAGAAACGTATTTCACCATTGCCATATCGCTGGGTGTGCTCATATTCTCCGAGATCATACCCAAGACAGCCGGTGTTGTATATGCCCGTTCCCTTGCGCGCATGATTGCCTACCCGATCCAATGGCTAGTGTGGATTTTCTCACCCTTTATCTGGCTGAACAACTCGATAACGCAGCTGATTACGCGCGGCGGGCCGGCGCGCCAGGGCATTACGCCCGAAGAGATCGAGATTATTGCGCGCATGAGCCGTCAAGCGGGGGCTATATCTACCGAACAGGAACGCGTCATCAGCAATATTATCAATCTGGAGACGCTGCGTGCGCGTGAAATTATGACGCCGCGTACGGTTGTTTTTGCGTTGGATCGCAATCTGAGTTTAGGGGAAGCGCGCCAGCAAGCGGGTTCGTGGCCGCATACGCGCGTGCCGCTGTACGACGGCGAGCGGGAAAACATCGTTTCTCTCGTGCTGCGTCGCGACGTGTTCTCGGCTATTGCAGACGGCGATGAGGACAAAAAGCTTTCCGACATCGAGCGAACGGTGCACGTGGTGCCTGAATCGGCGCGCGCTAGCCAGCTTTTACAGGAGTATATCAAACGCCGCGAACACCTGTTTATTGCCATTGACGAATACGGCGTATTCTCCGGTATTATAACGCTAGAGGACGTGATCGAATCCATTGTTGGGCAGGAGATCGTCGGTGAATTCGATCTGGCCGTCGACATGCGTGAACGCGCTCGGCGGCAGGGACAGCACCTGCAGGAAGACTAGTCCTGTTCAGAATCGCCTCCGTTTCATAGTTTAACGGCAACAGCGCATTGGGGCGGCCGCCATGCCGCCTGTTGGTGTGCCCACCGATTCGCGCATTCTCTTTCAGCTTTTCATCTCGAACCCAAGGAGTAGATTGTCCACATGAAAGCGCTCGTCGCCCTCTCCGACGGCACCATTTTCGAAGGTCGCTCTTTTGGCGCCAGCGGCGAAAGCCTCGGCGAAATGGTCTTCAATACCAGCATGACTGGTTATCAGGAAATTCTTACCGATCCGTCCTACGCCGGTCAGATCGTTTCCATGACGTATCCGATGATAGGCAACTATGGCGTTACTGCTGCCGACGACGAATCTGCGCATCCGCAGGTCCGCGGTTTCATCGTTAAAGAGTGCGCGCGCGTTTACAGCAACTGGCGCGCGACCCAGAGTCTGCCCGATTACCTGAAAGAGCACGGAATCGTTGGCATAGAGGGGATTGATACGCGCGAATTGACGCGGCGCGTGCGCATACACGGCGTGATGGATGCAGCTATTTCCACTGAGGATCTTGACCCTGAGAGCCTGTTGGCCAAAGCGCGTGCGTGGGAAGGCTTGGAAGGACGGGATATGGCGGCGGAGGTCAGCTGCAGTCAGCCCTATGTGTCTTCGCCGGATAATCCGCGCTTTCACGTCGTTGCCTACGATTTTGGTATCAAGCGCAACATCGTGCGCTGTCTCAACGAAGTGGGGTGCAAGGTGACGGTCGTGCCTGCCCGAACGACGGCACAAGAGGCGCTAGCCCTGGAGCCAGACGGTATCTTCCTTTCCAATGGTCCCGGAGATCCGCGGCCGTTGGATTACGCCATCGAAACAACCCGCCAACTAGTCGGACAGAAACCTATCTTTGGTATTTGTCTCGGCCACGAGATTCTCGGTCTGGCGTTTGGTGCGCAGATTTTTCGCCTGAAATTCGGCCATCGTGGAGCCAATCAGCCGATTCGAGAGCACGCCACAGGCCGGATACTCATCACATCGGAAAACCATGGCTGGGGTATCGAGGCCGATTCGCTGCCCGGAGAGCTTGAGGTTACGCGACTCAATCTGAACGACCAGTGCGTGGAGGGTATGCAGCATCGCGATCTACCCATCTTCTCTATACAGTGCCATCCCGAGGCATCGCCGGGACCGCACGACAGCTTCCATCTCTTTTCTCACTTCGCCGAACTGATGGAGAAACACGCGGCGTAAACACCGCAGACCACCACTCTTATGTTTTATGCGCGTTTCGCAGCTACGGGCTGCGAAACGCGTTTTTTTATGCCTGCTGTGGTTTGCTTGACCGATCGCATAGCAGGTGTTTTTATAGTCGCCGTCTACTGACCATCCCACCACAGGAGGCGGCCATGCCCACGATTCGGCACGAAGTGCTCAACGACCTTGTATTCCGCATTTTTCACGCTACTGGGATTCCCGAGGCCGACGCTCATATCGTCGCAGATCATTTGGTCAACAGCCAGCTTTACGGTCACGATTCCCACGGCACGTGGTTCACGCCGGCCTATGCGCGCGGCATGCTCAACGGATACCAGCGTTGGGAAGATCACGAAGTGGTGCGCGATAGCGCGGCACTGCGCATCATTGATGCCAAAGGAGCCAACGGCATTGTCTCCGTCACGCGCGCATTAGATATCGCGGTAGAAAAGGCGAAGAAATCGACTTTTGGCTTTGTTGGGCTTAGTCATACTACGCATATAGGTCGCCTTGGTGACTATCCGCCGCGTATAGCCGAAGAGGGTATGATCGGTATGGTGTGGCTCAACGGAGGTGGCGTGTTTCTCGCGCCCTTTGGCTCGGCCGATCGCCGACTGCGTCCAGAGCCGATTGCCTTTTCGGCACCGCGCAAGACGGGCCCGCCCTTTATGCTCGATATGACGATGACGGTTGTCGCCGGGGGAAAGATCGAGCAGAAATTTATTCGCGGTGAAGAGATGCCGGATGGATGGGTTATTGATCCGCAGGGCAACAGCGTGAGTGATCCGGCGCGCTACAAGGAAGATCCCGATAACACGGGCGTGCTGCCGCTCGGCGGTATGCAGTTCGGGCACAAGGGCTATGGTCTGGGCATGATGGTAGAAATGCTCGTCGGTCCGCTTTCGCATGCAGGCTGTACCAAAGCCGCTAGCGGGACGGGAGGGGGCGTTATGATTCTGGCGATCAATATCGACGATTTTATTGATTTGGCTAGCTACGAGGAAGAAGTCGAGGCGCTTGCAGAATGGGTTTGCTCGGCTCGCCCGCTGCCAGGGGTCGATAAGATCTACACCCCCGGTCAGGTCGAACAGGAAACCTACGCGCGGCTGAGTAAGGAGGGCATTGAGTTACCCGAACCCACCTGGCAAGCTATCGGCGAGATCGCCGGCGAACTGGGTGTGGAATTGCCGATGCTCTAATTACATCGATACGCCGAGCAGGCCACGTGCGAACTGGAAGTCGGCATTTCCCTGACGCCGTGCCTTTGCTTCGTGGCGACGCGAAGCGGCGCGGGCTAGCAGTCCGAGGAGTTGGCCCGCCCATTCTGCGGGGTCTTCGCCCAGCGCGATATCCATGTCCTGCGCAAAGCGCGTCTGAACGCCGCCGTCGGCAGAAAATTGGAGCAAGGGGACGAGTGGATGTCCCTGGAGTGGATGTTCGCCTGCGTGAGCTAGCATCAGCTCGACCCCCGTTGCGGCCAATCCCGTTAGCGTTTCCGTCCAGTGCTCTGTCTGGGTCTCCATAATGTGCAGACCGGGGCCAGGCGCTAGCTCCCCGTAGGCCAATGAGGGGCGAGGTTCGATGCCGACGAGGCCGCCGTCGACAAAGACGGGTTGCGCTAAGAGCGCATCGCTAGCTGGCGATACGACGAGGCCGCCGGCACCGGCAATCCATCGCGTAAGCCGTTCCATCGTTTCGGCCACGGCCGTAGGTAGGGGTCCAGCGCTGAGCAGCGCTACGCGCACACCCTCCATGCCCACGGAAATACTTTCCGGCGGATCTAACTGCCGGACGGCATCGGCAAAATAGGCTTCACAGCGCTGCACGACGGCGTCTATGCCGCCATCCATCTGCACGCTCGCCCAGCCGAACCGGCTTTCGTCGATTTCCAATTGGCGTAGCTGTTGGCGCATATAGTCATTGTGTGTCTTTTCACATCCGTGCTCCAATAGCAGAGCAGGTCCGACCAGAGGATGGCGCAGATAGCTAACCATAGAGCGCGAGAACATCTCTTCGGCGGTCGTTCCGGCTACGCCACAGCCCTCTGTATGCACGAGCGCGACAAAGCGAGAAATGCCTCGTTCACTGCCCACGCCTCGCTCGTTGAGTCGCTCTGCGATCATGCGGGCGATTTGACCGGAGCACAGGCTCGTTGGCAAAATCAGGCCGACTCGATCGCTCGCCCACGATGTTCCACTGCGCAGGACGTCGATCTCTACGCTGGGAACTTCGTCAACGTCTGGACGCATGCCGTGCCCGCTGGGAGCCGGCGCGTTGCGCAGGGCGTCGAGCGCATCGCCATTGCTCTGCGGCCAGTTGCGCCAAATCTGCACTTGGGCATGGCCGGCCTTTTCGCCTTTGGAGCGCTGGCCGCTGGCCACGGCTACGGTTAGATCTAGGGTAGCTGCGCCCAATTCATCCATGGCTACACCGTCCTGATAGGCTCCTGCATTGACGTCCATGTCGCGCTCGAGCATTTCATAGCGCTGGGTCGTCGTCACTACTTTGAGCGTGGGGACGAAGGGGAAGTTGGTTATGGAGCCGTTGCCGGTGACGAAGAAGATGGCATTGCAGCCGGAAGCTACCTGCCCGGCGATACTCTCCAAGTCATTGCCCGGGCTGTCCATAAAATAGTAGCCCGGTTCGCGCATGGGTTCGCCGTAGTCGATGCAATAGTCGAGGCGCACGTCGGGATGGCGCTTCATCGCGGCGCCGATTGATTTGAGGACGATGTTGTACAAGCCGCGAAACTTGTTGCCGCCTGACGGATTGCCTTCGGCTGACTCGCCGTGCCACGCCACGCGCTCTTTAAAGCGCGCGATGATATCTAAGAATCGCTGTGCGGTGTCGACGTCGCGCACGTTTTGCAATACGTAGGGTTCGGCGCCAATGAGTTCGTCCGTTTCCGCTAGGTTGGCCCCGCCGCCGTAGCGGATAACTTCTTTGGCGACCCACGAGACCAGCGGATTGCCGGAAACGCCAGAAAAGGCATCCGAGCCTCCGCACTGCAGCGCAATCCGCAGATGGGCCAGAGATTCGGGGGTGCGCTCGTCGGCGTCTACGACGGGAAACCAGGTGCGTATTTGGGCTTCGGCCGTCTCGAGTTGATCGACAAAGTCACGCTCAATGCTCATAAAACGGTGTGGAACCGCATCTAGCGGATAGCCGTTCTCCTCCATGTAAGAGCGCAGAGTCGCATTGTTGATGGCTTCGGTGCCGTAGTCGACGGCGAGCACGGCACCGACGTTGGGATGGACCATGAAGCCGGCAAGGGTTCGCAGCAGCAGTTCGCGGTTGTTGGGCTCAGAACGGCTGCCGCCTTCGGTATGTGCCACGGCGACTACGCCGTCTATATTGTCGTGACTCGCGGCGATTCGATGCGTCAGCGTCGCCAGCTGACGGGCAAAGCCGGTCGTGCGCGAGGACGTGCCTAGGACCACGATGAAGTTGCGCGTTCCCACCCCGCGGTTGCCCGGGCGTTTGTAGCCCATGAATGTGCGCTCTGCTGCGTGTGCAGAGAGTGGAGCACCCGGTGAAAATGCGTCGCGGTCGAGCACATAGGGTTCGATGTGGTCGGCGAAATTGGCTGTAGCCGGCAGTTCGAAGTCGATTGTCCGTCCGCCGAGCGCCTCTAGCATGCCGGTATTACAGAGGTAATTACCTGGTTCGATCTCGTGTAGGGCGCGGCCGAAGGGTAGTCCCCAAGACAGCAGTGCATCGCCGCGCGAAATAGATTCTACAGCGAATCGGTGTCCTTCCATCACGGTGTAGTCGAGCTGAAAAATGCGATCGCCATAGTGGATCTGACTGCCAGCTTCTAAGCGATCGACGGCGATGGCGACATTGTCTCCCGGCAGGGGAAGGCGACCAATTTGTTCAAAATCAAATGTCTGGCTCATGTAGGTCCTCAGAATAGCTTGAATTTGTCGGGATCGATGTAATTGGCTTGGCGAGTGAGCACGGCGTTCAGTAACTCGATGGCGAGTCGCGATTCTAGCGTGACGCCCGCGCGCACGCCGAGACAGGGGTCGTGGCGTCCCTTGCGCAGTTCGAAGTCGATTTCTGAAAAGTCTTTGCGCACGGATTGCTGCGTCAGCGCAATGGTAGAGGTGGGTTTGAAACTAACGCGACATACCAGCGGTTTACCGGTGGTGATGCCGCCGAGCAGTCCACCGTGATTGTTGCCCGTATAGCCGGTTTGACGGATGGCGTCGTTATTTTCGCTGCCCAGTCGCTGGGCCACCTGTGCGCCCGCACCGACTTCGCAGGCTTGCACGGCGTGGAGACCTCCCAAACTGCCCATCAGGCGCGCTTTTAGGCTGTCGTACAGGGGAGCGCCAGCTAGGGCGGGCACGTTGACGGCGACTACTTCGACGGCTGAACCCAGCGAGTCCTTTGCCTTGCGCGTTTGCGCAATGAGCTCAGCAGCCTCCGCGACAAATTCCCTGTCAATGGAATAGAGTTCGGCCTGCGATAATTCACTTTCCAACTGTTCGGCCTCTTCGGGGCGCATGCTGCCATCTGCGGCGCAGAGTTCGGCGACTCGATCGGCGAGGCGCTGCTGGGCGTGCAGAGGACCGACCTGGCAAATAGAAGAAAAGATATAAGTGGTGAAGCGCTCGTGAAGCACCAGGCGTGCGATCGAGCCGCCAATAACGTCGGAAATCGTCGAGCGATAGCTGGAGCGTCCGCCGCCGCGCACGTCGACATAGCCGGCTGACTGGTAGTGTTTGACCAGATCGGTGTGGCCGGGGCGCACTTCGCCCTGTCCGCCAGCAAACTGCTCGTAGTCGGCCGACCGCTTGGCAGCTGATAAGACGATGGCTGCGATGGGTTCGCCCGTGCTGTAGCCGGCCTCATAGGCTCGGGTTTGTAGGTCAACGTCATCTATCTGAAGCGACAGATGCGGGCCGGACAAAAGGCGTTCGTGGTCTTCGCTGTATAGCCCCGATATAAAAACGACTTTGTCGTCCTCTCGGCGCGGTGTACCCAGCTTGTTGCTGCCGGGTCTGCGCCGATCGAGGAAATGTTGGATGCGCGACCGTTCTATCCACGTGCCCGGAGGACAGCCAAACACCGTAGTGGAGATAGCCGGTCCATGCGACTCACCTGCGCCGGCCACGGCAAAGAGTGGACCTCCCAGAATTTCCATATTCGATTCCCTTTCTAGGGCACACAATGTACGATTTGTCCTGCGGTGAATCAATGTGCACCGGTCTGGATGAACGCTCGATTCCCTATACATATGCAAACGATCCGAAGGCATTTCGGGTGGATATGAACGAAAGATGTCCGGCTTGGGAAGGATGGGAATTTTAGGCAGCTAGGTCGTATTGTGACGTCGATCACAGTAGCCGTATCCGCTATTGTGTATATTGGGGTCTATAGCTGTTTGCATAGTCAACATCCAAACAAGAGGAGATCAGCATGTCGAAACGAACTGCTTTTATCGCTTGTGCGCTAGCGTGGGGCGTTTTGCCCGCCGTTGCAGACCATCACAGTGGAGGCGTTCCCATGCCGCCACCGACTGGTGATGGGCATATGCCGCCGCCTGGGCTGGTAATACCTCTGCCGCCTGAGTTTGAGCCACCGGCGCCCGAAGACGGTCCCGAGGCGTTTATTGGTGCTGCACTCGAATGGCTCGACACGGACGGCGACGAGGCCCTCAGCGGTGATGAGATCCAAGCTGCTGTAGAGTCGCTGATGCCTCCCGAAGGACACATGCCGCCTCCCGACGGCGAAGGACATATGATGCCTCCCGACGGCGAAGGACACATGCCGCCTCCCGACGGCGAAGGACATATGATGCATCATCCGATGCTGGTGATTCCCGTGCATGGCGAGTTTGAGCCGCCGGCTCCAGAGGACGATCCGGAGGCGTTTATGCAAGCTGCTTTTGCCGCGCTCGACACGGACGGTGACGGCCGGCTGAGCCGCGAGGAAATTCACGCGGCTTTTGGCCCTATGATGCACGGCGACGGTCCAGAGGGGATGCACGATGGCCATGGGGGCGAACACGGTAGCCATGGAGGCGGGGGTGAGCCGCCGACGGATCCCGTATGGGAAATGGCCGACTGCAACGGGGCCGAGGGCAATCACGTCATTCGCGAACTCGTAGCGACGCCGGGCAGCAATGCCGTGGCGATTAGTTTGCCTGAAGGACGCGCAGCCGGGTGCTTTCAGGTTACGGGCGGTGAATTTAGTGCGCAGATCGTTGAAGAGACGAGTCCGCCGTCCGATCCGGCTCCTGTCGTATGGGATTCGGACTCGGCAGACGATATAGCCGATCTCGTCATTGGTGGGGCGGGCGTCTTTCACTTTGGTCTGACCAGCGATGATGGCGCAGAAATAACGCTCTCCTACGTCGATTATCCGGCTAGCGAATAACGCCTATACATCCATTCGCGAGAGGTGCATCGGCCGGTAGTTGGTCGATGCACCTTTCTATTTGGGGGATATTGGTTTGAAATAAACGGTGTGAATGCTATTTTACCTGCACTAGCGTGTGGGTAAAATAAAGGTGAATAAGCGATGAGAATATTGCTCGCCGAAGATGCCCAGGGCATGCGCAAGTTGATTAGCACGATGCTGCAGGCCATGGGCGTAGAGAATATTATCGAAGCTGGAGATGGCTCCGAAGCGTGGGATCAACTCGGCAAAGAGGAAGTCGATCTGATCTTGACGGACTGGAATATGCCCTCTATGGACGGGCTCCAGTTTGTTGAGAAGGTGCGCGCATCGGCACAATTTGACGATTTGCCCATCATTATGTTTACGGCCCGCGCTACGAAAGAGGACGTCCTGCGCGCGCTGCAGTCGGGCGTAGATACCTATCTGACCAAACCGTTTACACCACAGCAGCTGTCGGCTAAAATAAAAGCCGTGATGACTCGTCGAGAGCGACTAGGCATCATGCGCATCTTCACCAATATTGCCATAATTCACCGCGAAGATACCTTTCCACTCGTGCTATTTGGCGAAGCTACGACCAATCCGAACATGCTGAGTCGCCCGGAAAATAAGCACGTTGCCGAGTTCCTATCTGCCGCTACTAGTGCCGTGCGCCGCGTTGATGCGCGCGTCCCGGACTACAAGGTCGGTTATACGGTTTCCGACAGCACCAGCGATTTGAGCAAGCTGATGCACCTGGGCGGGAAGCGGGTGAAAATGGTTGTTATATCGTCCCAATTGCCCGGTGGTGGCGTTACGCTCGCGCGGCTGGCCAGCATTAATAATCGCGGTCAAATGAGCATCTTTTTTGGCTGTGAGACGCTGAGTGAACTTTCCACCAAAGAGCGTTTCGGCTTGGAGCGCCTGGACGTAGCGATTTTTGAGCGGCACCATATGTATCGCGATAATTTTGAGCAGCTAGTGACAGAAAAGATCGTCGCCGCAATGGAGCAAGCCGAATCGGCCGATCTGCCCTCGCCCGCGGAGATTCGCAAACGCATTGAAAACGACGTGCGCAACATGGTGGACATGCCCGTTTTGCCTCAGGTGTATCACCAAATCATGGCGCTGGACAAGGACGAGGAAAGCGATATCCACGACTGGATTGCGGCCGTGGAAACCGATCCACTGACGCAGGCACAGGTCATTCGCCGTTCGCGTTCCCCGCTCTACGGGTTCCAAGGCGAAATCAACGATCTCAGCAAGGCCATCATTCTGCTGGGTAAGAATACCGTTAAGGAAATTGTAGCCGCCAGCGCTGTGAAGAGATCGTTTGAGGGTATTCAAGAACAGGGCTTCAGCATCGAAGAATACTGGTTGCACAGCGTCGGCGTTGCTATTGCCGCGCGCATTCTCTCCTTTACGTATGACGAGAAGAAGTGGACTCCACAAAACAAAAAGGATTTTGAGGAGCTACAGCTTAGCGAAGAGGCGGTTGCTGCGCTGAAAGAGGCCAAGCTCTGGGAGAAATTTACTCTGCCCGCGATGTTGGACCCCTTCGTTGGCGGCATGATGCACGATATCGGCAAAGTTGCTCTCGTGCAGTGTTATCCTGGAATCCTGCCGCTCATCTTTGCCGAGATGGAAAAGCAGAATTGGAATGTGCCGATGTCTATTGGCGAGAGCGTACTGGCCGGTGGTGCCAACCACAACTTGGTCGGTCGCGTGCTTTCGGAAGCGTGGAAACTGGGCACCGGGCTGTCGCAGATGATCGAGTATCACCACGCCCCTTCAATGAATGATCCTTTTTCGCAGATGATCGCGTTGGCAGATTTTGTCGGAGGCAGCGTGTTCGTCTATCCCAAGCAGGCTGCTTATCCGATGGTGAGTATCCTCAATGACGAGATGTTGATGGCCAGCGCAAATTCGCCGCCCGAACTGACGATGGACTTTGAGGAAGAAGTTGAGCAGGTGAATAAAGAGGCCGAAGACGCCGTCGGTGAGGCGGCGGGACAAGTCGGAGGAGATGAGGCGCCGGCACCAAGTGAAACGCCACAGGCTACAGAGGAAACTACGGCGGGCGCGTATGCCGGTTTGAGCAAGGAAGAGGCCGTGCATTACTTCTTACCCAAGCCCGTTCTAAATACGGCGGGAGGAGATCTTAATGCTATCATTAAGATTGCTCGCCTTATCAAGCCGACGATCCAGCGCATGGCCAATGAAATGCGCAAAGGGGCCTAGCGTTGGCCGTATACATATTGCGTTGTAGGGGGAATCATTCCGACCCTGTAGGGGTGGAGGTAGTCGCTACGCGTGGAAACAGAGTCAAATAGGGAGATTCATGAGTCGATATGCGTCTTTTTTAGACGAGGCACGTTGTAAAGAGCTGTGTGAATATATATACGAAGAAACAGGCATTAACTTCGCCGAGGGGAAAACGGATGTACTCAGTGAAAATGCGCGCAGGCGGGCCGAGGTCATTGGAGTCAACGACGCAGCAGAGTATGTAGCCTATGCGCAGTCAGCGGCTGATGAACTCGGTGAAGTACTCCACCTGATTGGTGCGGTCTCGACGAACGAAACAAGTTTTTTTCGCCACGCCAACCAGATGAAAGCATTTGCCAAATTGGTTGCTCAGATCATCGCAAAAAAGAAGGCGTGCGGAGAGCGCAGTCTGAAAATTTGGTCCACGGCCTGTGCCACCGGCGAGGAGCCCTATTCGCTAGCGATGATGGTCGATGAACTGCTTGAAGGTGAAGACGATTGGGAGATAGTCCTATCGGCAACAGATATAACTCCTCACAGCATTAAAACGGCACAGCATGCACACTTTTCATCGCGTAGTCTGCGTCATATCGAAGAGGCCTACGTCGCAAAGTACGTTCGGTGCGATGAGGCATTTGATGACGGTCATTATCTGAGTGAGGAACTCATCTCGCGGGTGCAATTTGATGCCGTTAGCTTGGTCGATAGAGCGGCTATGGCAGCTTTCTTCGACTACGATATTATCTTCTGCCGCAATGTGCTGAACTACTTTGACGAGGCGGCTAAGCGCGCCGTTCTAACCGCTATATACGACAGTTTGCGCCCAGGTGGCTATCTGGTCTTGGGGCCTTCCGATTCGCTACACGGTCTCAGCGATGTGTTTCAGCGCTGTGGATATTCCGTGCACAATTTTTTTATGAAGCCGGAAACAGCATCTGTCGATGCGGAGGATCTTGAAGATACAGAGGCGTCTCGAGTTAGCGGCAACAAGCGACTTGATCTCGACGCGGATCAGGGGCCGCAGCTCAGAGAGTTGGTGCAGTTTATCGATCGAGGTACGCGCGATATTAGAGTGGATATCGATTCGTCGCTGAGCAGCGCAATTGAGGTGCTCAGTTCGGTTGCCGATGTGATCGGGAATCTGCAGAACGACCCCGAATTGTCAGACGCTGCACGCGAGAAACTGAGCGAGGCCGATACGCAGTTTATGCAGGCCCTGCTCTTTTTGCAGGTGGGAGACCGCATAACGCAAAAGTCGGAAGCGCTGCGTGCGGCGTTACAAGAGCTGTCAGACTATTTGCTCGGAGCCGATGTGGAAGCGCCAGACCTCAATGTCAACGTATCCAGTTTTGACGAGAATATACTGCCGGCTAAAAGCGGAGACGACCGCGACAAGAATGCGATGTCGCAAGACGATATTGATGCGCTATTTGGTTCGTAGCTGTGGATCGAGCGGGATGTTGGACTCAGTCTTCCTTTAGATCGGGTCCAAAAAGGTGGTTACTGGCCTCGCTCAAAAAGACGTTGCCGTTTTGAAAGATCAGTTTGCAGGACTTGCCCTCAGTCAGATCGAGCTCTTTGGTCTGCGTGATCCAATCTTCCCCGCCGACATAGGTATAGGTTAAGCTCATCGTCCGCTTTTGGTCGCTGCCGAGTTGGCAGGCGATATTGCAATCGGCGATCTTCTCCGACTCGATGCGCCCGCCGTTTACGTGAAACTTCCACCGCGGGTATTCCACTTGGAAAAAGGGAGCTAATTGGCCGTCAATTTTGAGAACCATAGGTGCGCTTGCTAGGCGATCGATGACGCGCTGCACGTAGGTCTCGCCCGCTTTGAGCCAGAGCTTAAGCAGTTTGGGGAGCAGGTATTCGAAGACGAGCTCGACCTG
The DNA here is from genome assembly GCA_038119905.1 of Gemmatimonadota bacterium. Classification (GTDB taxonomy): domain Bacteria; phylum Latescibacterota; class UBA2968; order UBA8231; family UBA8231. The sequence goes on along the minus strand of JAYOKQ010000100.1, from coordinate 1,647 downwards.
CGGTTGGTAGAGATCTTCCCCGCGCGTGCGGCGAAGATTGGCGCCGATACCTCCGCTATTGGCTTGGCGCAGTCCGGTAGTCACCGTTTCTTTCAATGCGGCGGTAAAGCGGTCTATCTCATCTCCTCCGGCGTCATTGCCGTCGCGCATGCTTTCCGCCTGAGCAATCAGATGGCGCAGTAGGCTCATTTGGTCTAACTGGACCTTTTGACCGTTGGACGATACGGCAAAAACGACTTTTTGGTTGGTGCCTCTGCCGATTGAAATGCGCACTTGGTAGGGAAAGTCTTTAAGGCCGCGCATTAGGATGCCGCGAGCGGTTGCTTCGCGCTGGGCGATTTGTCGACTTTCTAACTTTCTTAGGCGCTGCAGGCCATGGCGTGCCTGTTCGAAAAAACCGGGGTCGCTCGTGGCCTCGAAGACAATCCAAGAATCTTCGTTAGAGGTTCCTTTGCTGCCCATATTATGCACGATCTCAACGTGCCGGCAGCCTTCGAGGCGACCGCTGAGGAGATTACCGGCCTTTACGCGATACGCGCCGAATACCTGTCCACTGAGCGATCCAAGCACCGTGACGGGGCGGGGGTGGGCCAGTCTGAGTTGGGCGCCGGCTTCGATGCTGCGCAGTACGAGCACAGGTCCTTTGCGCGGCTGGCCGTTTTTGTCGACATCGTCGAGTTCGACTTCGCCCTCTACCGAGTCTAAAACGGTGCCATTTTGGGCTTCAACGCGCTTTCTTAACTTGTCTAGGTGATCTCTGATGTCCGCCATACTATCCCGGGGCAGGGGGCGTTTTACGACGCGTAATAAATAGGGCTAAGGCGCGCTATAAGGCACTTAGGACTTTGTCGATTTTCTCTTTAATGGTCTTCGGATCAAACGGTTTGGTGACGTAGTTGTTGACGCCTGCGCGCATGGCCGCTACGATGTCCTGCCTCATATTGCGCGTCGTGACCATCAGGATGGGAAGATTGGCCAAGCGCGGATTAGCGCGCACGGCTTGTACTAGTTCCAATCCGTTCATAATAGGCATGTTCCAGTCGGTTAGCAGAAGCTCGAAATTGCCGTCCGCACGCAGACGATCTAGCGCATCCTTGCCGTGATCGGCTTCTACTATATCCTTATAACCAAGGCGCTTGAGCATCTGGACAACAATGCGACGCATGGTAGGTGAATCATCTACGACGAGAACTTTCATACATTTACCTCCGTTCAAACGCGTTTACCCGTTTGCTTACAGACCAAAACCGGCAACGTTTAGGTGAGAAAAGATACGCTGTCTATCAGGGCTTTGCAAACGCGGTCCAAGGGATCTATCGCATTATATAACGTGACTTAAACACAATAACTTAATACTTCTACTATCATATATCGGCCGCGCAGAGGCCGACCCTAGCTATTGGAAAAAATACATGTTTGAAACGGCTGAATTGGGACGAAAAGTCTCTAAGGCAGATTTCAAAGCCCAAGTGCCTGCTTTGCGCACTGAACTGTTGAAAGTCCAGCAAGACCTGCGGCGCGAAAAGCGATTTCAAGTGATCATCGTCTTCGGCGGCGTCGATGGAGCGGGTAAGAGCGAGACGGCCAATACCCTCAACGACTGGATGGATCCTCGGGGTATTGCGACGCACGCGTTTAGTAGCCCAA
>JAYOKQ010000099.1:0-15193 GCA_038119905.1 Gemmatimonadota bacterium | reverse complement strand
ACTCTCCGGTTATTTGCTGGTTACCAAAGGACATGGGGCCATGCCTTTCAGAAGTGCCATAGCTGAGACTGCAGAATTCGCAGCAGTGCAGCGGCCAGCCGAAATAACCATTGACCCCGACCTGTTTCGGCGTATCGGTTCGGCGCGATCCTGGGCCGACCTGGAGGCCGTGCTTGAGGATGCGCAGGGGGAATACGCAGCCGGCAGATTGACGGCTGAGGATATCGAGCGATTGGCCGGGCAGGCAACACAGCGCAGCCGGCAGATCCCGGAGACAGCAGACGAATCATGTCTATCCTACTTGTTCGACGAGCAATCGGTGAGACAAGTCTACTCCCGCGTCCTGGGCGAGTTGGCGGTGTTTGCCGACGATGACGCCGAAGTGCCTACGGGATTCGAGGGTGAAGTATACCGGGCATCTGAGCTGCGGCAAATAGTGGGCCGGAGTCCGGAGCAGGTGAGAGCGATTCACGCGACAAAGAAGGCGTTTAATGGGGAGCTGAGTGACAAACCGCGTGACGGCATTACAGTTCCCGCTGAAGATCTACTGGCGGACTCATGTAAAGAGGATCCAGCGGATAGAATAGCGGAGTAATATTCAGCGATCGTTTGAAAAGGAGTACGAAATGGCTACAAAAAAAAGAGTGGCGGCTAATCGCCAAAATGCACAGCGCAGCACGGGCCCCAAGACAGAGGAAGGGAAAGCCACTGTCTCTCTCAATGCCTTAAAACACGGTCTGTCTGCCCAAAAGCCAGTCCTTCCCGATGAAGACCCGAAGCTATTTCAGGAACTTTCAGAACGGCTACAGGTGGAATTCCAGCCAGTCGGCGAAATTGAGATGGCTCTGGTGAAACTCATTTCGTTGAAGTTGTGGCGTTTGGCCCGGCTCGGGGGGATCGAAACAGGTTTGTTGATCTGGGAGCACTACCAGACTCTGGTAGAAAGAGCAGGCCATGAGGCAAGCTGCTACAAGAGAACCGTTTTTGACGGTCTTGCCGACAGAGATACCGTTATTACGGATGAAAACGCTTACGAAGAATCGCTGGCGCGTGCTGAGACATTGTGTAATCAGAGAGACCAGGAAGTTTCCATTTCCGGGAAAAGTTTCAGGCGAGACGCTATCGGCCGCGATGTCCTATCCAAACTTGCGAGGTACGAAGTCTCCCTGGAGCGCAGTTTGTACCGCGCCCTTGCTGAACTGCGAGAACTACAGAATGACCGCGCCCAGACAGCCGGATAATGGGTTTGTTCTGCAAAAAAAGGAAAGGAACCAACAATGAACAAAATCATTCAGTTTCCAGTTCAGAAGACTGTACCCTGCTTGGAGGAAGTAGAGGAATGTAAGGAGTTGTTGGGCACACTGGACGAAGAATTGATATTGGCCCGTCTGCGATTATGCCGTGCCCTTAAACAAGAGCAGGAAGAGATAAAGGCGAAGGAAGAGGGTGATCCATCGGCACAGCTCGTGCTGGCCGAAATACGAATCTCAGAAACCGGCCGGCAGACTGCGATCTATCGCTCCATAGACTGGTTCGACGTGATCGACCGACTAATCGGTCGGATCGGAGATCTGGAGTTGCAGCGGGCGAAGATGAAGATCCCGGAGATTAGGCAGATGCATATAGATTTGAGATCACAACTGGAGAGATTGGCTCGGGGGCAGGACGCGCTGGAGAAGCCGGAGGAACGCAGCCGCTTTGCTCAATCGGGGTAGTCTGCTATCCAAGTTTGATGCCAGGAGCCGAACCTATTCCCGGACGAATAGTTCGCCTGGTTGGCAATCCAGGGCTTCACAAATGGCCAGTATCACGTCGCGGGATACTCGGTCCCATTTATCGTGGAAGATGGCAGCGACTGTGTTTCGAGAGACGCCGGCTTTAGCCGCAAGTTCATATTGCTTCATATTTCGTTCGGCTAGCAGGATACGCAGTCGCGTTTTGATCCGTGCCATATGCAATAATAGCCCTGATCGTGTATTATCGCAGCCGAAAAGTCACATATTTTAGCTGTCGATATATGATTATTGCGCAAAAAGATAAAATTAGCGATCTTTTTGCTCAGATATATGAGCAGAGATGGCTCATCGGATACTCCCGCTAAGAAGACCCGATGAGCCAGGACGGCAACCTCCAAAAAAAGGGGATCACCGATGGACAAGATAACTTTCTGTGCGCTTTATCGCCAGTTGGAACCGCCTTCGCAAAGATGCAGGTTTTTCACGTCTGAATCCCAATACCTGGCGACAGACCGGCAAGTATTGGGCAGGGGATTTGAGGCGTGATATGGCAGTTTACCAGAGAAGGGGCGCATGGTGGATCGATTACTATTATCAGGATCGAAGACATCGGCAGAAAATAGGTTCGCGCAAGAAGGATGCCGAGGAGGCGCTATCGCGAATTAAGGTGCAGATTGCCGCAGGAGAATTCGTGCCCCCTGACGAGCGCAAGCGGAGCGATAGACAGAGGCGGGACTCCATGCTCTTTAGAGACTTCGCTGAGAAAGAGTTCCTGCCCTGGTCCGAGACTGAGCATGCCGCCAGCCATCATCAGCGGCTCAGGAGTATTTTCAACGCACACCTGGTTCCGTTCTTCGGGGATTATCGCCTGGACGAGATTACCTCCCGATTGGTAGCCAGCTATAAGACAACGCGCCGCAGGGCTGTCTATACGAAGGGAGAGGGTAAGAGGAAGCGCGTGCATCCAGTCAATGCGGCGACGGTAAATCGCGAGTTGTGCGCGTTGAAGGTGATGTTCAAAAAGGCCGTAGAGTGGGACTACATCGAAGATAACCCGACGCTAAGCGTGAAGGTATCGAAGGAAACTCCCAAAGAAGTGCGGCTCTTGGAGGGGGATGAGATTGTCCGGCTGATTGAGTGTCTGCCGGACCACCTCAAGGCGCTGGTAGCCTGCGCCGTCTATGCCGGCCTGCGCCGCTCTGAACTGTTCCACCTGAGATGGAGCGATATCTACTGGAAGACCGGAGAGATTGCCGTAGTGTCGCGCCAGGAACACCACACGAAGAATTACACCACTCGCCGCATTCCCATGAATGATGCGTTGCAGGGGATGTTGCGTCGGCATCCTCACCGCTTGGGTAGCCCATATGTCTTCTGCAACGCTCAGGGTGAACCCTACGACAATGTGAGGAAGGCGCTGCTGACCGCGGCGACAGCGGCTGGGATTGACGGGAGAGTAACGCTTCATCCGTTGCGCCATGCCTTCTGCTCGCATGCGCTTATGCAGGGGATAGACCCGCGTACTGTGCAGAAGTGGATGGGGCATCAAGATCTGAAGACGACGCTCAAGTATGCCCATGTTTCACCGGCACATGAGCGGGAAGCGATACAGCGTCTCAGGTACGATCAGATAGATAGATCCTTTGTAGAGAAAACCGGATAGATTATCAGGAATGCGATGCTGGTCAACTATACGAGAGCTTAGTGCGCCGTAAGGGCAATGTGCTGCGTTTGCGGCGCGTTTACAGACCGATAGACATTGGCTAACCAATCAGCTTCTTGTATATTCAGCCACTGACGATCGCTTGAGTATTTGAACGATCTATCGGACTATGCGAACAAACTCTTTAAAAAAACGCTGGTCCACGGTTAGCCTGCTCCTGCTGACGTATTGCAGTATCGGGCTCGTGGGGCCGCAAGGACTCGTGCTCTGCCTCGGGCATGACGGCCACGTTGCCGTGGAGGCCGCTCCTATGGGAGCCTACTGCGGTGAGGTCTTGGATCATCCTGGCACGGATGAGCAAGACCACCTGGCCTACGAGAATCAGGTAGACGACAGTCACTGCGGCTCCTGCAGCGATACGGCGCTGATCCTCGATGCCGTTCGCGTAGAGTCTAATCGTGACATAATACATCAGGAAGTAAATCTGCCTCTCGTTGTTGTACCCGGCTTAGACCATCCCACGCTCGATGCTTTTTCTACGGAAGTCCGCCGAGCCTTTCCTCAAGGTTCGGTCTCTGTCGTTCCGTCCTTTCTCCGCACCACAATCCTGCTGATCTGATCCACCCTCACTGCTTTCTGCTGACGCGCGCTCTGTAGGGCGCGTGCTGTGCCTCTGTGTGTTTTGTGCACAGACGGCTACCTATTTTCGCATTCAACAGACGGATTATTTGGAGGATTTTATGCCTTTGTACGCATGTAATGCGCTCCTAGCAATGGGGCTGCTCTGTGTCGGAGCGGCCGGTGCCGAGGTGTTTACACGGGAACAGGCCGTGCATATGGCCCTGAAGCGCAATCCATACATACAAGCCGCTCGACAGGAATGGAAGGCAATGCAGGCGCAGGCGACTCAGGCGCGCGCGTTGCCTGCTCCGGAAGCGGAAGTCGAATGGGAAGGGCTGCCCGGGGCCGCATCCATCGGCGATTTCGAAGAGCGCAACCTGGGCATCCGGCAGCAGCTTGGCTGGCCGGTGGAATGGTGGCGACACAAGCAGGCGGCAGACCTGGAGGCCGAGTCCGTGCGCTGGTCGACGCTGGCCATGGCCGAATTAGACATCGCCACGGAGGCGCGCATGGCTTATGATCGCGTGCTTTCGAGATATCAGGTGCTGGCTTATGAGCAAGAGAATGTGCGGTTGACTCAGGACTTTGTTGACAAGGCGCGTCTGCGCTTTGAAGCGGGCGATGTGCCGCATTTAGAAGTGCTGCGCGCAAGAGTTGAAGTCGGACGTGCAGCAGCTCGATTGGTCGCTGCCGAAAACGCCCTCAGAGAGGCTCGCGGAGTGCTCAATACGTTGATGGCTCGGGATACAGAATTGGCCATAGAGACCGTGGGAGAGTTGGCCTATCGCCCCGTTGGACTGGATCTGCATCAGCTAAAACGGCAGGCACTGGCCCGGAGGCCGGATGTGCTGGGGGCCGAACGGCTGGCCTCTGCCCGTCGTGCCACGCAGGGCGCAGTGAGCGCCTCGCTGGTGCCCGATTTGAATGTGGGCCTCTTTCGTCAGAGGGTGCGCCAGCCAGCCGGCGATGAAAGCCTGTGGCGGGTGGAAATGGGCCTGGAAATCCCGCTGTGGGCGCCATTTCGCCAACGCGGCGAACTGGCAGAGGCTCGCGCCGAAGTGGTAAGGGCCGAAGCCGAGATGGATGTCGTGCGGCGCCAGGTGCTGTTGGAGGTAGAGAATGCACTGGGCGATGTGCACACTGCCGCCCGGCTGGTGGAACTGTTTCAGCAGGATGTGCTGCGCGAAGCCGAACAGGCCCGCGTGGTTGCCAACCGCAGCTATGAAGAGGGCAAGGCGACCTACCTCGAAGTGCTGGAAGCCCACCGGGCGCTGGCCGAAACGCAGCTTGAATACGCGCAGACCCTACTGGACTTTAGCGTAGCTCGCACCGAATTGGAGCGCGCTGTAGGCGGCTCGCTGGCCGACTAAAAAATGGGAGCAAACAACGTGAAAATGACAAAGAAGTTAACGGCAATACTGGCTGTGATAGCCGGTCTCTCGCTGGGGGGACTCCCGGTGTGGGAATGGGGAACACAGCCGGTTTTTGCCGAGGTCGAAGACGATCACGACAAACACGAGGAAGAGGACCACGACGACCACGACGAAGAGGGCGATGCGCACGAGGAGCATGAAGATCACGACGAGGACGTCGTGCGCCTTGACTCCGAAGCGATGCGCGATTTTGGCGTAGAAGTCCGCGAAGCCGCATCCGGCCAACTCGCCGTATATACGCGCCTTCCCGGAGAGGTCATGATAGATCCTGACCGCCTGGTCCACGTCGTGCCGCGCGTGCCCGGCGTTGCACGACAGGTGTATAAAAGCCTTGGAGATCGCGTCGAGGTCGGCGAAGTATTGGCCGTGCTGGAAAGCAGAGAACTGGCCGAGTTGAAATCGACTTACTTAGTAGCCAGAGAGCGTGTTCAACTGATGCAAAAGACCTTTGCGCGTGAGGAAAAGCTGTGGAAAGAAAATATATCTTCGGAGCGAGACTATCTGGAAACCGAGCAAAATTTGGCCGAGCATCGCATTGAACTACGCGCTGCCGAGCAGAAACTGCACGCGCTGGGTTTTACTCATGCCTATTTGGAAGCATTGACCTTTGAAGAGGACCAGCATTTCACGCGCTACGAGATTCACGCGCCGCAGGAGGGCATCATAATCGAAAAGCACCTGTCTCGGGGGGAAGTGCTCAAGGACGATGTCGAAGCCTTTGTCATTGCCGATCTGAGCTCGGTATGGGCCAAGCTCACAGTGTATCAGAAGGATCTTGCCTCCGTGCGTCAGGGGCAGGCCGTGCAGATCGTTACAGACGGGGCGACTGCGGTGGAAGGGCGCATCTCCTATGTCAGTCCCATAGTAGACGAAAAGACCCGCACGACCGTGGCGCGGGTGGTGTTGGATAACCAGGACAATCAGTGGCGGCCTGGGGCTTTTGTCTCTGGTTTGGTCGCCGTTGAGGCGAGCGCGGTGTCGCTTTTAGTACCCAAATCGGCTTTGCAAATGGTCGAAGGTCAAACCGTCGTATTCGTCGAGACCGAAGAAGGCTTTGAGCCGCGCGCCGTACACGTGGGGCGGAGCAACGAGGTCGATGCCGAAATCGTCGACGGGCTTGAGCGCGGGCAGCGCTATGTCGCTCGCGGCGCCTTTACATTAAAAGCCCAACTGGCCAAAGGCTCCTTTGGAGACGGACACAGTCAATGATAGGGAGCCACCAATGGTCGATAAAATTATCCGAGTCGTACTCAAGAATCATCTATTGGTAAGTGTTTTAGCCCTACTGATGATGGGCGCTGGGTATTATAGCTATCGCCAGTTGCCCGTGGACGCCTTCCCCGATGTATCCCCCAATCTCGTGCAGGTATTTACCGTCACGGAAGGATTGGCTCCTGAAGAGATCGAAACCTATGTGACGTACCCCATTGAGATTTCCATGAATGGGCTGCCGGGCATAGACAATATTCGCTCCGTCTCCAACTTCGGTCTGTCGGTGGTCAATATCTACTTCGAAGACGGCATGGACATCTACTTCGCGCGCCAGTTGGTGGGCGAGCGCTTGCAGGAAGCGCGCGAACAGATTCCCGAGGGGTTTGGCGAACCCGAGATGGGGCCGATTTCCACGGGCATGGGGTTGGTGCTGTTTTACTATCTGGAAGACGAGACCGGCCAGCGCTCTTTGGAGGAGTTGCGCACGATACAGGACTGGCTGGTGAAGTTTCACCTACAGACCGTGCCGGGGGTAACGGAAGTGCTGGGTATTGGCGGCTACGAAAAACAATACCACGTCGTCGTCGATCCCGATGCCCTGCTGCGCTATGGCGTTTCGGTGCAGGAGGTGCTCGATCAGATCGAAGCGAACAACCTCAATGTCGGAGCCCAGTTTATTGAGCGCGATGCCGAGGAATACGTGGTGCGCTCGGTCGGACTGGTATCCTCTATTGAGGACATTGAAAACATCGTCATAAAGGCTTCTGATGGCACACCTACGTATCTGAAGCAACTGGCAGATGTGCGCATTGGCGGCGCAGTGCGGCGCGGCGTGCAGACCTACAATGGCCTGGGGGAAGTGGTGGCGGGTATGGTGGTCAAGCTATTCGGCACGAACTCTTCGACGGTCATCGAACGCGTCGAGGCTAAAATGGAAGCGATCAATCGCATTCTGCCCGAAGGAGTGCAACTGGTGCCCTACTACGAGCAGAAGACGCTGGTCGAAGCCTGTGTAAAGACGGTTACCGATGCGCTCATACAGGGCATTGGATTGGTAGTGATTATTCTGGTCGTCTTTTTGGGCAGTTTTCGGCCGAGTCTCGTCGTGGGGCTGTCCATTCCCTTTTCCGTGCTCTTTGCCACGCTGTGGATGAAGTACTTCGGCATCTCGGCCAACCTGATGTCATTGGGTGGTTTGGCCATTGCCATTGGCATGATGGTGGACGGCACCATCGTCATGGTAGAGAATGTCGACCGCATGCTGCGCGAGGCCGATGCGGATGAATCGCGGCTGCACGTGGTGGCGCGGGCCTGCAGCGAAGTGGGACGGCCCATTGTGTTTGCGATCTCCATTATAGTCATCGTTTTTCTGCCGCTCTTTACGCTACAAGGGGTCGAGGGAAAAACGTTTAGGCCATTGGCCTATACGGTGGCTCTGGCGATGTTGGGGTCGCTGGTCTTTACCGTCTTCGTTGCTCCGATGCTGTCGCATGTCGTAATGCGCCGCCCCAAGGGGCAACATACAGAGGACGCACCGCAGGAAAGTGCGATCGTGCGCTGGATATTGCACTGGTACCGACCGCTAGTACATGGATTTGTAGCGAGCAGAGCGAGAGCGGTGGCTTTAGGCGTCGGCTTGATGGCGATTGGGATCGCGATCTTTCCTCGCCTGGGCGCCGAGTTTACGCCTGAGTTGCAGGAAGGTACCATGGTGTTGCGCCTGACGATGGCTCCGTCGATTTCGCTTACCGAGAGTACGCGGCTAACGACGTTGGTCGAGCAGAAGTTGATGAGGATTTCGGAAATCACGGGTGTGGTATCCCGCATTGGCCGAGGTGAAGTCGGCGCGCATACCGATCCGATCAACAGCGCGGAAATGTACATCTTGCTCAAGCCGAAAGAGCAATGGCGCGGAGCCGAAAGCCAGGAAGAGTTACAGGAAGTCATACGCGATGAGTTGGGCGAAATCCCCGGTGTTTTGACCAACTTCACCCAGACCATTGCCATGACGGTGGATGAGCTTTTAGAAGGCGTGCGCGCTGAATTGGCCGTCAAGCTATTCGGCGATGATCTTAATCTACTGAAGCAAAAAGCGGATGAGATTGCGCAAACCGTTGGCCAAGTACAAGGGGCCGCGGATGTGCAGGTCGATCAGATCTCAGGAACGCCGCAATTACTGGTACGGGTAGATCGGCAGGCGATAGCTCGCTATGGCATCAATGTCGCCGACGTGCAGGAAGTCATCCGTGCTGCCGTGGGCGGGGCAACGGCGGGCGCCGTGTTTGAGGGCATACGGCGGTTTGATATCCTCGTCCGCTATGCGCTTGCGTATCGTCAGACGCCCGAGGCCATTGGGCAGATTTTGGTGCAAGGGCCAGAAGGTATCAAGGTGCCGTTGAGCCAGTTGGCGCACATTGAAGAGATTATTGGGCCGCGCCAGATCACGCGGGTCAACAGCCAGCGCTTTATCACGGTGCAGTGCAATGTGACCGGGCGAGATATCGTGTCGTTTGTCGAAGAGGCACAGCAGGCCATTGATGAGGACGTAACCTTGCCGCCTGGCTACCTGGTGACATGGGGCGGGCAGTTTCGCCTGCAACAGGAAGCAAATAAACGCCTGGCGCTGGTTATTCCGATAACGCTGCTGATGCTATTTTTGCTGCTCTTTTCCAGCTTTAATTCCGTAAAAAATGCCGTGTTGATTTTACTCAATATACCACTCGCTCTGGTGGGAGGAGTTGTGGGGCTATGGTTGACCAGTCAAAATCTGTCGGTGCCGGCATCGGTGGGGTTTATCGCGTTGTTTGGCATTGCCCTGGAGAATGGGATGGTGCTGGTCACGTATTTCAACCAACTCGTGCGCGATGGACTGTCGATTGACGATGCTTCTATAAAGGGGGCTTGTCTGCGCGTGCGTCCCGTGCTGATGACGGCGCTGACTACGGGCTTGGGGCTGATTCCTTTGCTGTTGTCGGATGGAACGGGTAGTGAAGTGCAGCGTCCACTCGCCACGGTAGTCATAGGTGGGCTGGTGACTTCGACGGTGCTGACGCTACTGGTCATACCGGCGCTGTACAAGTGGTTTGCGATAGAAACTGATCCGAATGAGCGCGATTTAGCGTGAACAATCGAGCGCATTCGATTTAGTTTTGGTCACTATATGGACACCGGACTCGTACAAAAGAAAACAGGGACTCAGATCTTGCATGATCTAAGTCCCTGTTTATCTTACAGAAAATATGGTGGCTCCTCCCAGAATTGAACTGGGGACACAGGGATTTTCAGTCCCCTGCTCTACCAACTGAGCTAAAGAGCCACCCGAATCGGTGGATTAAATTAGGTAGCTTCTATAATCTTGTCAAGGATGCTCAATGCCCGTCTCAATCATTCCATTCAATATGCCGGCCCCAGCAGAAATTCCTCCACACATAGTCGAGGCGCTTCAGTCCATGCCACCCGACGATGCGGTGAAAAAGGCGATGGAATTGCTGATGCAGATTGAGGCGGCCGAAACGCTCGTATACGAGCGCGTCAATGCGGAAGGAGTTGTGCAGTTGCAGTGCGTTGTCGGTCGGCGTGCTGCCGAACTCGAGGCCATATTGGGGGCGACTAGCGGGTCGTTTGCCGCTGCATCGCTCGCCCAAGACTCGGCGCTATTGATTATGGGGCAGGCTAGCGTTGGCGAGGAGAATGCGCTGCCCGAGGGCATGGTGGCTTTTCTACTCGACGGCGCCGAATCTGGCAGCACTGGATTTAATTACGTGCTGCCGCTGCGCGCGGAGAGCGGCAGCGGGCTTGGTGCGCTGACGTTGCTGCGCGGGGCAGGAGATGGACCGCTCAACCACGAACAGCCCAATATATGCGAAGCCATGCGGCGCCAACTCAGTGCCCTGTTGGACGTATAAAAAAGGACGAATACACACAAAAAAGGCACCGACCGCGAGCAGAGCGGTCGGTGCCTTTTTTGTATAAGAGCGTGTTGTTTAGGCGGCTACGGGCTCAACCACGCCGTTTTCAAGCATCCAAGCTTCGACTTCGTCTCCACTCACATCGGCCAGCATCTGTCCGTTGATCTCGACGCAGGGCGAGAGCGGCTGTCCGCTTTTCTGCACCATTTCGGCGTAGATGTCTGGGTTATTGATAATATCCTTGTCTTCGTACTCGAGCTGGTACTTGGCGAACGTCTCGCGCACGCTGTTACTCCAGCCGCAAACCGGCTTGAGATAGGCTACGATTTGGGGGGCCTCAGCCATTTTTCTGTCCTTTCCCCTACGGAGTGGTACGGCAAAAAGTACATGCAATGTATTGGTTGTTTGTCCAACGGTCCCGAATATAGAGAGGGGCACGTATCTGTCAAGCGGGCAAGCCTTTAGGCCCGTTTTTAGTTTGACGCATAGCGGGTCGGCCCTTACATTCGACACACCCCATTTTTACCCCTCTTGCTCTAAAAATCCAGGACAGTTGATGGCTTCTGAAGAAGTATTATACGTCGAAGGCGGTCGCCCGTTGCACGGCGATGTTACGGTGCAGGGCTCAAAGAATGCCGCACTGCCGATGATTGCCGCCTCGCTGCTGGCGACAGAGGGGCAGACGGTGCTGCATCGCGTGCCGCCGGTCAAGGATGTCATGGTGGCGCTAGAAGTCCTGCGCCAGTTGGGTGCAAAAGTGGACTACGACGCCGATTCCGAGACGGCCGTCATCGATGCGTCGGGCGATATATCGCATCGACTGCCGGAAGATCTATCGGCGCGTTTTCGCGCTTCTGTGCTCTTTGTCGGTCCGTTGCTAAGTCGCTTTCGCCGCGCCTGGATACGCGAAGTCGGCGGCTGCACGATCGGCTCGCGCCCGACCGACTACCACTACCGCGGATTTGCACGCTTGGGTGCCAACGTGCAGGAAGTTAAGGGCGGCGGCTTTGACGTGTTGGCCGAGCGTCTGCAGGGAGCCTATATGTACTGCGATCTGCCTAGCCATACCGGGGTGGAAAATCTAGTAATGGCCGCTTCGCTGGCCGAAGGCGAATCGATTATAGAAAACGCCGCTTCCGATCCGGAGATCGTGGACTTTGTCGCGCTGCTCAAAAAAATGGGTGCCGACGTCGAAGGAGCGGGGACGCGCACGGTGCGCATTCGCGGCGTAGACAAACTGCGCGGAGCTGAGCACGAGGTCATGTACGATCGCCTGGATGCCGGCATATTGATGATAGCCGGCGCTATTACCGGCGGCGATATTCGATTGCGCGGAGTGGAACTCGACCATCTAGGCATTTTTGTTGCTAAATTGCACCAGATGGGGGTCGATACGACCGTGGACGGCGACTGGCTGCGGGTGCAGGGACCTCGAGAATTATCGCCGATCAACGTGGTGACCACCTTCTATCCTGGTTTTCCCACCGACCTGCAGCCGTGTATTATGGCACTGGCTTGCGTGGCCAAGGGCGATAGCTACGTGCGCGAAACTGTTTTCGAAAACCGCCTGGGACACGTTAAAAACCTGCGCGCTTTTGGTGCTCAACTCTCGCCCGAGAAAGACAATCTCGTCATCGTGCACGGTCCGGCTCGTCTAAAGGGAGCGTCCGTACGTGCAATCGACATTCGCGCTGGTGCTGCCTGCGTGTTGGCTGGACTCGCCGCCGAAGGGCGCACGAGCATCCACAATTTGTATCAGCTGGATCGCGGACACGTGCGTCTCGAGGAGCGCCTGCGCGGTTTGGGGGCACAGCTCGAACGTCTGTAGGGTGTGGCGTCATTCTTGACGGGTTGGCTAGTCGCATACATTTTTCCTCTCCATACAGCATTTTCTCGGTTTACCTTCTGCTCACTTTATGCCTCGGTCGCGTGCTATGCGCGTTCGACTTTCCCATGCCATGACGATGGAACAACGCACGCTAACCGATTATCAACGCGAAGTAGACGAATGGATCCGCACCATTGGCGTGCGCTATTTTTCCGAATTGACCAATACCGCCGTGCTGATGGAAGAGGTCGGTGAATTGGCTCGTTTGATGGCCCGAACCTACGGCGATCAGAGCTTTAAAGAGGGGGAAGAGCGCGACCTCGGTATGGAGATGGCCGACGTCCTCTTCGTGCTGATTTGCCTGGCGAATCAGACGGGCGTCGACTTGGAAGAGGCCTTTGGCCGTGCGATGGAAAAGAAGACGCGCCGCGACCGCGATCGCCACGTAAATAACCCCAAGTTACAAAGCGAGTAAGATGCGCCGCTCGCTGCTGTTAGCCCTGTGCGCATGGGCGCTCGTAGGGATCTCGTGCGGAGCGATCAACCCGACTGCACACCTCGAATACGCACCCAGCACATTGCCCGTGGGGCCGCTGTGGGTGGGCACTTGGCTGCCGGCAGGTATGAATCGGTTTCAATTCGACGAAGCCGACCAAGGCCAGCTAGCGGCGCTAGGGCTAAACTCCGTGCAGTGGCTGCAGCGCTACGAGGACGAGCGCGGCACGGCAGAAGCGCAGCTGATGCGCTTTGCATCCGCACGCGGTTGGCAGGTCCCCGCCTATTACGAGCCGACCGACTTAACACCCTACGACAAATTGCATAACTGGGCTACGCGCACTGAGGCGCCTGCGCCAGATTCGCTGCGCATTGTGGCAGAGGGTGTTTATGCGCAGTGGGATGCAATACCTGCATTTGCCGGGTACTTGGTCGGACACGAGGACTATCGGAAAGAGCAGTATCCGGCCCTGGCTCAAGTCGTCCGCACCTTGGGACAGGTCGACAGTGCGCGTCCGGTTTATAGCGTGGGACGTCTGAGTGATTACGAAAACGCGCACGCTTTTTTTGATGCGTTATTCGACTCGGGGGCGTCGGGTAACGTGTTTCAACAGGAGCACTATGTGTTCCGCGGCAACGTGCCGGAGAGCGGGGGGGCGTTCCAGCGGCGTATCGGGCTGTTGATCGATGGCTACGACGGGGTTGCTCGCGGTCTCGAGCGGCGGTCTGGGCGATGGCACGCCATCGTTCAGGTGCAGAGCGAGGTGCGAGGGACCAAGGTCTACTACCGCAAACCGACGGCGGGCGAGATCCGTCTGCAGGCTGGCCTGGCTCTTTCGCGCGGTGCATCGGGTATCGTTTATTTTCTCTACAGTTCGGGCGTGGAAGAACTGCGCGATAGCAAGGGAGTTGTGGAGCGACGCGTGTATGAAGGGTTGGTCGATCTCGACGGGCGTCCTACACCCAGCTACGCGGCGGTGCAGGCAATCAATGCCGATTTACTGGCGCTGAGCGAACCGCTCCAAGACCTACATTTTCACGGTGCACTTTCGTCGCGATTTCTGCTGGAAAACCCGCAGGTCAAAGAGCTCGATGGCGATGTGGAAGTTGGTCTGTTCGGCGACGGGCAACGCGTTACCCATCTGCTCGTCGTCAGCCGCTGGGGACATGCCGCACAGCGCGTGGGTTTGCGGTTAGATGGAAACGCTGTAGTGGATGCCGTGACCGGAGTGAGGCTCGATTGGGCCAACGGCCGCGTTGAGTTGGAACTAGCGGCGGGCGAATTTCGCCTGCTGCGCATCGAGTAAAGGAGCTGAGACGATGGGTAAGTTAGATGGCAAGGTGGCGCTAGTAACGGGCGGCAATCGCGGTATCGGCAAAGCGATCGCCCGCGCATTAGCTGCAGAAGGAGCCGCGCTGACGCTGGCTGCTCGCAGCGTTGATACACTAGCATCAACGGCCCGAGAGATCGCCGCCGAATTGGGCGTTGAGGTGCTCGACGTGCCGACGGACATAGGAGACGAAGCGCAGGTAGACGCGCTCTTTGCGCGCGCGCAGGAGCGACATGGCCGTCTCGATATCCTCATCAACAATGCAGGGGCGTTTGACGGTGGGCCGATTGAAGACATCTCCATCGAGGCTTGGAACAATGTGGTGAGCGCCTGTCTGACGGGACCCTTTCTCTGCACGCGCGCGGCGTTCCGCATTATGAAGCCGCAGGGCGGTGGGCGGATTATTAATATCGGCAGCATTTCGGCGCAGATGCCACGTCTGTATTCCGTTCCCTATACGGCGACCAAGCACGGGGTATGGGGGCTGACCAAAGCCGCTGCGCTGGAGGGGCGTGATCATGGCATTGTCGTTTCGGCGCTGCATCCGGGCAACGTGCGCGTGGAGCGGCGCATGAACGAGGGCAGCAATACGGCCGGCAGCGGCATGGTCTCGGACGGCGGCGAGCCGATGATGACGATGGAGGAAATCGCCGACGCCTGCCTGCATATGGCTGCACTGCCGCCGCACGTCAACTTTCTCGAGGCGATTGTCCTACCCACTGAGCAGCACTACGTAGGGCGCGGATAGCGCACCCACGCACAGATGCGCCGTCCAAATTGATGGCGCAGAAACGAGTCTCGCTGGCCTGCAAGGCCGGCGGGATTTTTTTATATCGCTACCAAAATTTTACATATTGGGTAGTATGAGCGTTGAGCCAGACATAGAGTCGACCAGTAAAGACGAACGTCCCAACAGCGGTCTGCGCGAAGGGTCTATATCGCATGCCGAGGTCAATGCCGCGCTGC
>JAYOKQ010000098.1:1799-15230 GCA_038119905.1 Gemmatimonadota bacterium | reverse complement strand
CATGCGGTAGGCGCCCACCAAACCGCCGCGCGCGTTGGAGCGAATGCGCTTGGGATCGAGGTTGTGCATCCGCTCCAAGAGCCGATCTTTGGCCGCTACCATCGCCGCGTAGTCGTAGCCCAGATCCTTAGCCATCGGCTCGACGGCTTCCGGCAGGTCGTTAAAAAAATAGGAGCGGTGGTTCATGTGGTGCGGCGCCATCTCGTAGCCCCACTCGGGCCCGTCCATCACCACGCCGTTGGCCATGGGATAGTGCTCTAGCGTATCGACCATACGCGCGACGCGTGCGGCCGTGGTCTTGGGATCGTGCAGGTGGTGGCCCGTGCCGCCGGGACCGGCGCCCCCATCGGCATACATGATGTACACTTCCATGCCGCGATCTCTGGTCGCATTCATCGTTTTTTCCAGCAGCGCACGGCGCTCCGGCAGCTTGTGCTCGGGCGCCGGCGGTGGCTCAACGCCGAGGCGCTTGTAGACGGCCGGGTTGGGATCATACGTCGCGGCCACCGGCCCTTCCGACGGCAGCGATTGGGCGTCCTGCGTCAGCTTGGCCTGGCCGAATACGAGCGGTCCAAAGACCACGCCGTCCACGCCCCCCTCGTGCCAGGCGTCGAGAATGCGCTCGTGATCGTGCATGACCCCTTCGAGGTCGCGCTGTATGTCCATCCAAAGTTTCATACGCTAGTCCTTTCACTTGTACAGTGCGTTAAGACGTCCACTTACCGTTGGACAACGCCGCAAGGACCGCATCGTGCCCGCGCCGCGCCGCCCATGCTAGGGGCGTAGCCCACTCAGCGGCCGCCCGCACAGGATCGGCGCCCTGTGCCAAAAGCCATTCTACGATCTCTAGGCGTCCAGCCCTAGCCGCTAGGCCGAGCGGCGTCGAGCAATACTCCTCGTCTAGGGCGTGGATATCAGCCCCGTGTTCGACCAACAGCTGCACGCCCTCTAACGGGCCGAAGAAAGCCAGGTCGTGCAGGAGCGACGTGCCGTGCCAGTTGGTCTGGTTCGGATCCATGCCGCGTTCTAGCAGGTAACGGGCGACGTCCAAGTGTTTCACATAGTAACTTCGGCCCCACTTGGTCAGCACCGGCACCTGCGCACCGTAGCCGAGCAGCACGTCGACCATTTCCCAATCGCGCTGCGACGCGGCGACAGCCAGGGACCCTTCGCCCCAGCACAGCCTCGGGTCGTTGCCGAGGGTTGGATCCCGCGACAGTATCGAGCGCACGGCCGCCTGATCGCCGTCGTTAAGCGCATCGTGCAGGCGATCAAACGGCTCGTCGCGGGGATCAGCCCCGTGCTCAACGAGCAGCTCGTAGAGGGCGGGATGCGCGCGCGCGTGGTCGAGCGCACGGCCCCCCCCCACCGCACTAGCCACTGGGGCGGGTCCGGGCGCGCGGCGCAAAAAACCCAAAAACAAAAAGCCCCCAAAACCCGCAAAACACAGCGCATGGCCCCGCGGGCTGTCGCGCTCTGGCAGCGTCGGATCGGCTCCGTGCGCTAGGAGCAAACGCACCATATCGAGATCGCCGCGCCACGCCGCCGCCGACAGCGGCCGCCGCGCGTGCGTATCGGAAAAGTTGGCATACGACGCATCTTTTTCCAGCCAGCTCAGCACGGCCCGATCGTCACTCAACACGGCGGCAATAAAGATGTTGTATTCGGCGCCGCGCTCGAGCAGCAACCCCGCGATCCGACCGGCGCGCAAACTGCCCACCGGCTCAGGGTCGGTTCGCACCCATCCTTGCCCGTTGGAAAAGAGCGCGCTGTGCAGCGGCGTAAACCCGTCGCTGCGGCAGGCCTGCACGTCCGCTCCCCTGTCCAGCAGGTAGCGCACCACGTCGCCATGTCCAGCCGCACAGGCCGCGTGCAGCGCGGTCTGGCCCACCTCGTCGCTGGCGCCGGGCGCTACTCGATGCCCTTCTACTTGCTCCCGCACCGACGGCATGTCGCCAGCGCCGGCGGCCAACAGCAGCGGGCCGACTCGATCGTCTATGGGAAACCGCGCGCTTAACGTCTCTTCGATGATCCGTGCAACCGCATCATGGCCCCGCTCGCGCGCCATCGTGCGCAGCGTATCCCGGTAGCCATAGGTGCGATAGGTCGGATCGGCGCCTCTTTCCAGCAAATAGGTAACGACGTCTGCGTGACCTTCGCGCACGGCAAAGTGAATCGGCTGCGTATAATTGTACTCGCCGTGCACCAGGCCCGGTGCCTGCGCGACGAGTCGCTCTACTGCAATCCGATCGCCCGTGCGACACGCCCCGAATAAATTCCACAGCAACGCCGAATCCACCGACTGTCCGTCGGGCAGCACCACGCGGTCGCGCCCGTCCAACTCGATCGGCCGCAGCACGTCTCTACGCCTCCTTGAGCTGCTGCTTGAGCTGTACGGCCGCGGCCGTATAGCCGCCGTCTTGGGCATCCAAAAAGTGTATGTGATCGCCGGCGCTGAGACTCTCGACAAAGCAGGTCATCAGCGCGTGGCTCGTAACGTGCGTGCCGTAGGCAATCTTGCCCTCTCTATAGAGCCCGTCGAGCGCCTCGTGCACGCGGCGTATTTCTTCCTCTGTGCAGTCGATAACCATGCGCAACGTCTCGTCGAATTTGCGAAAATCGCTGTGCGATGCCGTGTCCTCTATGTAGGATCGCACTCCAGACGTAAGGCGCGATCGAATAATAAAATTGCCCACGATGATAAACAGCGCGCGCTTGATAAACGCCAGCGAAAACGCCGACGTGTGGTAGCGGCGCTCGCCTCGCAGGTTCTCGGCCGTCGTGCGGTAGGCATTTTCTTCTGTCGACCGCGCCGGGTTCAGGCTCTCGAGCCCGTCGGGAAAAATCTCGGCAAAGGCTTCGAGCAGCTGGTCGTAGGCGGCCTCCTGGCCCTCGCGCGCCTGGACCAACAGCGCCAACACCTGACCGCGCTGCGAAGGAATCGGATTCCAGCGGCACGACAGGCTGGCTAGGTCGGGCTCGCTTATGCGATTGGACTGGGCCTCGTAGCGCTCGGGATCGCTCTTGATCAGGTGCTCGGCCCATATCAGACCCGCACCGCGAATAGTAGCCTGCGCTAACGCCGGGTTAATCGCAAAGCGACCCACTTCCAACGGCTTACCCGCCCGCGTTAGCTCTTCGACCAAAACGGCCCCAACGCGCAGGTCTAACGCAAAGTTTTCCCGAGCCAGCGCCTTGAGCCCCAGCAGGCGTGCTTTAACCTCTTCGGCGTATTCGGGTGGCACCAGCAGCGTGGCGCCGTCGCCGCCAAAGACAAAGGGGAAATCGCGCGTTTGCGCCGCTCTAGTCGCCGCAACAATCGTGGCCGCACCCAGCGTATTCACATCGCGGTAGCGCCCTTCGCGCACGGCCTGGGTAGAGCCCTTGACGTCCGTTATAATAACCCACCAATCTTCGGGCACGGGCTGGTAGTGATCGTCCCTGCTAAACAGGGCAAAGTCGGAAAATGACCTCAGGTCTCTAAAGAACGTGCTCATGGCAACCCATACTTATTGACGGCGCACGTGTGCGGCCACGTCGGCCAGCGGCGCCGTCCAAATCTCTGTCTGCTCGCCCAAGTACTCGACGAGCTGGCGGTGCTCTTCTGGATCAATAAACAGTCCGTGCGTGCCTTCGCCCACGCCGTGCATCATGTAAATGGTCCATCCGCCCAGCGCCAGGCCGGCTTCGACCTCTGCGCGCATATCGGCAAAGGTCCGCGCGTCACCGCTGAAGTGGCCGAGCGAAGACAGATTGAGCGCATCGGCCGTGACGGTGCGATCGCACCACGGACCACGGCCGGCCACAAAGAGCTCGTCGACCAGCGCATCCAGGCTGTGTACTCCATCGCCGTCGCCTAGTTCCGTGTTGCAGCAAGTATTGCCAAAGCTGCGCTCCGTGCGCCCGTCGATCAAGTTGAGCACGATATTGGCTGCGCGCATTTCGTCGGTCCAGCGCCGCGGCGTATAGGTCTTCAAGTCGTAGGCCGCATCGAGCCAGCCGTGGTTGGGTCCCTTGCGACACGGGTGAAAGATGCTGTGGTTGCCCAATTCATGGCCGCGCGACGCGACCTGGCGCCACGCCTCGGGGTTGGCCCCCAGCGGCAGCACGTTAGTATAGAACGTCGCGCGCAAGCCGTGCGCTTCTAGGAGCGGGGCGACGTGTTCATAGTGGACGGGCAGCGCATCGTCGTACGTAAGCGAGACGGCGCCGCGCTTTCCTTCGGGCCAGTGTAGTGCGGTCATACTGTGTATCCGTTCTGTAGTGGCGGCGGCGGTGTGCGCGCCGTGCTCGGAAATGGACGGGGCAATTTCTTGCCTCGCCAACGGCAATCCCGTATGGTTTTTATGTGCGTAATATACTGGACGCCCCGTGCCGAGTCGACCGGATTGCGCAGCGCCGCCATTGAGCGACACCCATTCTATCTATGTGGAGAAACGACATGCTGAAACGATGTGTCCTAGCCCTACTGGCATCGATCCTGCTAGCCGCAGCGCCTGCGCGCGCCGAAGAGTCAACCGCAGGTGAAGTGCTCAACGAGGTACCGTTCCATCCGGTACCGGCCGAGATGACGCTGCAAGAGTACCGCGACGCCAATCGACGTCTGGGCGTTGGTCTGATGTTGGCTACCATTCCCATACCCGGTATGCTGCAGTTTTACGCCGACGAACCGCGCTCGGGTTGGAAGCACGTGGGCACAGCCGGCCTAGGCCTGGTTTCGGTCGTGCTGGGTGCGGCACTGATGGACGAGACCGATGCGTGGCCAGAATCCGACTACGAAGTCGTCGACATCACCGGAGAAAACGGCACGGTTAAGCGCTACGAAAAAATTCCCATCGGCATAGAGACGGGCAGCACCCACTACAAGCTGCGCGCACTAGAGCGCGAGAGCGAAGGGGGCGGTGCGCTGCTGGTCGCACTGGGCGCCGGCCTGATCGTCGGACAGTGGGTGCACGGCTGGATCGACGGCATACGCACCATCGAGCGCAAACGCGACGCCGTGCGCTATCGCTACGGACAGTCGCTCTCCCTGCAGCCACAGCTCGATGCAACGCGAGAACGCGTGGGCCTGCAGCTAGCGCTGCGTTTTTAGCTGAGAGATCCCATGGACTCCATTCCACTGCACTACCACCTGATGCACCCGGGCGGCGAAAGCCTGCCCGGCGACCCCAACGCCGCCTTCTTTCTCGACGGAACCTATCACCTGCACTATATCCTGCGCCATCCCTGGCGCGACGGCACCTCCTTTTCTTTTGTGCACGTGACCAGTCCCGATCTGGTGCACTGGACCTGGCAGCCGACAAAGCTACAGCCCGCCTTTACCGGCCACGGCATGTTCAGCGGCACCGGCTTTTTGACGGCCGAGGGGCGGCCCGCCGTCATCTATCACGGCCAGGCCTCGGGGCGCAACCAGATCGCGCTGGCCGCCGATCGCATGCTATCGGCCTGGGAAAGGCCCTATCCCGTAGAGGTACAAAACGCCGACGGCAGCCCGGCGCAGATGCAGCATTGGGATCCCGACTGCTTTCGCATCGACGACACCTACTACGCTCTTTCCGGCGGCGCAAAGCCGCCGGTCTTCAAATCGAAAGATCTCAAAGACTGGGAGTATATCGGCGACTTTATGCGCGGCGATATGCCGGACGTTGCCATAGGCGAAGACATCTCTTGTCCCAACTTTTTTAAGCTGGGCAAGCGGTGGATGCTGCTGTGCATTAGCCACCCCTTGGGCTGCCGCTACTACATCGGCGACTGGGACGAGGCAACCGAGCAGTTTGTGCCGGAGCGGCACGGCCGCATGAACTGGCGCCGCGACGACCAACCGGTATACGGGCTGTTCAAGCGCACCGACTTCTTTGCGCCCGAAAGCGTGCTGACGGCCGACGGCCGGCGCGTTATGTGGGCGTGGCTTACCTCGGCCGGTCCCGAAGGGGCCGTGCTCAACAAGACCGTGCAGTCGCTGCCGCGCGAGCTAAGCCTGGACAACGACAGCGCGCTGCGCATGCGCCCGCTGCGCGAATTGGAGACGCTGCGCGCCAACCCAATCGAGGTGCGCGATATTACAATCGATGCCCCCGTGCAGGGACACGGCGACGCCGTGCCGCCTACCCAACCCCCGGCGCTCAAACCCTTGGTCTCCCTGCGCAGCGAGGCCGTCGAGCTGCGCATCCGCATCGCCCGCCCAGAGGCCGAGCGCAAGCTCTTCGGCTTTGTGCTCTTTGCCGACGGCGAAGAGGGCCTGCCCATCGTCTTCCGACCCGACAGCGGCACCGTGCGCCTAGGCGACGGCGAGGCGCCGTTTGCCCTGTCAGACCTAGACGCAGACGAGGACCTCGAGCTGCGCATCTTTGTAGATCACTATTTGGTGGAAGTCTTTGTCAACGAACGGCAGGCACTCGTGTCCGTCTATCCAGCCTACGCAGGCCGTCATCGTATGGCGGCGTTCAGCGTCGGACAGACCACGCACATCGCATCGCTCGAGATGTGGGATATGCAGGCAGCCAACGAGGGCTTTTTGCAGGCGCAGGCCGATCCGGTCTGGCTACCGGACGAGCTGTAGGCTAACCCGTGTGAGTTAGGATCTGCCCTCGCGCGAAAAGATGACCGCACCGGCGACAATGCCCACAAAGCTGAAGGCAAACAAGGGCGTATACGGTCCAACAGGTACGCCAAACAGCGCCGTGCGCAGTCCCCCGACCTGGTCCAAGCCCCAGCCAGTAGCGAGCGGACTGACCACCGCCGCCATCTGCGTCCACGTATAGAACAGCGCCATGTATTCCGTCTTCTTTGCAGCCGGTACCAAATCGACGTTGAGCTGCCGGTCCTGACCGATGCTAAACCCAATGGACCCAACGCCCCACAGCGCAGCGGCCACCGCTGCCCAAAAGACGCCGACCTCGCTGTGGCGGGGGATCGCCACCCAGATCAGCGGCAGCACCCCCATGGCCAGCACGCCGCCCAACAAGACGATTCGTCCGCCAGAGCGATCGGCCAGCCAACCCCAGCCATAGCTAGAGACCAAGGTGCCGATCAGCAGGAAGGTCTGCATCTGCACCACGGTTCCGGCGTCGAGCCCCACCTCCTCCTTGAGGTAGAGCGGGATAAACGCACCCCAGGCGTGCGTGGCCAGCGACATAATGACCAAGCCCCACAAAAAGCGCCGGAACGGCGCATCGCGCAGCG
Organism: Gemmatimonadota bacterium; assembly: GCA_038119905.1. GTDB lineage: Bacteria > Latescibacterota > UBA2968 > UBA8231 > UBA8231. Next base: position 8,048 of record JAYOKQ010000098.1, on the reverse strand, counting down.
CCTGACGCAGCAATGCAAAATGAGCGCGCTGAGAAACGCTTTCTGGCTGTGGGTCACCGCCACCAATGGGCATCTTTACTAGCACGGAGAGCAGGCCAAAGGACGCGGCGATCAAAACGAGCAGCTGGTAGGCGCGCAGGTCGGCGCCCTCCGACAGAAAGTGACCCATCCACGCAATCACCCCCAGCCCAAAGACCGTGGAAACAATATTGTTAACGGCTGAGAACTGACCGCGCACGCGCCGCGGCACAAACTCGTAGGCCCACGGATAGAGCGCGGTCTCGGCGATCACTCGCAGCAGCCCAAACGTCCCCATAACCGCTGTCGTAAAGAGCATGACTCCCACTAGGCCGGTCTGGTGCAGGACAAAGGGACTGGCCGCCAAGAGCGCAAAGACGACCTTGCGCGTGCTGTAAAAGAGCAGATACGTGCGCTTACACCCCCAGCGCGCGGCTAGGGGGGCGACAAAGAGGGCCAGCGGTCCGGGCAGAAAGATCAGCGCATTGAGCAAACCAATGTGGGTCTTGGGCAGCCCTAGCTCGTCGTAATATAGTACGAGCACCGCGCCGAGGTTGCCGTACACGCTGCCCAAAGCAGCGCTGAGCAGCGCCCACGGCAGTCGGCGAATCTTGGCATCGTCTCCGTCGGCGACATCGTCGGATGGAAGGGGCGGCGGTTCGTCGCTCACTCGATGACCATGAGCGCCGATCGAGCTACTTCGTCCCAGTCCGGCTCGACGACGGGCCGATCTTTCCAGGCGATGCGCGCAACGCCGTCGCCCACCACAAGCTGACCGCGGCAGTCCTGCTGTTCTTCGGGCGGTTCGGGCTGCAGACCCATAAATGCCTCAAAGAGCGGATCGTTGGAAACGCCCAAGATCACGTGCGGGTCGCCGCCGTGCACCGGCACCCCCATGCTCTCGGCCATCTGCGCAACCTTGAGCTGTCCGGTGATACCGATGCCGCGCTGGCGCACGATGTCGGTCGCGCCCAGCGCCACGTAGGGCGCCGCATTAAAAGGCTGACCGCCAATGGCGCCGATCCACTCCAGCGCCAACACGGGCAGATCGACGGCTTTGCACAGCGTTTGTAGGCCGAGGATATCGTAGTCCTGCAGCGGTTCCTCAATCCATTCGTAGTTGTACTTTTCCAGTATGCGGCTAATGCGAATGGCCTCTTCGCAGGTATAGGACTCGACCGGATCGTGCAGCAGGAGAAAGTCGTCGCCCATCGCCGTGCGCAGCTCGCGCGCCATTTCGGCGTTGCCCTCCACGCCGCGATACCAGTGGTCTTTGCCGCCGATAAAGCCCTGCGCGCGCTTGTCCATGGCGCTTTCAACAATGGCATCAATGGTGCGCCCGCCAATCAGTCCGTAGGCCGGCACGCTTTCTCTGGCGCCGCCTAAGAGCTTGTAAATCGGCTGGCGCGCGTGGCGGCTGGCCAAGTCCCACAGCATGCGATCAATGGTGTCTAACGGCTGGCGACCCGTGTAGAAAAAGCGCTGCGCGTACCACATGCGCTGCCAGATGTATTCGCGATCAAACGCGTCCACGCCCACGATCATCGGCATGTAGCGCGCCAGCGCCAGCTTGGCGTTCCACTCTAGCTCGGAAGCGCTGTAGCCGCTGCCCCAATCGGCATAAGCGTCCAGATCGCCGTCCGTGTGCAGGCGCAGCTGGAGCCTGTATGTCGGCACGGGCTCCTGTGTAGCGTACTCGATATGCAGATCGGGTTCAGGGCCAATGCCCTCGCAGTGGGTAAACAGACCCGACAGGCCGGGCGGCACCTTGTCGATTCCGCCGCGGTCGGCGTAGCGGACCTGGCGCACCTGCGGCTCGGTCTCACTCAGATAAAAGGTCGCTTTGGTGATTTTCATGCGCGGCCCCCTCCCGCAAGACGCAGTCCGAGGCCGGGCTCGGCCGGCAGCTGCAGATACCCTTCGCTAAGGGTCAGTGGTTCAAACCCATCGGGCAGCGCGCCGACGGCTAGGAGTTCGGCATTGCGCACGGCGCCCATAACGTGCGCCGACGCATAGAGACCGTAGGGCGACCGGCTGTGTATCTCGCAGTTCATCTGCAGCGCTTCGGCGCCGCGGGCCAGTTTGAGCGCCGCCGTGAGCCCCCCGACGTCGAGCGCATTCACGCGCAGGCGATCGACGGCCCGCGTTGACAGAGCGCGCGTGCCAGAGGGCATCGAATCCCCCATGAACGCTCCGGCGACCACCGGCAGCGACAGCGCATCGGACAGCTTCTGCAGTCGGCCCACATCGCCGTCGCGCAGCGGCTCGGCAAACCAGTGCCCGTCGATCGCTTCCAGCGCACGGCCAATGCGCAGTGCGTCCTCCAAGTCGAAGCGCTGCCCGCCGTCGCACAGAATGCGAAAGTCCGCGCCCACTTCGCTTCTGATCGCACGCAGCAGATCCGGAGTCGCCTCGGCGCACACGGCCTGCAGACCATAGCCCAGAGCCCCTTCAGCGCGCGCGGCCTCGGCCTCGGCTACCACGACGTCGGCGTCGCGCGTCTCTGAGCCGACGCGATAGATCGGTATTCGATCGCGAAAGCCACCCATTGCGCGAAACAGCGGCAGGCCCTGCGCGCGCGCCAGCAGATCCCACAGAGCAATATCGACGTGGCCCCAGGCCGCCGGCGCAAGCTCGGCCCGCTGACCGGCCGCTCGACAGGCCTGCCAAAGGCGGTCGCGTTCCCACGGAGACTGGCCGACCAGCACGGGCTGGCACGCATCGATTAGGGCCTCGGCCAGAGGCGACGGCACGCCGGGAGCCCAGCCCTCGGTGCCGTCGTCTGCGCACAAGCGCAGCAGACCGTCGTCCTCTGCATAGGTCATTCGAGTCAGTTGCATAGGCTCTCTCCTCCCGTTGGCGTGCGGACTTACCGCACGCGCCGTGCATAGCGCTCGGCCAGCGCCATGGCCAATATACCGGTAATGATCAGCGCGCCGCCCCCGGCGATATGCCAGCCCAGCGGCTCGCCTAGGACCTGGTTTGCCAGCGTGATTTGCGCGATGGGCGTGGCCGTCGTAATCGATCCGGCCAAGGTCGCGCTGAGTCGCTTCATGCCCTCGGAGACCAGCGTAAACGACAGCCCGGTCCCCACCACGCCCAGGGCAACCAGCGACAGCAGATCGCCCGCATCCGGCGCGGCGCGCAATTGAAACGACGCAGCGGCGAGCACGCCGATCAGCAGGGCACCCAAACCCATCATCGGCGCGAGAATCGCCCCGCTCGGGGCGCGCGGCGCCAGCACCTTGTTGGACAGCGCATAGATACCCCAGCCCAAACCCGACAGCAGCATGATCGCATTGCCCCGCATATAGTCGGGTGCGATCAGCTCGCCTACGTCGCCGCCCCAGACGATCACCGCGGCAATGCCGGCCAGCACCAGACCCATACCGGCCAGCTTGCCCAAGCCGATGCGCTCGCCCAATACGACAACGGCCAGCAGCGCCAGCGCGACGTACTGCACCTGCACGATCAGCACGCCGACGCTGGCCGTCGTATAGCTGAGCGAGAGCGCGTAGAGCGCGTAGTTGAGGCCAATGCCTATACCGCCGGCGGCGTGCCAGCGCGACCAGACGATGGACCGCACGCTGCGACCGCCCGCATAGAGCAGCGCCAGCGCAAAGCCCGCCCCCTGCGCCGCGCGCAAAAAGGCGATGGTAAACGGATCCAATACGGCCAAGAGCTGCTTGACTAAAATGGGCACCATGCTCCACAGGACGACGACGACGACCATGCACACTATGCCAATCCCCACGCTGTTCCCTCTCCCTGTAGTAGAGTACGCACCCCGCACATCAATGCCCGCCGCTAAGCTAGCCAAATCCACCCCCATCGCGCAAAGGGCCACTCGGCCATGGCGAAAAACGACGGCTTCCATATCATTAAAATAGACCGGATTCACGCCCTAACCGAGGAGCTCTGTATGCAGCGCACACCGCACCAAACGACCCATGCCGCGCGCCAACCCGGCCGGTGGATCAGCATGCGGTCCTACTGGATCGGCCTGATCGCACTGGTCTTGTTGGGCTGCGGCCGAGACGATGCGACCGGTCCGAGCTACGACCACCTGCCCGAGCGCTACCGCGCGCTAGCCGAGACGGTTGACCAGGAGCGCGAACGCTGGAAAACCAACCGACCTCCTGCCTATCAATTTACCTATCAGCGCATCTGCTTCTGCGTGCCCGACTGGGTGCGCCCGGTCGTTATTGACGTAACCGACGACCGCATCGGGCGCATCCTCTACGCAGACGACGCGACGCCCGTCGGCCCAACCTACTGGAAAAGCTACCACACGATCGACGGACTCTTTGCCCTTATCGACAGCGCCCTTGCCCGAGACGCGGCCCAAGTGACGGTGCAATTCGACGAAGCGCTCGGCTATCCGACCCAGCTGTATATCGACGAAGACCTGCGCATCGCCGACGAGGAGTTGGGCATTGCAACCTCCGACCTGCGCGCAGCAGACTAGCGTATTATTCAGCGCTATCGTCGCGATTTTTCGCCGTACACCTATAGCCAAAAGGGGATAAATCGGTAAATTCTATCTCATAGAGATAAATTATTTGTTCCATTTCCTAAAGGTCAATTATGGCTCCCTACCCCTCCTTCGCCCAGCAATCAGACGAGCAGTTGGCGCCCCTGCGCGCGGCGCTGCGCACACACCGCGTCTACGGTGCACTCCACTCCTTAAACGACATACGCGCCTTTATGGAACTGCACGTCTTTGCCGTGTGGGACTTTATGTCGCTGCTCAAATCGCTGCAGGCAACCCTGACCTGCGTCCGCGTGCCCTGGACCCCTGGCCCGCACCCTGCAGCCGCCCGACTCATCAACGAGATCGTCCACGGCGAAGAGAGCGATATCGACGCCTACGGCACGCCCAAAAGCCACTTTGAAATGTATCTGGAAGCCATGGACGAAATCGGCGCCGACACGCAGCCGATCAAGCGTTTCATCGCCGCGCTTCAGAACGGACAGTCCGTAGAAGAAGCGCTGACAACCTGCGCCATAGAGCCGGCCGCCGCCGACTTTGTCCGCGCGACCTTTGCCCATATCGACAGCGGCAAACCGCACGTAGTGGGCGCGGCCTTCACCTTGGGCCGCGAAGAGATCATACCCGATATGTTTCTCGAGATTTTGGCACAGTCCGGTGCGCGCGACGGCCGCTTTCAGCAGTTGGTGTATTACTTGGAGCGCCACGTCGAACTGGACGGCGACACGCACGGTCCACTCGCCCAGCAAATGCTCGAGGCGCTGTGCGGCGACAAGTCATCGTGCATTGAGGAAGGACTGGCAGCCGCCCAGCAGGCGCTGCGCGCCCGCCTAGCGCTGTGGGACGGCATCGCCGAGCGCATCAACGCAGAGGACGCGCTGCCCGCTGTCGCCTAGCGCCCCCTAAAACGGCGCAGCAAACGACGGCTCGCCGACAAAGCGCTCCATGCCCATCTGCAGGTGGGCCTGCGTGCGCGGAGGCAGCGACACCGTCAGCGTCTGACCACCTACCGAAACGGGGGATCCGCCGTCGACCTGCACGTCGGTAAACCGATGCTCGCCCATCGCACCCGCCTGAATCAGCACCTCGCGTCGATTCGTCTCGCTCAGATTGACCAGCGTTAACTCGACGCCGCTATCGCGCAAATTCGACACCAGCGCCGCCACGTCCGGCGGCAGGCCAGGCCGCTGCTGCTCGCAGTCGAAGTAGCGCAATCGCGCCACCAGCAGCCCGCCGTTATAGTGGGGCAGCGGCGCACCCATCGTCAGCTGTACTAGCCCCTCACAGGTGACCGGATTGCGGCGCTGAAAGTAGGCGTCGCTGTAGGTGGCCGGATCTTGATCGTCCTCGGCCATAAAATCGAGGCGCGATTGCACTTGGTCCAAGTTGTGCTGGAGAATCCGCTCGGGATAGTCGGGAAACGCACCGCGCAGGTAGGCCAGCCAACCCCCGTCGTGCCCGCCCTGATCTTTGGTATGGTGCCAGGCGTTGAGGGCAAAGGGATCGCCCGAACGCCTGCGCGTCTGCTCAACGCGCTGCGCGTCGCCCTCGGCCATCGTCATACACCACAGATGGGCAACGTCAGACGGATACATGGGCATAAACTCAAACCATCCGTCGCGCTGCAGCGCGGTGCCGTCTTCCTTGCATATCGGATAGACCATCCACGCGCCCGGCTCATAGTCAACTCGGCCGGGATCGTCGTACTTGTGCGGCACGTGCAGCTGGTCGTTGCGGTC
>JAYOKQ010000098.1:0-1699 GCA_038119905.1 Gemmatimonadota bacterium | reverse complement strand
TCCATCCACGCTTCCGTATACTCGATCACCCAGTCGCGATAGGTCGCATCGCCCGTCAGCAAAAAGGCGTTGGCCCCGAGCGTCGTAGCCAGCAGGTTGATCACGGCGTCGCCGCGCCCCATGCGCTCGCGCATGGCCGCACCCATCTGTTCGGCCCGCTGCGGATCGGCCTCCACGGCCGCGTGATTCGGACAGCCCGGCACGTCGTAGAAGGGCAGGTTGTAACCGGGATAGGGCCAGTGCGGCCCCTCGTCAAACGCCCAGTAAGCCGGCCCCTTGCTGCCGTTGCGCGCGCAGCGAATAAGGCGGCGCTGCGCGTCGTAGTTGGGCACGTCCGGATTCTGTCCGGTGAAGTACTCGGCAAAGCGCCGGGCGCGCTCGACGTGGCGCGCATTGGTCGGATCGGCCATGCAGAGCATGTAGAACAGATAGTTGCCCTCGCCCTGATGAAACCAATCGTAGCCGGGCTGGTACTCGTCGACGACCATCGGATAGCCGTGGCCGGTATCGTGCTGACTCATCTGCGCGTTGATCACGTCAAAGGCGCGATCGGCCTCCGCCAAAAACCACGCGCTGCCGCCCAGCAGGTAAAACAGCGGCCAGTTGTGAAAGCTCTCGTAGCAGTCGTCCAGCGCATCGATGCTCTGAAAGTCAGGGCTAGGCGGCCAGAGCAGTCGGCCGTCTGGGTGGGTGTAGCGCTCGAGCACCCGCGGCGCGGCGTCCTCTATCGCGTCAAAGAGCCGGCGCATGAGCACGGCCCACTGCGGCGGCGTGCCTACGGGCGTCTGCGCTTCTATCCGCACCGTCATCGCGCGGCGCGCCCTCCCCTGCGGCGCGGCCGGCGCGTGGTGCGCAGCGGGCGGGGACGGTACTCGTCGCGGCACAGGCCCATGCGCTCTAGCGGCAGGGCCTGAAAGCGCGTGTGGCGCAGAATGGGCGCATCCTCGCGCAGCGCCCAGCCGGCTCGGGCTGGGTTTTCTGGATCGACCCAGCCCGGATCACCCTGCTCAGGCACCAGCCAGTTGTCGCGTATATCGATGATCTCCTCCTGCGCGTACCAGAAAATGCGCAGCCACCAGCCGCTGACAAAGAGGTTGCGCAAAAACTTATTGCCCTCCGGCGGCACGCCCGTGCCGGCCGCTACCCAGCGATCGATCTCCATCAGGTCGGGGTAGCGCTCCGAGTAGGGCGGATTGTGGTGGTCCATCTCCCGCATGCTCTGGACCAGCCCCTTCACGTTATTGGCCCACACGTCGTTCTTGTCCAGCCCGCGCGCATCGATGCCAATGGCCGGATGGGTGTCGACAAAGACGTTGTTTTCGACGAGGCAGTCGCGCCCGCCGCCAATGCCGATAGCCGCCTGCGTGTGCACGACGAGGTTGCCGTAGACGGCGATACCGCTGACGCAGTCGTCTAGGTAAAACACCAATGCCTCGCCGTTGCCCGGCCCGTGAATGTCGTGCATGTAGTTGTAGCGAAGGACGTTGTCGCGGAAGGTCCAGTCGCGGCCCGTGTAGATGGCACCGACGTCGCCCGTCTCGTAGCACACGTCGTAGATATCGTTGTACTCGATGAGGTGGCCGTTGCCCCAAAATAGAATCGCGCAGTGGGGATGGTCGTGGATGCGGTTGTTGGACACGCGCGTGCCCACGCCCTCTAGGTTGACTGCCGGCACGTAGCAGCGCGACCAGCGCGCCTG
>JAYOKQ010000097.1:0-15250 GCA_038119905.1 Gemmatimonadota bacterium | reverse complement strand
GTACGAGAGGGAATATCAGCGCTTAGAAGGCAGGCTCAGCCGTTAAAGCGCCCCATGACAAGAGCTGCGTTGTGGCCGCCAAAACCAAACGAATTATTGAGTGCATAGCGCACTTCTAACTCGCGCGCCTCATTCGGCACATAGTCTAAATCACATTCTGGATCGGGCGTCTCGTAATTGATCGTCGGCGGCACTATGCCGTTTTTAATAGCCATCAGACAGGCGATCGTCTCAATCGCTCCCGCTGCTCCCAACAGATGGCCGGTCATCGATTTGGTAGAGGATACCGCCAGCGAACGAGCGTGATCTCCAAAGGTGTTTTTAATAGCCGCCGTCTCTTGGCTGTCTCCCATCGGCGTAGACGTGCCGTGCGCATTGATATAGTCAATCAACTCGGGCTGTATTCCAGCGTCGGCCAACGCGAGACGTATGGCACGCGTTCCGCCTTCGGCCTCTGGTGCCATCGCCGTCTGGTGATAGGCATCGGCCGTGAAACCCAGCCCTAGGAATTCACCGTAAATCGTCGCGCCGCGCGCCATAGCACCTTCAAGCTCTTCCAGCACAATAGCGCCCGCACCCTCTCCCATGACAAAGCCGTCGCGATCTTTATCAAAGGGGCGGCTAGCTCGCGTCGGCTCGTCGTTGCGCATAGATAACGCTCTGGACGATGCGAACCCGCCGACGGAGGTCGCGGTGACAGCGGCTTCAGAGCCTCCAGTAATCATGATGTCGGCATCGCCGTACTGGATTTTCCGCGCCGCTTCACCAATGGCATGCGAAGCGGAAGCACAGGCCGATACCGTAGCATAATTCGGACCTTTGGCTCCCAGCTTCATCGAAATCATGCCCGCCGCCATATCGATGATCATCATCGGCACGAGAAATGGGCTGATCCGCTTGGGGCCTTTTTCCATGAGCACGGAGTGCTGCTGCTCATGCGTTGCAATGCCACCAATACCAGATCCCCAAATAACGCCAACGCGATCGGCGTTGCTTTCGTCAATCACCAGTCCGGCATCTGCGACAGCCTGCGTCGCCGCATAAACGCCGTAGTGGGTAAACGGATCGTTTGTGCGTGCCTCTTTAGAGTCGAGGGCCGAGGACAAATCGAAATCCTTGACTTCTCCAGCGATCTTGGCTCGATGATCAGTCGTATCGAACCTGCTGATAAAGCCTATGCCAGAACGGCCGTTGATTAGGCCATCCCAAAAGGACAATAGATCGTTACCGTTGGGAGCAAGGGCTCCCAAACCCGTAACTACAACTCTGCGCCTCGACACCACGTATCTGCTCCCGCTTAAGATTTGCTGTTTTCCTCTAGGTACTTGATCGCATCGCCGACGGACGACATTTTTTCGGCGTCTTCGTCGGGAATGTCGATGCCGAACTCTTCTTCAAATGCCATAACGAGTTCCACGGTGTCCAGCGAGTCGGCGCCCAGATCATCAATGAACGAGGCCTGCGGGTTAACCTGATCTTCACTCACGCCCAACTGCTCGACAACTAAATCGCGTACTCTCTCTTCTATGGATGCCATTTTGATTCCCCTTTTTTGTAAGGTAGAGTTATACAGGTAACGTTTGCGTCAAATATAGTACGGCGCCAGCATCTACTACAAGCGCAATATCTACATGGCCATGCCACCGTCAACCGAAATGACTTGACCGGTTATATAGGCGGCCTCTTCAGCGGCGAGAAATGCAACGGCGTGCGCCACATCTGTCGGCGTTCCAGCACGCCCCAACGGCACCTGAGACAGCATGCCTTCAACGACTTCTTCGGAAAGTTCGTCGGTCATGCCCGTGTCGGGCACCAACCCCGGGGCAACCGCATTAACCGTAATCGAACGCGATGCCAACTCGCGCGCCAAGCTCTTCGTCAGTCCGATCAAACCAGCTTTTGAAGCAGCATAATTTGCCTGGCCGGCATTGCCCTGTATGCCGACAACCGAAGTAATATTGATGATGCGTCCACCGCGGGCTTTTAGCATGGGGCGAACGGCGGCACGCGCGCAGTTAAACGCACCCTTCAAGTTCACCTGCAACACCGCATCCCAGTCCTCATCCTTCATGCGCATCAGCAGGTTGTCACGCGTAATGCCCGCATTGTTTATCAGCGCATAGAGCGACCCCAGTTCGCTCACAACCGAACCAATCAATTCATCGGCCTGATCGCTGTGCGATACGTCAGCCTGGCGCACCAGACAGCGGCGACCGAGGTCTTCAATTTCTCGCCCCACCGCTTCAGCCGCCTTGACGTTGCGCGCACACAGCGCAATATCGGCCCCAGCACTAGCCAGACGCAGTGCAATCGCACGTCCGATGCCGCGCGAGCCGCCGGTTACCAGCGCAACTTTACCTTCCAAGCCCATCAGTTCTCCCCTTTTAATTCTGCGACCGTAGACGCGATATCCTCTGCATTTCCGGCGCTTAGCACGTCTATTTCGCGATCAATCCGACGCATGAGACCCTTTAAGACAGCACCCGGGCCGACTTCAATGACGCGCTTGATGCCGGTAGCTCCCAGCGCCGCCATAGACTCCGTCCAACGAACCGAATGGGTTATCTGCTCAATGAGATCGCCGCGCAAGATTTCTGGGTCTGTGACGGGAACAGCCGAGACGTTAGTTATGACCGGGACGGCAGGCCTCTGAATGGGCGCGTTTTGTAGGAGTTCTTTCATCTCATCGGCCGCCGGCTGCATAAGCGGAGAGTGAAAGGCTCCGCTCACAGGTAGTTCGACAAAGCGCTTGACGCCCGCTTCGCCGGCTAATACGCCCAGCCGCGAGATGGCCGTCGGTTCACCGGATACGACGACCTGCCCCGGAGCATTGAAGTTGGCCGCAACCACGACACCCACATCTGCGGCCTGCGCACAAAGCGCCACGACATCTTCATCAGACGGACCAATAAGCGCCGCCATAGCGCCGGGCTTTGCCTGACCGGCCTCTTGCATAGCCCGGCTTCTGCGTTTCACCAGTTGGAGAGCCGATTCAAAATCAAGCGCCCCCGCAGCAACCAACGCCGAGTACTCGCCCAGGCTATGGCCTGCGACTAGAGCCGGCTGCAGCTGCCCTTCTTGCAGGAGTTGGTAGGCGGCCACGCTGTGCACGAAGACGGCCGGCTGCGTTACAACGGTCTGCCCAAGTCTATCTTCTGGGCCATCAAAACACGCCGAACTCAGCGAAAACTCCAAGACTTCGTCAGCGCGTGCAAAGAGCCGACGCACCGTTTCACTCTGTTCGTGTAAATCGCGTGCCATACCGACAAATTGCGATGCTTGTCCCGGAAATATATAGGCGAAATCCGACACGTTACACACCCCAGCGAAAAAGAGCGCTGCCCCACGTCAAGCCGGCACCAACGCCGGTCATTAACAACAAATCGCCCTTTTGAAGGCGATTTTCGTCGCAGGCCTGGGACAGGGCAATGGGAATGGTTGCAGCCGTCGTATTGGCAAAACGGTCGATATTGACCATGACTCGATCGGCGGGAAGCTGCATGCGCTCTGCCGCCGCGTCGATAATTCGACGGTTGGCCTGGTGCGGCACAAACAGCTTCAAGTCCTGCCCCGTTAGTCCGTTGCGCTCAAGGACGGTCGCCGAAATTTCGGCCATCTTCACAACCGCGAACTTAAAGACGGCACGACCGTCCTGACGCACGTAGTGCAGACGCTGATCGACGCTCTCGTGCGTAGCCGGATGCAGGCTGCCTCCACCGCGCACGTTGAGACAATCGACGCTGGAGCCATCGGCAAAGTGCTCAAAATCGACGAGCCCGAGTGATGGATCCTCGCTGCGTTCGAGCAGCACGCCGCCGGCGCCATCACCGAACAGCACGCAGGTATTGCGATCCTGCATGTCGAGTATGGAACTCATCTTGTCCGCCCCGATGACCATCACTCGCCTGTGCGCCCCGCTCTGTATAAACTGAGCAGCAGTCACCAAGGCGAAGACGAAGCCAGAACAGGCGGCCGACAGATCGTAGGCCCAAGCATTCTTTGCCCCGATCGCAGCCTGCACAATGCAGGCTGTTGCCGGAAAGAACATGTCGGGCGTAATCGTCGCAACAATGACTAAATCGATACTGAGCGGATCGATCCCGCTCTTTTCAACAAGCGCCTTTCCGACTTCAATAGCCATTCGCGAAGTGGGTTCATCTTCGGCAAGGAAGCGCCGCTCGACAATGCCCGTGCGCTCGCGAATCCACTCGTCAGAAGTATCTACAAACTGTTCGATCTCTGCATTCGTTACGACGCGCTCTGGTAAGAAGTGCGCAGTCTCGCGAATCATAGCACCGTACTTGTGTTCGCTCACCACGACGCTGTAGGCCCTCTACGCAGCGCGCCTTAAACTTCGGGCTCGGCGTACTCGCGACCGCGATACGTGCCACAGCTAGGGCAAACGCGATGCGGCAGAGCCGGCTGTCCACAGCTTGCACACGTGCTGCGCGCGGCAGCCTTAGCCTTCCAGTGCGTGCGCCGCTTATCGCGGCGCGTGCGCGAAATTCTTCTCTTAGGTACTGAAGCCACGTCGAACTCCTTTCGCTATGCGCGATTGTTCTGTGAAAACTCTATGTTCTTAAGCGCATCCCAGCGCGGGTCAATCTTCTCTTGTGAGTCGCGTCCATCTAACGCTTCTCCGCGGCCGCAGTGGGGACACTGCCCATCGCTGGCCTCGGATGGAATACGCATCGGCATTTCCAGCACGATCGCCTCGCGGACGTAATCAGCAAGATCAACGCGCCGCGTGCCGGGATCGACTATCTCTATGTATCCATCTTCTTCGGCCGATTCCAACTCTTCTGAGCTGGCCTGACGGCGTTGCAATAATAGCTCAAACGAAGCCTGCTGTGTCTCCTGCATCAATTCGAGACAGCGATAGCATTCGCCTTCGACGTGCCACCGCACCGAGCCGTTGAGCGAAAAACTATTGATGCTGCGCCGCACGGCTACTTTGGCATCGATCGAACCGGCAAAAGAAAAAAATTCATGCTCTAATTCCAGCGCGGTTGGCTCGAGGGCAAAGGTGAATTCATTGCTGCCCTCGTCGAGTTCATCGAGCACCAACTCGACGGCTGAAACCGAAGAATCCACCCTTATTCCCCGAAGAAGAAGGCAATCTCACGCGCTGCATTTTCGGAAGAATCCGAGGCGTGCACGGCGTTGCACTGCACGTCCGTCCCGAAGTCGCCGCGAATCGTACCCGCCGGTGCTTCATTGCTGTTAGTCGGACCGATAAACTCGCGCAGGTGGGGAACCGCATCAGCGCGCTCAAGCACCATGGGGACAGCCGGTCCGGACGTCATAAACTCGACGAGTTCGCCGAAAAAGGGGCGCTCTTTGTGCACGTCGTAAAACGACTCGGCCTGTTCGCGCGACAAATGCAACATGCGCAACTGGCGGACGACAAAACCGTCGCCTTCGACGCGGGCGACAATCTGCCCAATCGCATTTTTGGCCACCGCATCGGGTTTAACAATCATCAGCGTTTGTTCAGCCATTTTACTCTACTTCCTATCGTTGGCGTTTACACTTAGGTCTAATTTTTACGCAAGTCACTTAAAATAGGCAATATTATTCGCCTGTCAATGTTTTATCCAGCAGTAAAATATCACCTAAGTCCCTTTTAATTAAGGGCTTCTGCAATAAGCACCAATCAAAAATCTCGCTTGACAGAGTTTTTTAGGTGGCCTAGATTGCCCCTCCTATGGAACATCCTCTTCTCGCCGATCAAGGCAAAGCCATTCGCGACCCCGTTTGGGGGTATATCTACCTTCCCCCACCCGTGCTCGCCCTCATAGACACCGAAGATTTCCAACGCCTGCGCAACATAACTCAGCTGGGATATGTCCACCTGGTCTACCCGGGTGCGCGCCATTCCCGCTTTGAGCACTCACTGGGCGTATACCACCTCGCCAAGCAATTTATGGCGCGCTTGCTCGTATCCGACCCTCCACTACAGCTCGAAGACGAGGATATTCGCGTTTTTGTCGCGGCCACGCTGCTACACGACATCGGCCACTACCCTTTTTCGCACACGCTAGAAGAGCTCATGCCGCTCTTTGTCCTCCACGAGGAGCGCGCTCGCCAGATCATCCTCGATGAAAGCCGTCCCATATACCGCATTCTGCGCGACGAGTTTGAGATCGACCCGCTGCGCGTGGCCAACGTCATCGACTACAAAAACAAGCAGTGCGATATCCCCGCCAGAGACCTGCTACTGGCCAACATTCTCAGCGGCACGCTCGATCCGGACAAAATCGACTACCTACTGCGCGACTCGCTCTTTTGCGGCGTGCCCTTCGGCGAAAGCGTCAACCGCGATCGCTTGGCCTCATCGATAAAATTTGACCCTGATCGCAAGCGTTTAGCCATTACCAGCAAGGGCGTATCCGCGGTCGAGGCCCTCGTGTTCACCAACTATCTGATGTATCGAAACGTATACTGGCACCACGGCGTGCGCTCGGCGTCCGCTATGTTTAAACGAGCCGTCCAAGATATTCTATTGCATCCAGACTGTCAGTTAGACGGAAATCGCTTTCACCTGCTCACCGAGAGCGAATTAGTTGGCCTACTCAAAGCGGAGCAGCAGCGCCTCGGACTGACTGGCTCGGCGGCGTTGCTCGACGGAACGATTTATCGACGCCTCTACAAGGTCGGCGCCGTCATTCATCCGGGCGAACGCAAACGCGACTTAATGCACTATCTCTACGAACTCTACCACAACCCAGCGAAGCGGCGCGAAAAAGAAATCGAGCTGTGCCGCACGTTTTCGGACAAACTAGGGCGGCCACTGTCCGGCCACGAAATCCTGATTGATATCCCGGGATTCAACAAGAGTCCCGAAGTCGATCTCAAGGTGTTTTACGGATCGGAAATTCCCTCGGATAAGACCGATCCGCTAACATTCGACGATCCCGAAGTGACGCGTCTGCGCGATTCACTGCTACATAACTTCGAAGACCAAGCAAAAATATTCCGCATATTCTGCATTGATGACCCCGAGCTGCGCAGTCTAGTCCATGACGAGGCGAAACGCCATCTCAACTGAGGCGTCTCTCTGTACGGTAACATAGTGGACATCCCATCGCGGCAAGGTAATCTATGATCGTGTACTACGCTCTCATCCTGCTGGCCTGTAGTCAGACGCTAGCTCAGCCACAGCGAACCCGCATAGCCGTCATCGGCGATGAGGGCACTCACATCGACTACGTGCAGTCGATCGTAGAGCAGAGCCTACAAGAAAGCCACCGTTTTGAACTGGTAGAGCGCGAGCGCGTAGAGGACGTAATCGCAGAAGCTTCGTTCCAGCAGAGCGGAATAACCGATCAGAGCCAGGCCGTAGAAATCGGCCAACAGCTCAACGTACAATGGCTGCTCTTCCTGCAAACACACCGCACAGGCAGGGACTATCAGCTCACGCTCAAGGTGATCGACATCGAGCGCAATGCGATTCTACGCGTCGATTCACAGCAGCTAGGCACGCAGGCCGATACCATGCGCGCCGGTGCTGTCGCACTCGCACGGCGCCTGATCGCCCGCGTCGACCTGCTGCATCCGGTCGCTATGGTCGATATACCTGCCGGCTTGTTTACCATGGGTTCATCCGATGGCCTGTTAGACGAACGGCCGCCGCACACTGTGCAACTCAATGCGTTCCAAATCGATCGCCATGAGGTGAGCCGCATCGCCTTTGAGGACTGGTTGGTGGGACAGGGACGTAGGACACGGGCCGATCTACGCGATCCCAACTTTCCCGCCACCCATGTAAGTTGGCAGGATGCCAGCGCCTTCTGCGCCACCCGCGGCGCACGCCTGCCCACAGAAGCCGAGTGGGAGTACGCAGCGCGCGGCACTGCTCAACGACTATTCCCCTGGGGCGACATGCCGCCCTCATCCGCAAGGGCGCGATATGCCGATAGCGCACCACTCCCGATTGACGCGCCCTTGCTCGGCGCAACGCCCGAGGGGGTTTATCACTTAGCCGGTAACGTGGCCGAGTGGGTGCACGACTGGTGGGGGCCCACCTACTACGGCACAAGCCCCGCACAGAATCCTCGCGGCCCCGAAGAGGGCGACTTTCGCGTCGTGCGCGGCGGCTCTTGGAACCAGTCGGCAGCCGAACTGCGAGCGAGCGCCCGCTCATACAGCAACCCCTACAAGGGCACAGGCTACATCGGATTCCGCTGTGCGCGCGACGTCGCGCCCATACGCCGTTAGAAGCCCTTCGTCGACCACTCATCGCAGCAGCGTTCTCATCCGGCGCGCACATCTGGCCAAAATGCGCACTGAAGGCGATCTTTTACGGACCTGCGGAGTCTGGCCTAGCTAGCCGGCACTAGCGATGCTTCGATCTCAGAACGGAGCACTGCGACCGCTCTAACCTTTAAAATGGATCCCTCTGTTTGAACTACCCACCCCTTATCCTGCGCAAAAATAGCGAACACGCCGTACGCAATGGTCACCCGTGGATTTTTAGCGGAGCCGTTGCCAAGAAGCCCGATGCCCAAGCCGGAGACATCGTCGATGTGCTCGACGCTAAAGAACACTTTGTGTGCCGCGGTTTTTACAATCCACGCGCCATGATCCGCGTGCGCGCGCTGACGCGCGATCCCAACGAAGCCGTTGACGAACATTTTGTGGCCTCTCGGCTCGAGCGCGCGATTGCGCTGCGCCAGCGTGCAGGGATCTATGCCCAGACCAACGCACTGCGTCTAGTGCACGGAGAGAGCGACGGTCTGCCCGGACTCATTGTAGATGAGTACAATGATTTCCTCGTTGTGCAGATACATACATTTGGCATGGAATCGATAAAGCAGGTCGTGCTCGATGTCCTCGAGAGACGGCTCACTCCCCGAGGTATCTACGAGCGAAGTGACGTGGGAACGCGACGGGCTGAAGGCCTTCAGGACCGGCCGACAGGCGTGCTGCGCGGCGAGACGCCCCCAGAGTTTGTCGAGATCAACGAAGGAGATGTACGCCTATTTGTCGATCTCTATCGCGGTCAAAAAACCGGATTTTTCATCGACCAACGCCCCAATCGCCAGCAGGTGCGTCAGCTGGCACAAGATGCGGACATCCTCAATCTCTTCGCCTATTCAGGCGCTTTTTCTTCCCACGCACTGCGCGGCGGTGCGCGCAGCGTCCTAGACGTTGATATCTCCATGCGTGCCCCGCATGCTGCAAGGCAAAACATAGAGGCAAACCGTCTCCCAGAATCCGCACATAATTACCTGGTAGCCGATGTTTTCCCTTTTATAGACCACTTAGCCACGCGCGGACCGCGTTACGACATGGTGGTAGTAGATCCCCCATCTCTGGTCCGCAAACGCGATCGAGACCAAGTCAAACGCGCCATGGGCGTGTATACCAAACTCAACCGCAATGCGATGCGCGTCGTGCGCGACGGCGGCCTATTGGTGACCGCTTCCTGTTCAACGCCGATATCGCAGGAAGACTTTTTTGAGGTCGTTCGCCGTGCCGCAGCCAGCGCCCGCATGCAGCTGCGCATGCTGTCGTACAACCTACATGCACCCGACCATCCGGTCGATCCGAACTTTCCTGACGGGCGCTATCTAAAGTGCATATTCGCTCAGGTTTGGCGCTGAGCTGGGCATTCAACCAATACCGCCCGCACCGGTGCCCCATCGGCTTCGACTTTGATCGGCAGACAGATCAACTCATAGGCACCACTCGGCACGTCTTCTAGGACCAGCGCCTCCACAATCGTGATGCCCGCTTCCAGTAGCCTGCGATGAACGGGCAAATCAGCGGCCGTCATTCCGTCAATAGAAATCGCGTCAATGCCGACTAGGCGCACGCCCGAACGGATTAGGAAATCCGCAGCATCTACCTGCACATAGCCGAATTCATCGGTAAAAATACCTGCGCTGAGTAAACGGCTCGATCCCGTTTTTAACAGAACTCGCTCTGTTCCATCGATCCATCGCCGCGCCAGCTGGTCTGCATCGATTCCCCGAGGCCAGTCGCCAAAGTCAAGCACCTGTGCCGGACCGATAAGCACGTCGAGGTCTACCCCATCAACGCCCGGTGCCCCGTCTATCAGGTGGAGCGGCGCGTCTAAATGCGTCCCCGTATGCAGGCTGAAGCGGATCTGCGATGTATTACAACCATCTTCCTGCACGCAGCTAAACGACTCAACAGCTACAGGTGGATCGCCGGGAAAAACAACTGAACGCGGTGATATACTCAGCGTAATATCGCGGTAAACCGGAGATGTATCGGACACGTATTAACCCCCTATACGGTATCAACTGCCCTTATGTAGATTGCACTTTTTGACACACAAAAAAAGGGGGGACGGCGTCAACCGTCCCCCCATACGAATACGCCAACGCACCCTATTTTAACAGCAGCAACTTGCGCATCTGCACAAAGTCACCCGCGCGCAGACGGTAAAAATAGACGCCCGCTGCAACCGCATAATTTGCTTCGTTGCGTCCATTCCATACCGCCGTGTAGTGTCCTGCCGTTCGCGATCCATCTAGTAGGGTCCGCACCTTCTGGCCCAAGACATCGTAGATCACCAGTTCGACCTCCGCGTCAACCGGCAGCTGATAGCGAATCGTAGTAGAAGGATTAAAGGGGTTGGGGAAATTCTGCCCGAGCGCAAATACGCGCGGCACCCAACGCCCCTGCACACTGCCCAGCTCTAGTACGTTGGCCAATTGACCCGCCCTACGGGCACGGCCTTCTACCACGCTAAAAATGCTCTGCGCTTCCGGGTACAGCGGGCGGAAGTGCAGTTCGACCAGCAGACCACCGACAGCAGGAACCGCGCCAGTGGCGCTTCCAAGCACGCGGACCAGACCAGACCGCTCTTCGCTCAAGAGCAGAGACGGCGAACTGCTTCCGAGCACACTCTCTGCATCTTCCACCCGCTCAAGAGCAAAGGCACTAGCATCATACTGAACGGTTAGATCGTAGCCGTTTAGTTCCAAATCATTCGCAACAAGTGAGAGTATTACGCTCTCCTGATGCGAGGCGACCTGCAGATCGAAGCGCCCCGTATCCAGCGTGGGGAAAATCGGAGCTACGGCAGCTCGTTTGCCCAGCGAAGTGCCAAACGAATCGGCAAAGACAAAGAAATCGCCGAAGTCGATCGTCCCGCTGCCGTCTAGGTCAAAGGCAGTGCCCGCTTCCTCGGCCGATTTTCCAAACGCATCGGCAAAGAGAAAGAAGTCGCCAAAACCCACCGTGCGATCGCCGTCAAAATCAGCCCCTTCGGCGTTGGCCGCCGCTCCTCCCCCGCTGCTACTACTCGAGCCGCTGGCCGCTACGCGGCGGATCTCGCCGGTTGACATACGACCAACAATAACCGTCTCGACTTCGATCTGCGCGAGGTTAACGCTCTTGACCGCGTAGTTGGTCACCAACAGATCCGTTTCGCTAAATGCCTCGGTCGTAGCAAACGTCAACCGACCAACAAAACCGCTCTCATCTGGAGCAGTATCCTCGGTTGGTCCGAGAATAGCGCTACCAAACGTTATCGCGTTGGTGCCTATAATCGCCGGCAGCGGCGGCACGATCCCCCCACCAGCTGTGAGCATATTCGTTTCCTCACTCGTTTCAGGGGCATAGCTAATCAGCGTCAGCTGCTCAGCATCGTATTCTACCGTAACCGAGTAGTTGGATACGTCAATAAATTCGCCGCCAATCTTATCGAGGTTCAGATAAACATCTACGTCGACAAGACTACCTGTGGCAACAAATCCCTTGTGAAAGACTTCTTGATCTCCGGCAGCAGGATTGAAATCAAAGGACACGACGCCTTTTTTCTGCTCTTCGAACACGGGTGGAGCCAGCTTCGCTGATATACCCGGCTCAACTTCGTCCTTACCCGTTACCGAATTGAGGCTAACCGATTCCAACACGACCTGCGCACCTTCAAACTCCTGACGGACTTCAAAGGTGAACCGAGCCAAAAATCCTTCGCCGTCCGGTGCCGTCGCTTCCGTTGCTCCAAGAATAGCTCCGCCAAACTCAAGTTCGGGTTCGCGCAGCAGCGGTGACAGATAGAGAGCGAGCCCACCTTCGGTGCGCAGAAAGTTTGTGCGCCCACTCACCATATCCACGGCCGAAACAAAGTCCAAGATATCGGCATCGTAGCGTAATTTCGCGGCAAATCCGCTCAAATCGACCACGTTCGCTATGTGCAGGTCCACCGTAATTTGCTGACCAACCTCTACGTTCGAACGCGTTGTCTTGGCCTGGTTTCCAGCGGAATCGTCTAAATCGAGACTGATTACCGCACCGGCATTGCCGCCCGGCGGTATGGTCTTAACCGCATCTCCCGTCACGGTATCGGCCTGCGATGCGACAAAAGACGTGGCAGAGATATCGACACCCTGAAGATCGTTGCCGTCGCTCAGCTCTAGGATATCAGCCAGACCGTCTCCATTCGCATCAAAAATGGCCTTTATCTCTTGTCCACTCGCCGTTTCCAATTCGGCAAAGAGCTGGTACGGTCCCGAAACGATTTCGTTCAGCCGGTACCGACCATCATCTTCCACCTCGGCTACGCCGACAAGCGCCAGTTCGTTGCCGTCCTCCTCGAATAGAAAGACGCGTCCTTCGTCGATCACGTCGGCCTCGTCGCCCGTTAACAGTTCGCCCCTATCCGAACGCGTTTCTAACGAAACGCGACCGCTGATCGACGCAAAGCCAATATCAGACGTACCCGTGGTGAGACCGATATCCAACGGTCGCTCTAAACGAGACCCGTCTTGGGCTTCCGCCTTGAACAGAGAAAAGCGATGAAAGCTATCCTCGTCGAAAACGGCATCAAACGTCACGCCCCGACCGTCTTCGTTGAGTCTGAAGGTGCGCAGTGGTCTGCCGTTGAGACTTGCTTCAATCGCCACGATGCCGCGATCTGACCGCAGTGCCTTGTTAAAGCGCACAGTGAGCTGCGCATTGCCAGCTTCCACAATGGGCAGTTCCTCATTGCGCGCCAACGGTTCGCCGCGAACTAGAAATTCATCGACGAGCATCAGCTCTTGGCGCGTTTTCGACTGACCCTGCAGGTAGAGTTGGATGCCCTCTTGGCCGGCGGCGACCGGCAGAATACCACCTCCTCCACCGTCGTATATGCCAAAGAGTTCAATCGTATCAAAGACCTCCAAGGCCTGCTCGTTAAAACGGCCTTGACGAGCGATGTCGAAGTCGCCTAGCGCGCGCTGACGCGGGTCTGGCGCCCTAAATCCTCTGGGCACTTCAACCCGTGCAAAAGCGGCCACCAAATACTCTCCTGGCGGCACGTCTTCAATGGCAAACTCCGGCGAAGTCGTAATCGTCGTTGCTACGATATCTTGCTCTGAAAATGTTTCAAACCCAACGGGACCTTCGGCCAGTAGTGCAGCAGGCACGGCACCGACAAAGAGCGGTCCATCAAAGCGCCGCGAAGCAGGCAGGTCTGGCAGGACGAGCCGACCGCGAATAGACAACAATTCGGCAAAAGAGGCACCCGTGGTAAAGACCGTTTCAAACGGGTTGAGCAGCGCACCGCCTTCGAGATCCTCGGCATACTGCACGACCACGCGATAGATCACCCCCTCTTCCAATTCGACAGCCAGCGAGTAGGCGCTACCATCATCGTTGGATATCAATTCACCAACGGCGACGGGCGGCGGCAAAATCTGAATATCGTCGACCAGCAAAAAGGCGGGCTGGTTAAACTCGACTTCGATTTGCGTCTCCGTCGAAACACTCGTGGAGCGCGAGATAGGGCTCAGCGCCGTCACCGCAAGGGCTTCGGGCAAGGTCAACACGAGTTCGACCTCAGCACGTTCGTCCGAGCCCAATTCAACCGAATCAGGCAATCCGTCTCCATCGCGATCGAAGACCGCCTCAAACTCGACAAATTCACCGCGTCCCAGGTCGAATACCACAAACGCCACTAGATAGTAGGATCCCGGATCGACGCCATCGATGGTGAACTCTTTACCGCTCAGCGGCACTCCGGCCACAACGTTTTCTTCGATGTCGCCAAAATCAGCTACGTCGCCTTCGACTTCGCTAATGAGCACGGCATAGGACTCGCTTCCTACAAAACGAGCGTTGGGCGGCAGCTCCTGCGGCGCGACAATACGCCCCGCAACAGCCGCATTACCAACCTCTTCGCCTGTAGTAAACCGCACCGAGTAGAATCCCGTCAGCTGACTAATCACCACCAGCTGATACGAACGATTGTCTTCTAGCTCTACCTCGGCTGAAATCGAACGGCCCGTGGCGCTAATTTCCAAATCGCCAAACGACAGCGGTTCCGGAAAAATAGAAAACTCAAACTCGGGATCGAAAAGCAGATCCGACACATTGCCGTCAAACACAACTTCGACTTGAGTGAAGTTCGAAATACCAACGTCGCCGTCCTCGGGAAAGGACGCGACTACATTCCGCTGGCCATTCGGTTTGCTTACCGGGCCATCCTCCGGCTGCGGTGGTGCCTCAGGCGCACGAGCCACGCGGATATCGAAAACGACCGGCAGCGTCTCACCGCGATCAAAGCGCGGCGGACTCGCCGTAAGGCGCACGTACTCAACGTCGGCCAGATCTTCGACGCCAATACTACGCCCACCCTGACCGGCAATTTTTATATCGCTAGAGAAAGCGAAGAACTGACCCGCTAAGACTAGTTCGTTGCCTTCTATGGCGTCGAAAGGCGCGACGATAACGCCCGGACGATTGATTCCCTGAGATGCTGGATCAATCGCTTTAACGCGCGTAACGGAGAACCCACCACGCCCGTCGGGCTGCGTGTCGATCTCGACCATATCACCGGGAAAAATGCCGTTCGCATCCGTCGGCGCACCGCTAAAATCGAAGAACTGTGCGCGCGGAGACAGCAACAAGCGCTCGCCGGCAAGGACGATAAAATCACGGCCTACGTCTCCGACAAAACCCTCAATGCGAATTTCGTCCTGCGAACGCCCCTGAGGTTCATAGTCGGCTAACGGCGGGCCTATTTCACCACTCTCTAAC
Organism: Gemmatimonadota bacterium; assembly: GCA_038119905.1. Lineage (GTDB taxonomy): Bacteria > Latescibacterota > UBA2968 > UBA8231 > UBA8231. Next base: position 250 of record JAYOKQ010000097.1, on the reverse strand, counting down.
ACCTCAACTTCGACGGCAACGGGCCTGGATTCACCGAAATCTGGAGGGCGCGTCACAATGCGCACGAACGAGCCCGCAGCAATGTCCCGCGCACCAACGACAGCGCCCGTAAAGTCGGTAAATCGCGTTTCCTCGTTCCAGCCAGCAATCGGACCAGCAAGTTCCAATGTCTGCCCGCTATAGCTAACGAGGTTCCCGACTACAATGTTGGCGCTAGCCGGAGGCGGCCGGTTCGGATTAATCAGCTGTA
>JAYOKQ010000096.1:0-15679 GCA_038119905.1 Gemmatimonadota bacterium | reverse complement strand
ATGTGCGGCTGGTGCTGTCTACGGGGCACACCCAGAGTGAGCAACTCCGCAACTATCGGGACCACGGCTTTGTTGACGCGATCGCAAAACCCTACACGATTGATGAGCTACAGCGCGTCCTCGATCGCTCGATGCGACGGCGTTAAAAGTCCGAGAAATGCCCGTCTTCTGGATGGCGGCGCATCGTGCGCTGTCGCCAGGTACCCCTCTGCCGCATCCGTTCAAGTCCCTCGGGATCGATTTCCACGCCCAACCCCGGACCTTCTGGCAGGTGTACAAAGCCGTTTTCCATGCGCAGCGGTTCGGTAAAGAATCCCTCTCCTCCTCCTCCGCCGAATTCCATCAGGAGGAAGTTCGGCGTTGGGGCCATGGCGTGTACTGCGGCGACAATGCCGAGCGGGTCGGCTGCACTGTGCGGTGCGACGAGTATTTCGTGCACTTCCGCTAGGGCGGCAATATGGCGCATCTCGCGGATGCCGCCACAGTGGCGAATATCGGGTTGAATGATGGCGACCGCCTTAGTTTCACACAGCTCGCGGAAGCCCCAACGGGTCGTGCAGCGCTCGCCCGTGGCCAAGGGAATCGAGGTCGACTGGGCCAATTCGCGCAGCGGTCCCACGTTGTCTGGCATGGCCTTGGTTGGCTCTTCGACAAAAATCGGCCGAAACGGCTCGAGCTCGCGGAGCAGCATCTTGGCAAAGGGCGGACTCGTAGCGCGGTGAAAATCGATTGCCAGGTCGATGGTATCGCCGATGGCTTCGCGTATGGAAGCGATCCGGTTGACAACTTGGGCGATGCCGGCAGGTGTTTCTATCGGACGGACGGCAGCGGGGAAGGGCGTGGTCTTGACCGCGGTAAAGCCGGCCTCGACGCTGCGCTGAGCGCTGGCCGCCGCGTCCTCTGGGGTGGCGCCACCCGCGCCGCCATAGACGCGGATGCGGTCGCGGACCGAACCGCCTAAGAGCTTCCAGATGGGCAGGCCCACCTGTTTACCTAAAATATCCCAACAGGCCATCTCTATGCCGCTGAGCGCCGATAGCAGAATGGGCATTTGCCGAGAATAGGACGAGCGGAACAGCGTTTGCCAGTGATCCTCTATCTGCAGGGGATCGCGGCCGACCAAATACTCGGCCATATCGTCTATTGCGCGTGCTACGGTACGGCCGTGCTCGTAGTTCATGGGCGAGCCCAGACCAACGAGTCCCTCGTCGGTCTGGACGCGCAGGAGCATGCCGCGATTGGAGAGTGGAATCGTTTCTAACGATTTTATTTTCATGTAGTTAGCCACTCTTTTACGCGCGGGTGATCCAATACTTCCTCGTTGAGGATAAAATCGGGTCGACGGTGTTCGAGCGTGTCCGTAACCTGTTCAATCGTCTTTTGGTCGAGGCGAATGGTCGACTCGACCGAGATGCCGGCATTGTGATTAGTGCAGATGATGCGCGGGTGGTCTTTGTGGATCTCGCGCGGTCCATTGACCGGATCGTCGACCACGTAGTAGTAGAGTTTATCCTCTTTGATAGCGCGGTTAACCGCTGCATCGTCTACCAGGTTGCCGCGCGATGGGTTAATGAGCGACGCGTGGGGTTTCATGGCGCCGAGTAGGTCGTAGTTGACGATGGTTTCATCGCCGGAAACGTGCAGGCTGACGGTATCGCATTCGGCAAAGAGCGCCTCGGGTGATGGGGCGACTTCGGCGCCAAAACGGGCGGCAATTTCGCCGACGTCGGGCCGGGAGTCATAGATGAGCAGGCGGCCGTTTTCCCCGAGCAGAGGGCGTGCTCGTTGCGCTACTTCCTGCCCAATGCGTCCACATCCATATAGACCCAGCGTCGAGCCCTGCGCTTCATAGGTGCGGATTATAGAGAAATCTCCGCCGTGCGAGAGGCGGTTGAGGGTATAGACCCGTTTAAGCGTGGCCATCCATTGGGCAATGGTATATTCGGCTACGGTGTCCATATGCACCGGGGTCACCGTGATGAGCACGCCGTGGCGCGTGGCGGCGGCCACGTTGACTTTATCAAAACCGACGCCCCAGCGGGCAATGATTCGCAGATCGTGAGCGGCCTCGTAAAACGCATCCGTGTAGAGAGAGGAACTGGCTACAGAGGCGACGACTCCCGCGGCATCTTCCGCTTCGAGCACTTCCTTTTCCCGCACGAGTTGGCCGTATTGAGCGAGCTGTTCCATGCCCTGTTCGCGTTCACTTGAAGCAAATTCATCGTTGTAAAACTGGGCCGTTACCAGGATTTTATTGTCCATTTTATATCATTCTCCTGCAATTGTTTATGTTTGTTAACTAAGTTGCCTTTAAAGGTTCGATCTGTGCCCTGCAGTAACAGGGAGAGGATGCTAAGTGAGGCTCGCCCTCTCCTTGGCGTCTTGTATCTACCCATGCTTGCGAGCATTGATAGTTATAATTCGCTCTAGGGGCGTGATTCAGCGGTTTATCTCGGCGATTAAATTTGCCGCGGCAGCCTCTAAGATGCGCAGATCGTTGTTGACGTCGATAAAGCGGAAGCCCTGGGCGATGCGAGCGCGGGTGCTGGCGGCGTCTTTGGTGGGCAGGCCGCAGCTCGTGCCGGCTCGCTGGCAGCCCTCGAGAAAGCGCTGTAGCGCCGCTTCGTGTTCGGGGTGGCCTGGCTCGACGCCCATGGACATGGCTAAATCGTTGGGGCCGAGAAAGCCGATATCGACGCCTTCGACGCGGGCAATGGCCTCGGCATGCTCAATGCCTTCCATATCTTCGATCTGCGGAATACACAGCACGACGTCGTTAAAGACCTTGCGATAGCTGCTGCCCAGCGTAGCGCAGCGGCCGGTGCCGGCGGACCGAGTGCCCTGCGGGGGAAAGCGCATGGCCTTTGCAAGCGCCTCTGCCTGTTCGGGGGTGCTGACGTGAGGAAAGACGATGCCGTAGGCGCCGGCGTCGAGTAAGCGTCCAGCCGTCACGGGATCGTGGTCCCAGGCCCTAACCAGCGGGACGGCTCCCCGTGCCTCGATGGCGCGAAACATGTGGGCAATCGACTCCATATCGTAGGCGGTGTGCTCGGCATCGACGCACAGCCAACTAAAGCCCGCTGCGGCGAGAACCTCGGCCGATAGCGGCGAGCCGAGATTGAGCCAGCTGCCGATGGAGGGATGGCCCGCTGCCAGAGTTTCTTTAATGGGGTTCTTCATAACGTTCCTTTTCGTTGGCCATTGGGCGGCGTATAAGGCGACGTGTTGGTCTATAGGAGGGGCTCAGGCGGTTATAATGCGATCTACTTCCTGCCGCAGTCTGTCGAGCACCTCATCGTAGCCGAATTGACCGATGGTCTCGGGGCCGCGCTTGAGATTGACGAAGTTGGGTGCACACCATAGCCCGAGGTCGGCGTCATCTGTTTCGCCGGGGCCATTGACTCGACATCCCATTACCGCAATGGTAATAGCATGTGATTTAGCGTATTCAGTAACCTCTCTAACTCTATGGGCCAGTTCGATAAAGGCCTCATTTTCAACGCGGGAGCAGGAGGGGCAGGAAATGATATTGAGGCCGGCATCCAGCAGTTTGGGCACCGAGCGAAAGCGGCCCGAGTAAATGTCATCGAGGATCTGTCGGCCGACGCGAATTTCCTCCCCCTTATCGTCAAAGGGCAGCGTGAGCGATACGCGAATTGTGTCGCCAATACCCGCCGAGATAAGTTGCTCAAAGGCGATGCGCGTCTTGATGATTCCCTCAGGTGGCATGCCCGCTTCGGTGACGCCCAGGTGCAGGGGAACGTCTGGACGTTCGGCTGCAAAACGCCTGTTGGCCTCGATGACGTGCTGCGGGTCAGAGTCCTTGAGCGACACGCAGTAGCGCAAAAAACCGAGGTCGTCTAGCATCTGGCAGTGTTCCAGCGCCGATGCGAGCATGGGGGAAACCGAATCGTCTTCGGGAAAGAGTCCCACTTTATCGGGGTCGACTGAACCGCAGTTGACCCCGACGCGCAGGGCGCAGTCGTGTTGGGCGGCCTGTTCGGCAATAAAGGCCACCTTGTCGCGGATGGATTTGGTCTTTTCGTGATGGTACAGGTGGCCCGGGTTGTAGCGCACTTTCTGAACGTGCGGAGCCACGTGTTCGACAAGGCGGTAGTTTTCCTGCAAATCTACGCTGAGCGGGATCTCGGTGTGCTCGGCGATTTCGCGTAGGGCATCGACGTCCTTGCGGCTGTCGACGGCGATGCGGATCACGTCGGCTCCGGCCTGGCCGATGACTTCTATTTGCCGCAGCGTAGCGGCTATATCCTGCGTGCGCGTTGCGGCCATGCTCTGGACGGCAATGGGATGCTCTGAGCCGATGTGCGTGCTGCCAATGCGCACGCTGCGCGTCGGATTTCGTTGAATCTGTGTCATGGAATGTGATACCTATTCTCTTAGTTACATGAGCGGCTAGGCGGGCAAGGGCAGGGAAACTGGCCGGTTTCCACCCACGTGCGACTGCATAATGGCCAGCGTAAGTTCCAGGGCTTTGCGCGCTTCGTTCCCGGGACAAATCAGCGTCCCGCGTCCCTCGATCGCCTCGACTAATTCGTCTACGGCTCCGAGTTGATGCGTGTAGAGATAGCTGCCGACCTCGAGGTCAGAGGCCGGCCAGTCGTAGTGGGAGGTGGGGCGAATTAGGCGTGCGCTGCGATCGGATAGCTCTAGGCGGCCCGCGTCGCAGGTGAGCTGCATCTGCCAGCCGGGCATGGTGGTCTTATACGAGTTGAAGAAGGCGCGCATGCCGTCGGCGTAGCGGATGTAGGCTGACGCATAGGGATCCTGTTCCGGATCGCGCCCACCGTCGCCGGAGTAGGTGCCGTGCGATTCAAATCCTTCTTCTAGTTCACCGACGACCCACTGGGGTTCGGCATCGGCAAAAAAAGTGAACAGATCGATCAAGTGAATGCCGTTGCGCATGAGCATGGCTCTGGGGCTGAACATCTCGGCTACGATCGTGCGCAGGGGGCCCAGTTCGCCGGAGCGAATCAGCTGACGCGCGCGCACAAAAGCCGGGTCCCAACGCCGGGTGTGCTCAATGGATAATAACGTCTCGCCGTGCCTGCACGCCTCAATCATGCGGTCGGCATCGGCTAGCGTCGTGGCGATGGGCTTTTCACAGAGAATGGCGCGCGGAGTGCTGTTAGCTCCGTGGACCACGATGTCGGCGTGGGCGTGATCCGACGTAACTACGCTGAGCATATCGGGCCGAGTTACATCGAGCATCTCGCGGTAGTCCTCGCCGTAGTGCAGATTCGGCCAGACGTCTTGCCAGGTTTGGCGAAATTGTTCGAGTAACGCCGGATTTTTGTCGCACACGGCGACTAGCTCTGTGCGGGGATGGCGATGGTAGGCAGCCGCATGGGAGCGGGGTGCAGCGGTGAGGGAGTGGGCCGCAGGTCGCGCCGCACCGATCCCTGTGAGGCCGACAATGGCAGCTCGATATGGTTCCATACACGCGGGGGGAAATGCGATCTCCCTTAGGCCTTAGCGAACTAGGAGATCAGCAGTGGGTATTTTCGGACAGATCAGTCCTCTTGGGGGAACCAATCCTGTATCTTAGCGCAGATGGCGCGTGCCTGATTAGCGCTAGAAATCTCAAACTTAGAGCGCTGTATAAACGTGCCTTCTCGTTTTTGATATCGCCGGATGGAAACCTTTTGCTGTCCGTATTCTTCCGTTTTGCGGTCGAGGTCCTGATAGAGATACATAATGGTTGCCCAGGATCCCTTGCTGAGCACTTCTTTTGCAACTTCTTTGCGCAGCACGCGTCCGTCTTCTTCGTAGTGTATCGTTAGCTCTTCAATGCTTTCGGCCATGTCTCACCCAATTTTTCAGTTGGTCTTATAGGATTGTAACAGAGGGAAATATAGGTCGTTTGCTTTGCGCGGGGCAAATCGGGGAGCTGGTCGAGTTCGCTTGCTCGCCTCTAAGGCCCTGCGTATTATCTCACGGTATGGAAAAGACCACGGTAGAATGAGACGGTTTTGGAACTGAGACTGGACGATAAATACAGGCGCGACGACGGCACCGTTTTCCTAACGGGTATGGAGGCGATTGTGCGGCTCGTTCTGGAAAAACAGCGATCCGATGCGCTCAGTGGGCCCGTTAATCAGACGTATATCAGCGGCTATGAGGGATCTCCGCTGGGTGGCTTGGACCTCAAATTAGTCGAGCAAATTGACCTGCTCAACGAGCGGGGTCGAACGCTGCACCAGTTTGGCATCAACGAAAAGACGGCGGCATCGGCGATGCTGGGCACTCAATTTGCCGAGAGCGGCGACGTGGATGCCTTTTGGTACGGTAAAGCGCACGGGACGATGTGGGTGCCCGACGAGGTGTGGCTAGCCAACCTGAGCGGCACGGCTCAGCGCGGTTCCATGGTGCTATTGACCGGAGAAGACCACGAATCGAAGAGCTCGGTTTCCCCAGGGACGAGCGACGGCGTGTTGCGCAGCTGTATGGTGCCTATTTTTTATCCGTCGACCGTTGCCGAGATAGTCGAACTGGGCCAGCACGCCGTCGCGCTGTCCCGCCATGCTGGCATCGTCACTGCACTCAAGCTCGTCACGCCCGTATGCGACGGGGCTAGCACGGTCGATTTGACGAGCGTGCGACCAGATATTGCCCTGCCTGAGCGCCTATACGACAAGACGTTCAACCGAATCGTTATGGCAACGCGAGCCCTGCCTATGCAGCAGCAGCTGGTCGAGCAGCGCCTGCCGTTGGCTGAGGCTTATATCCGGGCTAACGACATCAATCGGATCGTCGACGCCGACTGCGGGGGCCCTGTCGGCATTATCGCCACGGGTAAAAGTTATATCGACGTGCGCCAGGTATTGGAATTTCTCGGCGTACAGGTGCCGGTCCTGCACCTGAGGGTGACCTATCCGCTCGATGGGGATATTGTGCGCGCATTTGCCCGTGGATTAAAGACGATATATCTGGTCGAAGAGCCGGGGCCTTTCGTTGAAGACGCTGTGCGTGCGGCCCTTTGGGGCAGCGACGTTGAAACCTTGTTGGGGCAATGGGACGAAGGGGGGAAGCCGTTTATCCCCTCCTATGGACAGGTGACTCCCGAGAAGTTGGCCGAGAAGTTGGCCGATCGGCTGGGAGGGGCCCGAGGCCCGATTTCAAGGCTGCGCGAACTCAATGAGCGTCGGCCGACTGTTGTGCCTTCGGTGACCCCCATGTCATGTGGAGGATGTCCCTACAACAGTTTCCGCAGTCTAAAGGAGAAGCCGGGAGGGGCCATAGGCTGTTCGTCCATTCGCGCGATTCCCGCCTATGATAACGGCGTTCTCTACATACCGACGATGGGGGCGGGTGGGTCGATTTACAGCGGGTGGGCGCCCTTTAACGGCAATCGACACATTTTTCAGTATTTGGGCGACGGTTCCTACTTCCACAGCGGGCGCGGTGCGATTCAAAGCTGCGTGCAGGGCGAGGTGAATATCACCTTTCTCTTGCTCTTCAACGGCGTTGTTGCCCTGACGGGAGGCCAAGATCCCGGCGGGGTGCGGAGCGTATCCGATGTGGTGCAGGAACTGCTTGGTTTAGGTGTGGCGCAGATCGGCGTAATCGGCGCAGAAGACGATGTGGCGCATTGGGAGAATAACGAGCGCGTGCAGCTGTTTGACCTCGAGGGGCAGGGCCGTGCGCAGGACGCATTCAAGCAGATTCCCGGTACGACGGTGCTGATCCTCAACAAGGAGTGTGCCACCGAGCGCGGCCGCCGCAATCGGCGTGCGGGGGTTGCCCCAGATCACTATGTGATGATCAACGACGAAATCTGCGAGGGCTGTGGGGATTGCTACACCCAATCAGAAGGGTGTGCTGCGCTCTATAGCGTAGAAACGGAGTGGGGCCAGAAGACGCAGGTCCGTCAGGCCCACTGTGCTCAGGATGCGCTTTGCGTCGACGGGGAGTGTCCTGCCTTTGTCGTCGTGCGCGATCGCCAGGGACAGGGGCTGCGCCGTAGATCGCCCGATGAAGTGGGGGATTTACCCGAGCCACCGCCCTGTCCAGTGGAGTCTCATTATTCAATTCTGGCCGTGGGACGCGGTGGCACGGGGGTGGTTACTTTTTCCCATCTGCTGGCCTATGCGGCGATGCTAGAGGGCCAGCGCGTCTATCTGTCCAACAATACGGGATTGGCGCAAAAAGGTGGCCCCGTCGAAGCGCCGATCGTCCTGTCAACTGGGGCACAGCCCGCGTTTAACCACCTTTTCCCCGGCGCGGTAGATCTCTATCTAGGATTCGATCTGCTGAGGGCGTCGGAGGCCAGTAACCTGCGCTATGTCGCTCCCGACGTCAGTCGCGCCGTCGTTAGCACAGCCCAGGTGCCCACCGCTGAGATGAACCGCAACCCGCGCGAGGTGGCCTTTCCCCAGGTCGACGCGCTCGTTTCGCTTATTGAGGGGAACGTGCGCAAGGGGGAGAGCGTGTACCTCGATACCTATTGGCTCGCAGAAGCGCTGTTTGGCGATATCATATACGCCAATATGCTGCTGCTGGGTGCGGCCTATCAGGGGGGGCGTATACCGATCCGTGCCGAATCAATCGAATGGGCGATTCGCCTCAATGGCAAGGCGGTGGAAAACAATACGCGCGCCTTTCGCTGGGGGCGCCTAGCGGTGGCCGATCCAGCGCGCGTGGATGCGGTGCTGGGGGGTGACTCGGACGTGGAGAGTCGCTGGGCCGAATCGCTGCAGACGCTGCAGGCGTCGGCGCGCGGAACGATGTTGGTCGATCGCGTGGAACGGGCTGCGTGGCCAGAGCACATTCGGCAAGGGCTGCTGCGCCGCATCGCCGAATTGAACGCCTATCAAAGCGTGGGCTATGCCGCTGAATACCTCGAGTTCGTGGAAGGCGTATGGCGCGTAGAAGAGGAGCGTGGCCTAGGTAGTGAGTTTACTCAAGCCGTGCTTTATCAACTCTACCGACTCATGGCCTATAAAGACGAGTACGAGGTCGCGCGCTTGGCGACGAAACAGGCCAACATAAGGAGGCTAGAGGGCGCTTTTGCCGGTCCCGTAGAGTTGACCTACCGGCTGCAGCCGCCCTCGCTGCGCTGGCTGTTTCGCAAGAAAGTCGCCTTGGGTGGCTGGTTTAGCTGGGGGCTGCGGGTGCTCCGGCACGGCAAGGTGCTGCGCGGCGGATTTTGGGATCCCTTTGCGCGGCAGTCTTCTCGGCTTTTGGAGCGCGAACTTATTGATTGGTACCGCGGCATAATAGAAACTGCGTTGCCTCATATGAGGGCGGAAACGCACGGGGCCTGTGTCGCTTTGGCCAGTGCGGCCGAACAGATCCGCGGTTATGAGGGGATTAAGGAGCGTGCCGCCGAACGGGTGCGATCTCAGGTAGCCGACGATCTGCGGCGGCTGTGCGAGACGGACTGAACGCATCCTGTGATGGCTAATAAGTGCCCGGGTTACCGAATATGCCGATTTTTCGCCGCGGTGCTTTTGCCTTGGCGTCGGCGTCATGTTTTGTTGAGTCCCTTTCCATGTTCATGATGTTCGTTTGGCTGTGTATCGGCCTGGGCACCGTGCAGAGTAGCGTTGCGCAGGCGGTCGATGTCGTCCCGGGCGAGGTCTTGGTGCGCCTGCGGGGCGGAGCAGCAAAAGCCGCTCTCGTCGATTCCGAACGGGCGCTGCGCAGCCTTGCGGCACGCGGACAGATCGAGCCACTTTTTTCCTCTTCCACTCTTGGGCGAGCTAAGCGCGCCGCTTCACAAGAATTGCTTCGCTGGTACCGTGTGTCGATCGATCCACAGCTCGATCCAGTCACTTGGTCGGCGCGAGCAGTCGGTGTGGAAGGCATTGAGTGGGCGCAGCCTAACTATCTGCGCCGCTATGCCGATACGGCGAGCGATTCCCTGCGCGGGCAACAGTGGGCGTTAGGGGCGATTGGATGGCGCGCAGACGTCGAGGCCGACTCCGTTGTAGTGGCTGTAATTGATTCCGGCGTAGACTATGTGCATCCGGATCTGGCCGGTCAAATATGGCATAATAGGGGCGAGGTCGGGGGCGTTGAGGGCGTCGATGACGATGGCAACGGCTATGTGGACGATCTGGTTGGATGGGACTTTAGCGATGCGCCCGGCCTGCCCGGTCAGGGGGATTACCTCACTCGAGATGCCGATCCGAGCGATGAGTCGGGGCACGGAACGCACGTGGCCGGTATCATTGCCGCTGGGATAGATAACGGGATCGGGATCGCTGGCGTGGCGTCGAATGCACGCATCATGGTGCTGCGCGCCGGGTTTAATCTTCCGAGCGGGGGCTATCTGCAGGACGATGATATCGCTGCCGCAATGGTCTATGCCGTCGATAATGGCGCGGATATCATCAATATGAGCTGGGGAGATCCGCGGCCTGCGCCGATGATGCGCGACGTGGTTCGCTACGCCGATGGGGCCGGTGTGGTTATGGTGGCTGCAGCGGGCAATGAGGGGGAAGATGCCGTGTTCTATCCCGCCCGGTTTGCAGAAACGATTGCAGTGGGGGCATCGGCACCAGAAGATCAGGTGCTGGCCTTCTCCAACTACGGCCCCAGTATTGATGTCGTTGCGCCCGGTAGTGCCGTTATGAGCCTGCTGCCCAAGGGGCGCTACGGACTCCTTTCAGGGACCTCTATGGCCGCTCCGCACGTAGCTGGTTTGGTGGCGCTGCTGGTCGGTCGTCAGCCTCAGTGGGACGCCGATTTGGTGCGTGGTGCGCTGCGCGCTACCGCGCGCGACGCCCTCGCGGAAGGCTGGGACGCTCGTTCGGGCGCAGGATTGGTTCATTTTGACGCATTGGCTCCACTGAATCCTCCCCTTGTGCGCATCGTCCAACCCGAACAGGAGCGCGCGGTCGACGGACGCGAAGTCGAGCTGACATGCCGTCTAGCCGATGTCGGCCCGTGGACCTTGGAATGGGGTGCTGGCTTGCGGCCGTCGACCTGGCGCCTGATTGGCGAAGGGGCCGGCGTCGCGTCTATCGATACGGTGTTGCACTGGGATCTAACGGCGCTGGCTGATGGGGTATACGAGCTGCGTCTGCGCGGGGCGTGGGGAGCGACCCACCTGGAGGACCGCGTGCGCGTGCGCGTGCAGCGCACGGCCGCAACGGTACTGAATCTACGCACCACTCCCTTGCTGAAAGCGGGCCAATGGCGGCAGGTGGTCGAGTGGGAAACGCTGCGCGAACACCCCGCTTATCTAGTCGTGGAACGAGCGGGTATGTCCGTGCATGAGGAACGCGTCGAGCGCGCTGCTTCCCAGCGCGTTTTGCTGCCGAGTGATCTGCCTCTTGGAACCTACGCGATCAAGGTGCACGTGCCGGCGGTTGGGGAGGGTACAACAGCGCACCTTGAGCGCGTCGAGGTGCGCAGTGAGTGGGTGGAACACTGGCCACTGGGGTCTCAGGCAAGCCTTCCCGCTGGTTACTTAATGCCCGAATCGGCCGATGCCAACGGAGATGGGCAGGCCGAGCTTGTTCAGATGGGCTATGGGAGTGCGGGACAGCAGTATAACGCAGTCGACTATTACCAGCGCGACGGACATATGTTTTCGCGGATTTTCTCTTCGCTACAGCTGTATATCCCTTGGAATATACAGGATGCCGACGGCGACGGTTTAGTTGAAATGCTCGGGGTGGATGCGCAGCGCGTCCGCCTGTTCGAGGCGCCAGCCGCGGGCGCTTTTCCGCGGCAGCTCGTGTGGGAGCAGGGCGATGTGTGGGGCGGCGAGGTCGCCGATTTAGATGGAGATGGAGCCGGGGAATTTATCCTGCGTTCTAGTAGAGGTGATTACTTTCAAGTATTTGAGGCAGAAGGAGATAATGCTTATCGAGAAAAGGCGGTAATTAACCGCACCAGCGCCGGTTCAAACGAATTGGGACAGCGGCAGGTTGTTGGTGATTTGGATGGCGATGGGCGCGGCGAACTGATCGGCGGCGATGGGGACGGCGACCTGTTTGTCTTTGAAGCCATTGCCGACGGCGCCTACCGCGCGACCTGGTCGGCCGACGGGACGGGCGACGCGCGGACGGTAGGTGGAGGAGGCGACCTAGACGGCGACGGTGATCTCGAGTTTGTCGTCGCGCGCTTTTTCGACGACCCATACGATTTGGATGCGCGTCGGTGGGAGCTCGAGGTGTATGGGGCTGTGGGCAACGACGACTACCTTCTCGAGTGGCAGACGCACGTAGCGGGTACGACGGCCGGGGGCAGTGGCATTAACTGGGGCGATCTGAACGGCGATGGGCGCATCGAATGGGCTCTGGTCGTGCCACCTGATACGTATGTCTTTGCCAGCTCGGAACCGAATCTGTATGAACCAGTCTGGCACGGCCAGGCCGAGGCAACCTATCGCCCGTTCATCGGCGATCTCGACGCAGACGGTCGCGACGAACTGGCCTTTAATACGGCGTTTGGGACTGAGATATACCGCCATCCGGATCCTCTGAACGAACTGAGGGCACCGGCGGCGCTCGACGTCTATCCGCTTGGGGGGACGCAGGTGCAGGTCGAGTGGCAGGCCGTAGTCGGCGCTTTGGGCTACCATATCTATCGCGACGGAGTGCTTGTTGGCCAGACTACTGAAACGACGTTCACCGACGGGGAGGCGACCGAGTCCGGGCGTTCCTATCGCTACGGAGTGCGTGCCGTTGGTGCTATGGGTTTGGAAGGTCCTTCTTCCCGCGAGGAGTGGGCCGTTCCGCAGGAGCGGCCGCGCATGGAGCAGGTGTGGTCCCTGTCGGGGCACCAAATTGCCGTCGACTTTAGTCAGGCGATGCGCTGGACGGATATCGAGCCCTACCGTTTTCGCTTGGAACCCGCGGGGGAATTGGCCGCATCGGTAGTGTTCGATCGGGGAGGGAAGCGCGCCGTGTTGGGGTTTGCAGGTGCCCTTCCGGATTCGGGGGCCGTTGAATTGGTGGTGCGCGGGTTGCGGGGACAAAGTGGGGCGCCCCTTGAACGAGACCGGTTTTCATTTATGCTGGCTCCTGTAGCGCGGAGCGCGCGCCTGCTGCGCGCTGAGGTGCAGGATGCCTATCACCTGGTGCTCTATTTTGATAAGCCGGTACAGGGAGGGCTGGATAGGGCATCTGTTCGGCTGGGCGATGGCGCGGTTGTCAAAGATGTACAGGCGCAGGGGAGTCAGGTTTGGGTTACGCTAGCCGGCGATCGCGGGCTGCGCCCTTTAGGGCGGTCCTACCGCGTGGTGGTCGACGGACTGCTCGACGAGGATGGACTCGTGGTTCGCGGCGAGGCTAGCTTTGTCTTTGCCGCTGCCGATTTGAGCGGGGCGGCTCCCTTTCCCAATCCCTACCGGCCGGAACGAGGGGTGCTGACCTTTGGTCTGCTGCCGGCGGCGGCGGCGGTTGAAATTTACGACGTAGGCGGCCGACTCGTACGTAGGTTAATCGAGTTAGACGGGGATGGCGGCGTGCAGTGGAACGGGGAAAATCAAGCGGGGCGGCCACTGGCGGCGGGGATGTATTTCTATCGGATAACGGCGGGTGGGCAGAGCAAGATCGGGTCGTTGGCGCTGGTGCGCTAAGTGCTTGACGACTGTAGAGTAGCCGCCTATTGTTGGTCAACTAACTATCGGTTTAGAGTAAATGGAGGCGTGTGATGGTCAATATCGGCATAGTGGGTATCGGTTTTATGGGGGTGACGCATTTTAAAGCCATGCAGCGGGTGCGCGGAGGGAAGGTCTCGGCCATCGTAACGCGCGATGCGAAAAAACGGCGCGGTGATTGGAGTGCCATACAGGGAAACTTTGGTGGCGGAGGCGGTGTGCAGGATCTGAGCAAGGTGGCGACCTATGATACTCTAGGCGAACTATTGGCCGATCCCGCGGTCGATGTCGTCGATATTTGCCTGCCCACTTCGCTGCACGTCGATACGGCTCTTCAAGCACTCCAGGCGGGCAAACACGTCTTTCTCGAAAAGCCGATTGCGCTGACTTTGCGCGATGCCGACCGCTTGATTCGCGCGGCTGAGAAGGCCGGACGACAGTTTATGGTAGCCCACGTGCTGCGCTACTTCCCCGAATTTAGCCTGGTTAAAGACCTCGTTGAAGCAGGAACCTATGGACCGGTCTTGGCTGCGCACTTCAAGCGCATTATTGCCCGACCCGCCTGGTGGAACGCGAAGGACTTACAGCGGACTGGTGGGCCGGCCATCGACCTGCATATCCACGATGCGGACTTTATTCAATACCTCTTTGGCATGCCCAAATCTGTCTTTTCGCAGGGGTATATAGGCAAGGGGAATACGATGGAATATATCCATACCCACTACGGGTTTTCCGGTAAGATGGCTGTCAGCGCAGAGGGCGGATGGCTATCTCAGCAGGGATGCCCCTTTGAGCATGGGTACGACGTGTACTTTGAAAAGGCTACGCTGAAGTTTAACTCGTCGTGGGGCCAGCCGCCGCAGCTGCTGACCGATGACGGCAAGGTCCGCACGCCGCGTCTTTCCAAGAGAGACGGGTTTGTCGGTGAGTTGCAGGAAGTGGTGGACGCGATTAAGTCGGGCCGCACATCGGATGTATTGAGCGGTCAGAGCGCGCGGAATTCGCTCGCTCTATGCTTGAAGGAAATACAGTCGGCTCAGGGCAAAAAGCGCGTCGTTATCTAATCCGAACTGAGCCCCGCGTTTAGGCCGGCTGCCACTGGTTCAGCGCGAGCGCAAAGTTCATGTCGGCGCGGGTTACGGCCTGTTCGCTGTGGGTCGTCAGCGTGACAGAAACGGTGCGCGTGCCGGTGTCTAGCGCAAAATCAGGGTGGTGGTTCTGATCGGTAATTTCACCGACTAGGTGGTTTAAAAAGGCCGTTATATCTTTAAAGTTGGCCAGCACAAAGTCGCGAGAAATCGCCGTTCCGCTCCGCGTCCATCCCGTTAAATTCTGCAGCTCTGCGTCTACTTGATCGGCTGTCAGGGTCGTTTTGTCTTCGCTCATGGAAAACTCCTTTTTGTTGGAATGTACCGGCGTCCCAGCGCCGGTCAAGCACTGAGTAGGGTTTGTAGGCGCTCGGCTATGATCTCTGCTTCACCTTCCTGCAGCGTTTGTGGTCCAATTGTTATATGCGTATCTCCACCGCTGATCAATATAGAGGGCGTTCCGTCTTCTAACGCCTGGCGGATCTGCGGCGCCGTTTGCGCGGTCGACTCGTCAAAATCGAGGTGTACGAGGGGGGATGCCGGGGGGAACTTGTTCTCGTAGGCCTTGGTAAAGCGGGCCGATATGCCCTCGCAGCCGTTCATCGCATCGGCGATGAGCTGGCATCGGCGATTCCATTCGTCCACAACGGCTTCTTCATCCATTTCAAAAAAGAGCTCTACTGCTGTTAGTAGGCCGGCGATTTCTTCTTTGCCAACTTTCATGCCGCGCCCTACCGCCGAATGAGGGTTGCTGTTGAGATGGCAGGCGTGCACCAAGTCT
This sequence comes from Gemmatimonadota bacterium, assembly GCA_038119905.1. GTDB lineage: Bacteria > Latescibacterota > UBA2968 > UBA8231 > UBA8231. Next base: position 234 of record JAYOKQ010000096.1, on the reverse strand, counting down.
TTACGGCCTAGGATGAGGCCGGAAGACTGCGGGCCAAACAGACCCTTGCCGCCGCTAAAGACGACGAGGTCGGCCCCCATTGCCGTCAGTTCGGTCAAATTGGAGCGCGGCGGTAGTTGAGCGGCTGCGTCTACGATGACGGGAACCTGCCGCGCGTGGGCGATCTCTATGATCGCAGGAAGCTGTTCGCGCGGCTGCGAACCGAGAAAAAAGACGACGGCAGCCGTGCGCTCT
>JAYOKQ010000095.1:0-15839 GCA_038119905.1 Gemmatimonadota bacterium | reverse complement strand
CATTTATCGAACGCATCGCCGAGGACCGCCCCATGCTCTACGACGGCGGCTTTGGCTCGCAGCTTTTTGCGCGCGGCATTGAGCTAACCAATAGCACCTTGGCCAACGAGGCCCATCCCGACGCCGTTGTCGACATCCACCGCACTTATATTGATGCCGGCGTCGACGCCATTGGCACCAACACCTTCGTCGCCTCCGAACTCCACTTGGAGATGGCCGGCAAAGATCCTGCGTCATCGGGCCAACTTGCTGCACAGGCCGCCCGACTAGCTCGACAGGCCGTCGAAGAGAGTGGCCGCGAAGTGTACGTAGGTGGATCGATTGGCCCCTCGCCCGGCGCGATTGAGTCGGACGCAGGCGACACCACCTTTGGCATTGCCGATTCCAAGGTCCGCGACGCCCACGCACGCATCATCGATGCGCTGGTTGAGGGCGGCGTCGATTTCTTTGCCATAGAAACCCAGTTCTCAGCCAAAGAGGCCGCCATCGCCTGCCACATCGCCCGCCAGGCAGGTCTGCCCATCGCGATCAACCTCACGCTCAAATACACCAAGGATCGCAAAACGGGCAACATTGTGTACAAAACAGACTGGGGGCATTCCCCAGAGGATCTGCTCGAGTTCCTGGCATCCGGTGAGTTTTCCAACGGCGACAACCTCCTCGACCACGTGCACCTACTCGGACTCAACTGTGGCGCGGAAACCCGGCGCAGCGAACACACCGGCATGGCCTATGCCATATGCGGTAGCGAACAAATAGGAGAGGCGCTCAAGGCACGCGGGCTTTCCAAGCGCATTATGACCTATCCCAATGCCGGTATGCCCCAACTTGACAGCGAACATCGCACGGTCTATTCACAGACACCGGACGATATGGCGGCGCGCATCCCCGACTTACTCGACAGCGGCGCATATATCATCGGCGGCTGCTGCGGCACGACGCCCGACCACATTCGCGCCTTCCGCCAGGCCCTTGACGCGCGAGCGGCTCGTTAACCATGGTCGAATATCAGGTGCTCTACTGGCGGGATATTCCCGCGCAGATCAAAGTATACTCCGGTCGGCGCCCTCAGTCCCACCCCTTAGCCGCACGCTTTCAGGTGGCCATTGATCGCATCGCCATGCGCGAAGGGATGACTGGTACCGAAGCCTACCTCGACCAGTGGCAGTGGTCGGATAAGCACACCTGGGACGGCGATGCACAGGATCCTGTCGCAGCCATAACTGAGCACTTAGAGAACGAGGGCGACGCACGCTTGGCCGCCTATAGCAAACCTTCATGAGCACTTTCGAAAAACACTACGACGTTATTGTCGTTGGCGGCGGTCACGCCGGCACCGAAGCGGCCCTAGCCGCAGCGCGTATGGGCGCTGAAACCCTGCTGTTGACGATGAATCTCGACACCGTGGGTCAGATGTCGTGCAACCCGGCCATTGGCGGCATTGGCAAGGGCCATATGGTCAAGGAGATCGACGCACTCGGCGGCCAGATGGCCGTTAATATTGACCGCACGGGCATTCAGTTTCGCCGCCTGAATACCAGCCGCGGGCCGGCCGTGCGCGCTTCTCGTGCGCAGGCCGACAAGAAGGACTACCAGTTTGAACTGAAGTTCGCCTGCGAGCAGCAAGCCCATCTCGATTTGCGCCAAGGACTAATGGAAGCCCTGCACATAGTCGACGGCCGCGCGTGCGGAGTCGGCGTCAAAGGCGGCATAACTTACCTAGCTCACAGCGTCGTCCTGACGACGGGCACGTTCCTGCGCGGCAAGATCCACGTGGGCGATTTCTCATATAGCGCGGGGCGAGCTGGTGAGACATCGGCCGAAAAGGCATCGGAAGGACTCGTGGCTTTGGGCTTTGAGATCGGCCGCCTAAAGACGGGTACGCCGCCGCGCGTAAACGGGCGCACGCTGGATTTTGACAGCATGGAAGTTCAACCTGGCGACGATCCACCGCGCCCGTTCTCCTACGCGGTAGAGACCATCACCCAAGAACAAATGCCCTGCTGGGTGACTTATACAAACGCCGGCACGCACCAACTCATCGAAGAAAACTTAACTCGCTCAGCGATGTACAGCGGACGAATAGAAGGTATTGGCCCGCGCTACTGTCCTTCAATTGAGGACAAAGTCGTGCGCTTTGCCGACAAGGAGCGCCACCAAATTTTTGTCGAACCGGAAGGTCGGCGCACGCTCGAATACTACATCAACGGCCTGTCGATGAGTCTGCCCGAAGAGCTGCAAACGGATATCGTGCGCTCTCTGCCCGGCCTGGAACGGGCCGAAGTCATGCGGCCGGCCTACGCTGTCGAGTACGACTACGCCCCTCCCACACAGCTCTACCCCCACCTAGAGACCAAGCGCGTAGAGAACCTATTCTTCGCCGGACAGATCAACGGCACAACGGGCTATGAAGAGGCCGGCGCCCAAGGTCTCATAGCCGGCATCAACGCCGTGCTCAAGGTCCGCGGGGAAGCCCCCTTTATACTGGGACGCGCCGACGCCTATATCGGCGTGCTGATCGACGATCTAGTCACCAAAGGCACGCAAGAACCCTATCGCATATTCACCTCTCGGGCCGAACATCGCCTGCTGCTGCGCGAGGACAATGCCGACTATCGCCTAATGGAATTTGGCCGTCAGTTTGGCCTAGTAGAAGATGCGATATGGCAAAAATACCAGGCCAAGCGGCAGGCTGTCGACGCCGAGCTAGCGCGTCTTGCCCAGGTGCGCCTGCGCCCGTCTGAAAGGGTCGATGAGGTCTTTGCCGAAGCCGGCACTGCCCCACTAAGAGAGGCGGCCCCACTGATCGAGATCCTGCGTCGTCCGGAGTTGGGTTATAGCCATATAGAGCGCCTGTGTCCACCCGATGTGGCGCTGTCACCCGATGCAGCCGAACACGTGGAGGCCGAGGTTAAATACGACGGCTATATCAAGCGCCAACACACCCAGGTCGACAAGCTCAAGCGACTCGAGTCAATGCGCATACCCGCTGATTTTGACTTTACCGACCCGACGCTCAATCTATCCACCGAAGGACGACAGAAGCTGGCCCATATCCGCCCGCAAACCCTAGGACAAGCATCGCGCGTTTCAGGTGTATCTCCCGCCGATGTCTCTTCGCTCATGGTGCTACTGCACGCACACGCAGCCCGCGCTTCTTCTGCGCCATAAAGCCGCTTCAAAAGTGGGTCGTTAGGCTAACGCCCATTTGACGGGGATCCCCGTAGCTCAGATAGAGCGTATCCGCGTAGTTAGGCGGCGCCAGTCCAAAGTAAAAACCCCGCACGGCATAGCGCTCGTCAAATAGGTTTCGCATCCATAGCGATCCCTGCCATCGCCCAACCCCATAGCCCATGCTCGCATTGACCAGCTGATAGGCATCGGCGCGCTGGTCGTGGCTATCGGAAAAGTAAAACCCGTCCGTCAGGGTCCAATCGACGCGCATCGACAGCCCGCCATCGCCTACATACTCGGATCCCAAACGCACACTCCACTCCGGTGCATGCGCGGCGGCACGGCCCCCCAACTGCTGGCGCTGGCCGTCTGCCGCATCAAAGACATAGGGATCAACGCGCGTATTTAAATAAGCCATAGAGGCGAACGCATGCAGGTTAGATCGCAGCTCAACTCGGCCCTCTGCTTCCACGCCGCTATTGCGTCCCGAAGCCGCGTTTGCCGTAAAGTAGTAGAAGCTGTTGGGATCGCCGGGCGTTTGCTGACTCGACAGGCTGACCTGCTGGCCTTCGCGCAATCCGTGAAAAGCAATCAGTTCTACGCGGTAGCGCGGCGCCGACAGGCGGTAACCCGCCTCTATATTGAGCATGTATTCAGGATCGTAAGGGCGGTTCTGTGCAGCCAAGTAGGGATGCTGATTGATCCCGCCAGCCCGATAGCCCCGCGCAATGGCAACATAGCTATTTGCACCGAGACGATGTTGCCAGTTGAGCGCCACTTTACCGCCGGGCAACCACTGCCCGACATCGTAGCGCACGCGTTCTGCGCCGCCGTTGGTCCGGCCGCTGTAGTCAATACCGCTGTGCTCGACGCGCGCGTTGAACGTTAGGCGCAGCGAAGAACTCAGCGTACGCTCAAATTGGCCATAGAGCGCTACGTTGGCCATATCAAAGCGCGCCTGAAGATCACTTGAAGATCCGCCGAACAAATAACCGACCGCCTCGTCCTCCTCCCGCTGTGTACGCGCATAAATGCCCAGCAGGACCTCTCTATGCGTTAGGCGCACCTCTTGACTCAAGCTCGTGCGCTGGCGCAGCGTGCGGTCAAAAAAGTCGTAGCTCCAGCCCTCTACCTGTGGATCAAAGCGGTAGGGCTCACCCAACCAGTAAGCATCGTTTCCCCAGTCGCCGTCGTAGCTATAGTCGAGGTCGGTCAGCGCATAGGTGCTTATCGACAGCAGATCTACGTGCTTCGACAGCGCCTTGTCGATCTGCACGGACAGCGCCGTCGTCGTTTGGTGATCATCCCCCGGCCGATCGGCATACGTTTCCAATCGCCGGTTGTTATCCGGGGCCCACATGTCGTATCCGTTCGCCGCGTCCACGCGGAAGAGCGTCCCCCTGAGCAAGAGTCCGTTGTCCAACGCGTAGCGCATTTTAAGCCGTAGCAGAGATTCACTGCGCCGGTTGCTGTCATCCATGCCAAGGTAGACGTTGCGACGAAATCCATCCGACTGAGCCCACTGATAGCCGGCGCGCAGCGCCAAGTTATCGCTTAGAGGTGCATTGACAACGCCCTCTGCGCGACGCATACCGTTGCCGCCGACGCCCACGCGCACGGAGCGCTGTGCCTTCGATGAAGGATCGGCCGACTCCACGTTAATCAATCCAGCCAGCGCGTTCGCACCAAAAGCACTCGACTGCGGCCCTTTAAATACCTCCACCTGCTGGATATCGAATAGAGCACCCGTTCCCAGTCCGCTCATATCAATGCCATCGACGACAAAGCCAACGGAAAAATTAGGTGCGCCCTCACCGGCATACTGACTGCGCTCGCCGATCCCACGCACCTGAAAGTAGCGCGGACGCGCCGTACCGCCGGCCCAGTGCAGGTTGGGAACGGCCTGCAGCACGTCCTGCAGATGCTGCGCACCGGCCCGTTCTACTGCTTGCGCACTAACGATGCTGACTGCAGCGGCCACCTCGTCCAGCTCCTCTGCGCGCAGTCCTCCCACGACGACAACCCCGCCCGTTTCGAGCGCAACAGCCCGTAGTTCAACCAACAGAACGCCATCATTACTTCCCATTATCTGAACCATTGAACGGTAGCCCAAGCGGGCAAAGTGCAGCGTATCACCCGCGACAGCCTGAAGAAAAAATGTGCCGTCGGCATCGCTGCTGGAGAGCAGCTCACCCGAGCGAATCTGCACTTCTTCCAACGGCGCACCCGTTTCGGCATCGACCACTCGACCACGGATCTGGTCTGCTTCCGACAAGCCAACCCCCACGAGGCACATCACAAGTATCCGAACAAATATCATATAGATGACTCCTATCCTACACGCACAAAAAAACCGTTCCCCAGCAAGATGGGAAACGGTAAGCAGCAGACGGTAGGTCGGACCGAACGGCTCACTCCGTTTCCCTACGCTGGCACGATCCAGTTCAGGTTCTAAGGGTTTTCTCTCAGGCTCGCACGAGCCACCCCCAACGGATTCTACTACGCGAAGAATATAGCCATGCACAGAAGAGACGCCAATACGCTATATTAATCGACGTGCTGTTATCGGCAGCGCAATGCCTATATCACAGGAGATATCGCCGTTGAACAAAGGGACGATCTCGCGCACGGCGCAGGCCCAGATCCTGCGTAAAAAATATCAGTATCGCCAGCTCGTATTAACCGGCCGCACCCGCCTTCCCCGCGAGAGCGCCGTGCGGTTGGTCGGTCCCGACTGCGCGTACCATCTCTATCGGAACCACCGCCCGACGGGCTAATCGCTAGCGCTTCCAGGTCTTTCCATCGCTGGCAATGCCATAGCGACTTATGGCCCCATCGCCATCGACATCGGTCACCTCCTCCAAGCTTGCTTCAAACAGGTGATCCGTTACCTGTATTGATGGCGGCCAGAGAAAGTTCTGCAGGACTGGATTTTCGATCCCCAGCGAGTCGACGCTATCGGCATACACGCCGCGCTCCGCGCGAAAGCGGCGCTGCCGGTAATAGATGCTGCGCAGCACGTTCAGCGCTTCTGCATTAGCCGGCTCGACAAAAGCCGTTGCAGGATGCCCTACGGTTTCTCCATCAAATAGCACGTAGCCCCACTTCTCTGGAAAGTGCATATTGATCAACCCCTGCGGCGACCAGACCCAATTGTCTTCGCTGCGTCCCTGTACTTTGACATAAGCCCCTTCTACAACTTCGAGTGCCCACTGCACCCGCGAGAAATTGACGCGCCAAATCTGGCCCTCTATGGAACCGCGACGGCCGCTGTTGGCCTGCTGTAAAACGCGCCAGGGGAACGCCATTTCCACCGACCAGCCCTGGTCCCGATCGCTCGGATCATTCAACGTGCCCCATACGTGCACGGCCGTCTGCAGCCCATCGATATGCCAGGCGTTGATATAGGGGCCACCATCCCGGTAGGGTTTGGGCAAGAGTAAATCCCATTCCGTGCCGTGGGCATTGATTTCGAACTCGTAGTAGAGGTGAGTATCACCGTCCGGATCGATAAAGACTTCGAAGTCGTTATCGCGATAGATCACCGCATCGCGCTCTGTCAGCGTAGCCCACACATCCGGCTCCTGCAGATCGGCCGCGATATAAAAGTACTGATCGTCCCACAGCATCTTCGCACGCGTCGTCCACGTCGGTTTTTCCTTGCGTTCCCCTTCTATGTCGACAAACAGTTCCGTCCATGCCGCACGCTGCCAGGACGGCTCGTCCAGTTTCCCATCTATTGTCAGCGGTCCCAGCGATCGCTGCGCTACGTAATGCAGCGGCCGAATGCTCTCTACGTATGCAATATCGAACCCCGATTGAGCCCACAATACGCTAGGCAGCAGCGCAAAGAGAATGAATCTGAGCAGCATGAGCGATCTCCTGTAAAAGCATGATGAACGAATCGAGCTGACAGCACCTAAGATAAGCAACAGCGCGGCAGAGACCACCGAAGTCGGTGCCGTTCCAGCGAGAGAAATCGGTTGACTACCGCCCGGACCGCCCGTTCTTTTAAGAGGATAACGCATCCCCTACAAAAGAGAATGAGCACATGTCGGAACTAAATAAGATCGAGCTTTACAAGAGCGGTATGACTCAATTTGCCCAGCAAGATTTCACCGGTGCCCTAGCGACTTTCAGCCAGGCCATACAAGTCGATCCACACTTTGCCGATGTGTACCAAGCCATGGCCCACTGCCATGAAAAACTTGGCGACCTGGACGAAGCCCTGCGCTGTGCCCAGCTAGCCGTCGAATACAACCCAGACGACTTCCTTGCCCATACGAGCCTTTCCATATTCTATCAGCGCAAGGGTATGATCGCCGAGGCCGAGCGTGAAAAAGCGCTCGCGGCCCAACTGCAACAGCCTCGTTAATACCCCATCCATGCGCATCGGCTCACATGCAATAACTCCTCTGCGCGACGACCTGCCGATTCTGACGCTCGCCCCGATGGCCGGCGTGGGCAACTGGGTTTACCGCCTGATCTGTGCGCGCTTGGGTGCACGGATCGTGGGCGTCGAATTCATCAACTGTCGCACCATCGGCACCGCATCCCGCCGCAGCGAGCTTCAGCTCGACTTTTCCGATGCACACCTATATCGAGAAACGGGCCTGTCGCTGCTAGCGGCGCAGATCTACGGCAACGACATCGCGCTAATCGCCAGCGGCGCGCGCGAATTTGAACGCCGCGGAGCCCAGATCGTCGACATCAACTTTGGCTGCTCAGTCCCCCAGATCGTGCGCCGCGGCAGCGGAGCCGCCTATTTGCGCGATCTCGACCGACTCTACCGCGCCGTGCGCGCTACCGTGGAAGCCGTATCCGTGCCCGTCACCGTGAAAACGCGCATCGGCTGGGACGAGAGCGATATCAACATCCTCGAAGTCGTGCAGCGCTGCGAAGATGCCGGCGCTCAAGCGATCGCCATCCACGGACGCACCGTCGTGCAGAAATACAAAGGTAAATCGTCCTGGGAGTGGATTGCACGCGCCAAGGAGCACGCGCGCATTCCCATCATCGGCAACGGAGATGTGTTTACGGTGGAAGACGCGCGTGGCATGCAGCGCGAGACCAACTGCGATGCCGTAATGATCGGCCGGGCCGCCATGGCCAATCCGTGGATTTTCTCCGGGCGCGATGGCGCTCCACTCAGCGAATGCATTGAGCTGGCGCTGCAGCAGTTGGAACACATGGCCCAGTATAAGGGAGAGCGGGTTGGGGTTATGGAAACGCGCAAGCACTTGGCGCTCTACTTTAAACACCTGCCGCGCTCTTCGGAACTCCGCCAACAGCTCTTGACGAGCGATTCACTGGCAGAGTTAGTAGATTTATTAAGCACATGGAAAGAGGGCGCCATTGAGGAACACGGGCCCAGTAATCTCACTCTCACCCAGGGCGAAGCCGCAGCGCTCGCATGGGGAGGCAACGGCTAGGGTAGACCCGATGAACATCTATTACTGCATCGCACTGTTATTATTCGCTTCCTGTGGAACGAAACAGGAAAAAGCCTCGCTGTCGGTCAACCTGTTTGAGGCCCAGCTAGCCGCCGATGCCAAGGGCGCCCACTACGCAGGGTGGGATACCGTCTACTTTGCAGCTTCGCAAGACTCCATCGCCTATGTCATCGCGCCCGAACCCCTGCTGACGGAGTGGAATATCGCCGCCTTTAAGACGAGCCAGACAGATCGCGACGACCAGCGCATTGTCACGGTACGCCTCAACGCCTACGCGGAACGCGCCATGGGGACATTTTGCAGCGAAGCGTCCAATCTCAAAAAACCCCTCGGCCTGCGCATAGGCCAACGCTGGGTCAACTTTACCCCCCTGCTCAATCCAATAAGCGACCGCATGGCGCTGCGCGGTTTTACCGCCACCGAAGTCGAACAACTGCAGCGCTATATAGACGAGCGCTGAACGGCGCGCTATAGATCCATCGGCAAATCCAGCGGGCACTTCGTCAGTTCTTCTGGCCCCTCAGCACCGACGTATATCATATTTTCTACGCGCGCGCCGCCGATTCCCGGTATATAGGCACCAGGTTCACAGGAAAGCGCGTCGCCAACCTGCAGCACGTCAGCCGCATCGCGACCGATGCGCGGTACGTCTCCGCCCAGCCCCAAACCATGGCTGAGATGGTGCACGTAATATGACGCCCAGTCCCGCTCGGCAAAGCACTCGACGACCTGGCGGTATATCTGACGTCCATCGGCTCCTGGGCGCATCGCCCCAGCGCCCGTCCGATACGCTCGCTGCACCGTTTCTAACAGCTCGCGCTGAGCCGACGTGCCCTCGCCGACAATCCCTGCACGCGTCATATCCCCCAAGTAGCCGCGCACGTGGATCGCCATATCTATAAATATCATATCACCTTCGCGAATGATTCGGCGCGGGTTTTCCGCGCTATCTAAATAAAATGTTCCCTCGCCGACGGCCGGCGCCATCTGAGCGTCTTCGGCACCCGCTTTGAGCATGGCGTACTCGCCTTCGGCAATGACGTCGAGGCAGCTCAAACCGGGACGAATAGCAGCAAAAGCTGCCGTCATACCCAGATCGGCAATGCGCGCAGCCTCGCGCATGCCTTCCAGATCGCGCGCGTCTTTGGTGCGGCGCAGCTGTGTGCCAATATCCTCGCAGCACACCTCGCTCGCACCGATGCGACCAACCAGCGCGTCGGCCAAGCTCTGCTGATCGACGATCACCTTGCCGAACTTAGCTTGTTGCAAATAGGCACACAGCTGTTCCTCTGGCGAAGGATCGCCCAGCACATTCTCTATCACGGTGCACTCAGTGAGCAGATCGCGGCAGGCGTTGGAAATCCACACGCCGGGAAATACCACGGTCTCGTCGCGACCAAAGACCATGGCGCGACAGTTGGGCCGCGAAATGACGGAGCTTGGTTCGGGATGGTTGAGAAAATAGAGTTGATTGGGCCTATTCGCACTGATAAACACATCGGCCCGGCGTTCTTCCAATGCCTGCGCTAAGCGCTCTGCACGCGTCATATTGACCTCCTAGGTAGACTTGCAGCAATGCCGTTACACGCCATAGATTAAGCACTCCGAACGATGCACAACAGACCGGACTAGCCCTCAACCAGGAGCAGCCTACGCCCATGATGACCGAAGCCGAAATATATGAATTCGATCTCAACGGACTGATCGTCTATCGCAACTTGATTCCCCCCGAAGACGTCGAGCGCATGAACGCCTTGATCGACGCCGACCAGAGCGGGGAATTCCCCCACAGCTTTCAGTTTCTCCACCTCGATCCGCTCTTCATGCATCTCATGGCCCATCCCAAGACGCTCGACGTCATGCGCACGATCATCGGCGACTGGATGCGTTTAGACCATACGTATGGACTGCAGATGACCAGCGATTCAGAGGTCCGAGAAAACCTGCATGGGGGGCTGCGCGCCGATCAAGGCGAGCACCAGTATCAGTGGGCCTACAACCGCATGTGGAACGGACTTATTGTCGTTATGTATGCGCTGGAGGACGTCGAACCCGGCGACGGTGGATTCGTCGGTGTGCTGGGCAGCCACAAGGCCAGCATCAACAGCTACAAGCCCCCGCTAGATTCGCCTTTGGTTTTCAATCCGTCGCTCAAAGCGGGCGATATGCTCATCTTTACCGAGGCGCTAGTGCACGGCACCGTGCGCTGGAAAAGCGACCGCCGCCGCCGTTCCTTGCTCTACAAATACTCGCCCGGTTATTCGACGTGGGCCAAGGCAGAAAACCTCGATTCCTATATGGAATTGGCCCAGAACGACCTTCAGCGCGACCTGCTGCGTCCGCCCTACGTTGGCTCTCGGTCACCCCTCGACTTCCCCCCCGTATAAATGGAGGCTTAGCAAGCGAAATGGCTAATAAAATAGCGCGCGGCATTTGGCCCGCTCTGGCAACCCCTTTTACCGATGACGGCTCGGCCCTGGCCCCCGAACGCGTCGCGCCCTTGGTCGAACATCTCTTGGAACAGGGCGCCAACGGCTTCTTTGTAACGGGCGGCACGGGAGAAGGAGCCGCCATGCAAGTTGACGAACGCAAGAAAATGACGGACGCGACTCTAGCCGCTGTGGCAGGAGCCGTTCCGCTGATCTTTCAGGTTGGCGCAACGAGCACGGAAAATGCCGTTGAACTCGCTCGCTACGCGGCGGCAGCCGGTGCCGACGCCGTCGCTTCGGTCGCCCCCATAGACCAGCCCAACGACCTGCAGGCCGCCGTGCAGCACTATGCGGCCATCGGTGGGGCCACCGACAAACCGTTTTACGTGTATTGGATCGCGCAGACGGCCGATGCCACCATCACCGCCGAGCAGTATCTGGAAGCAATGGAGGCCGTGCCCAATTTTAACGGACTCAAGTTCACCGATTCCAACTTCTACTTTTTTCAGCGGCTAGTCGATCTAGCAAGCGATCGACTCAACATTATTTCCGGACCGGACGAGATCTGCCTAGGCGGCATGGTCGCCGGTGCCGATGCGGCGATCGGTTCGACCTACAACATCATGCCCAACATCTTTTTGCGCATGCGGCGACACTTTGAAAATGGAGAGATCCGTCCCGCGATGGAACTACAGGCACAGGCCAATCGCGTCATCTCCACCATGATGCGCTACGGCGTGCTCGGTTCACTCAAGGCCGAACTGGGCATGCGCGGCCTGCCGGTTGGGATACCGCGCTCGCCCAACGTTCCGCTCGATGCCGACCAGCAAGCGGCTCTGCGCCGAGACTTTGACGCGCTCGGATTTGCCATCGAATGAACGTGCCCCACTCGGCCATCCATCTCCCCTCGCGGGGGATATGCGCGATCTTGGGCATCGCCTTGCTATACGCTCTGCCAGCTGCAGCCGAATCCGTCCAGCGCATAGAGCGCACAGAGGACGAAGTGATCGCCCTTATTGAGCAAGCCGGAACCAGCAAGCCCGACTGGTGGGATGACGTGCCGCTAGAATATCCCGAAACGCTCGACCTAAGCTTTCCCCATCCTCCGCCCACCAAAGAGTGGGATGCGCGACGCAACGTGGGGCAGTACATGTGGAGCATTATCAACGAGAACGCACACCGCTTTAAGCAGGGCACCAAGTTCATGCACTACGTCCTCAAACGGAACGAGGACAGTCCACAGGTAGTACGGCGGAGCCAACAGCAGCTGGCTCATTGCTACCACGATCTGCTACAGGATTGGGCCCGGGCCGCCTATTGGAAGCGCAAACTCGGAGCCAGAGACGTCGCGCTAGCCCACAGCTACTGGCAGTTGGGCAACGAGCAGATGGCTGCCGGCATTTTGTCCTGGATTCGCCAGGACCGCTCCCGCTACGGTGCGGCTATCAAGCTGTGGGCCGATATGGGCCAGCTAGATAAGGCACTCCAACTGGCCACAGCGTCGGCCCACTACCGCGATTGGGGCGCTGCCGAACGCGCCGCCGGTGATGCGTGCAGAAAATTCGCCCGCTACGAAGAGGCCATCGCTTACTATGAACGCGTCCTCGCGGTCAAGTCCAAGTCGGACAACAACCTCATACTTCAGCACAATCAGGCGCACGCGCGCGCGGCCATCGAAGACATCCATCTATATGAGACCTTCGACCTGGCCGCCGTCAGAGACGGCACCTACCGCGCCGAAGCGCCTGCCTACAACGGGGCACTCGTCGTTCGCGCTACGGTAGCGCAGGGCCGCATCACAACCGTCGAAATTGTAGCGCATACCGAAAAACAGTTTTACGCCTCGCTCACCGATATGCCGGCCAAGATCGTCCGCGCGCAGGACTTCAGGAACGTCGATGCCACAACGGGCGCCACCGTTACCGCCGAAGCGATTAAGACGGCCGTCGGCAGAGCCCTAGTACAAGGCACTCCTTAGGGCACCGTCCGTGCGTCTAAACCACTTTTTAGAAGATCTCCATGCCGCTCGACGCGTAGGCCTGCGCCGAGCCCCTCCCTACCGCTGGCTCAGGGCGCGCCTGCCCGCGGCCCTCTTTTCCTCCGGGCACACACCCGGCCTCCTCCGCCGCGCCCTCCGGGCATTGGGTCCGTCCTGGCAGCATGCACCCCTCAGGCGCGCCGTACAAACGACAAGTGCCCTCGTGTTTTGCGTGCTGTTTTTTTATACCTGCTGGCCCTATACCGCCACCCCCGCCCCAGCGCCCAGCGCGTGGCCATCCCACTACGCCGACGATTTCCTCGCCAAGGAATGGATTGAGGCCGAGAGCTTGCTCGCACTCGATCCCCTCGTTGGCCTATCCACCAGCATCGCCGCCAGAGAGTGGGTTTGGTCACTGGGATGGGCGGCGGCCATCTTGGCTCTATGCACCCTTATCCCGCGCGGGTTTTGCGGCTATATCTGTCCCTTGGGCACGCTAATCGACCTGTTTGACTGGGCCATTGGCAAGCGCCTCGAACGATTCCGGATTCGCGAACGCAAGGGATGGGTTCACCTCAAGTACTACCTGCTTTTCGCCGTGCTAATCGCGGCATTCGGCGGCGTGCTGCTCGCCGGATACGGTGCGGCCATTCCCGTCCTTACGCGCGGCTTCACCTTTACCTTGGCACCGTTGCAGCTGGGCTCTATCCAAGGCTGGCACCAGGTCCCACCGCTCAATATTGGCCATGTGATTTCCATTGCCCTCTTTTTCGGCGTGCTGACACTGGGCCTGCTGCGTCCGCGCTTCTGGTGTCGCTACGTCTGTCCAACGGGTGCCCTATTCTCGCTGGGCAACCTCTTCGGTCGCCTTAGCGAACGCAAAGTCGAATCGTCGTGTATCGACTGTGGCAAGTGCGTCGACGCCTGTCCCTTTGACGCCATCAAAGAAGATTTTACCACGCGTACGCTCGACTGCACGCTGTGTCAGACCTGTGCGGGAACCTGTCCGACCAAGGCCATCAAATTCGTCGAGCGCTGGGACCAGACCAATCTCAAAAACGAAACCAATCCCCCCGAAGCACCGCTATCGCGCCGCGGCTTTCTTGCCGCGGCTTTTACCGGCCTAGCAGCCGCAGTTGGCATAGGTGCGCGCGCAGAGGCAAGCCCTCCCATTCGCCCTCCTATGAGCGTACCCGAGGACGCGTTTCTCGATCTGTGTATTCGCTGCGGCGCGTGTTTCAAGGCCTGTCCCAACTCCGTCCTGCAGCCGATGGCCTTTGAAGGCGGTCTCGACGCCCTGTGGACGCCTCAGGTCGTGGCCAACTGGTCCGGCTGCGACCCGAGCTGCAACAACTGCGGCCAAGTCTGCCCCACCGGCGCCATACGCGCTCTACCGCTGGAAGAAAAGCGCGTCGCTCGCATTGGGTTGGCTCAGGTGGAATCGCACTGCCTGCCCCTAGTCGGACAGGCAGCCTGCCAGCTCTGCGTAGACGAATGCGCAACGGCTGGCTACCACGCCATCGAATTCGAACGCGTGCATCCACAGCTCGATGCCGAGGGTTTACCGATCGAAGGCACCGGCTTTGCCGCCCCCGTCGTTCGGGCCGATCGCTGCGTCGGCTGCGGCCTCTGCCAAAGTGCGTGCCATCGCATCAACGTAGTAGATCAGGGGCTGCTAAGCGACAGCGCCATCGTCGTATTTGCTGGGACAGACAAAGAAGATCGCCTTGTAGAAGGCACCTATACTCAGCTGCGCAGCCAAGAGGCGGCACAGCGCCAAGCCGCACAGCGCGCCGCCTCCGAAGCGCTGGGAGATTTCTATTGAGTCCGTCTACATTCCATGACGTGAACACGCTAGGAGAAGATGCAGTTGTAGCGTACATCGGTGACTTTTTATCCGGTGATGAGAGCCAGCGTATTTTTATCCAACTGCGCGACGAAATCCCCTGGGAACAGCACGTCGTGCGGCTGTTCGGCCGGTCGCATCCAGCCCCGCGCCTCTCTTCGTGGCACGGCGATCCGGGGGCGATCTATACCTACTCTAACCTGCAGCTGAACCCGCGCGCCTGGACACCGCTTCTGACAGACTTGCGACAGCGCGTCAGCGCAGCGGCTAACACCCCCTTTAACTGCGCCCTGCTCAACTACTATCGCGACGGGCAGGACGGCATGGGCTGGCACAGCGACGACGAGCCCGAGCTCGGCCGCAATCCTTGTATTGCCTCACTCAGCCTGGGCTCGGCGCGGCGGTTTATTCTGCGCCACAAGATGCGAAGCGATCTGCCCACATACGAGTACCAGCTCGGCGACGGAGATCTGCTTATTATGGGCGGAGCTACACAGCACGGCTGGAAGCACCAAGTGCCCAAAACGCGGCGTCCCAACGGCCCGCGCATCAATATCACCTTTCGCTATATCCATCTCGAGGAGGGAACGCAATGAGCATACGCATGGCAATGGTCGGATGCGGACAGATTGCCGAGGCCCACTGCAAGGCCATTGCCGACCTGTCTCAGACCCAGCTACTGGCCACCGTTGACTCGGATCCCACGCGCGCCGAGCGATTGGGCGCTCAATTTAATGTGCCTCACGCCAACATAAGCTACGAGGAAGTGCTCAGTCATCCCGACATAGATGTCGTCGTACTCTGCCTACCTCACGACCTGCACGCCCCCTTTGCGATACGCGCTGCCCGAGCCGGCAAGCACATTTTGGTAGAAAAGCCGATGGCACTCAACGAGCCAGAGGCGCAGTCTATGGTCGACGCAGCCGAGGCGCACGGCGTCCAGCTGGCCATCGGCCAGT
>JAYOKQ010000094.1:0-15916 GCA_038119905.1 Gemmatimonadota bacterium | reverse complement strand
CGGCTCCATCGTTGCACAGACTTCGTCTGGAATTGAGCCTATCTTCTGCACCAGATATAAGCGTCGGTTTAAGCAGCACGACGGTGAGACCTTCCGCGAGTATAAAGTGTATCATCCGCTGGTAAAGCAGGTCTTCGGCGACGACGAAAACCTGCCCGAATACGTCCGCACAGCGCATCAGATCGATCCCTACTTTCGCGTGCGCATGCAAGGCGTTATCCAGAAATACACCGATAGTAGTATCTCCTCAACGATCAACCTGCCCGAAGATATTGACGTGGAAACGGTCGCGGATATTTATATCACGGCCTACAAAGAAGGTCTGAAGGGCGTTACGGTCTACCGCGAGGGCAGCCGCGAGGGCATTTTGCAGACCGAAAGCCAGGAGAAGAAGTCGGAGGCGGCAGCCGAAGCGGCACCGGTTGGAGTGGACGGCTTTCATCACCGCCGCCGTCGCCCCGCTGTTACGCAGGGAATTACCGAACGCATCAACACGGGAGAAGGTCGCATTTACGTGACGATCAACGAGGATGAATTCGGTATATGCGAGGTCTTCAGCACAATCGGCAAGGCGGGCGGCAACGCCGCTGCTCAGTCCGAAGCCATCAGCCGCTTGATCTCTTTGGCGCTGCGCTCAGGCGTGGATCCGCAGGAAGTCATCAGCGAATTGAAAGGTATCTCGGGTCCGAATCCGGTTTGGGAAAATGGAGAGCTCGTGCTGTCGACGCCCGATGCGATCGGTAAGGCGATTGAACGCCACGTGCAGCGTCGCGCTAGCCTCGGCGGCGTTGATCGCCTGGCCCCAGTCGAAGAGCCGGCCGCAGTCAGCCTGCAGCCGCCGGTCCAAGACAGCGGCAACGGTGCCAAGACCATGACAACGTGTCCCGAATGCGGGTCAACGGTGGCACATGAAAATAGCTGTTTGATGTGCAAGCACTGCGGTTGGTCAAAGTGCTAAGCTAAAAACAGGTTAAACAAAAGGGGGGGCGCTGCTGCGTGCAGCGACCCCCCTTTTGTTGTTGTATGGCGACGAGGTCGGTTCGTGGACTACGGGGTGACCTCTAATACGAGCCCATCGTAGGCGAGTTCGACCCCGGCCGGTAGACTCGCATTGGTCGCGTGGTGTTCGAGGTCGTGGGCTATGTGCGTCAGATAGGCTTTTCGGGGCTTCAGCCGTTCGACGATATCGAGTGCCTGCGCTAGATTGAAATGCGTCGGATGCGCTTTGTGGCGCAGGGCATCAAGCACGAGAATGTCGAGGTCTTGCAGGCGATCCATACTCTCGTCAGGGATGCGATTGGTGTCGGTTACATAGGCAAATGAGCCGATGCGAAACGCCAGGACGGGGAGTCGGCCGTGGTAGACGTAAATCGGTTCAACCAACAGGTCGAATAGTTCAAAATCTCCCTCTATTTCTCGTAGCTCTATTTGGGGCGTTGCACTGGGTGCGTGGGCGTCAAATGCGTAATCGAAAACGTGGTGAATGCGATCCATGGTGCGCTCATCGGCATAGCAGGGGAGTGGCTCGTCGCGGTCAAAGCAGTAGCAGCGTACGTCGTCTAGGCCGTACAGGTGATCGGCGTGGCCGTGCGTAAAGAGCACTGCGTCGACTCGATTAACTCCATAGGTAAGCGCTTGGGTGCGCAGGTCGGGACCGGTGTCGACGAGGATGGAGTGATCGCTGTGCTGGATGTGCAGCGCGCAGCGCAGACGCTTGTTCTTGCTGTCCTGGGATGCGCAGACCGGACAGGTGCAGCCAACGCGTGGAACGCCTACTGAGGTGCCGGTGCCTAGGAAGGTGACCTTCATGCGGTTGCGGCGGAGGGTAGGGTGAGAATAATCGGTCCGTCCTCGGTTAGAGCGACTGTATGTTCGCAGTGTGCCGTGAGCGAGCGGTCGCGCGTGTGTACTGTCCAGCCATCGTCGGCGTGTTCGATTTCGGGACTGCCCATGCTGACGATGGGTTCAATGCAAAATACGTGGCCGGATTTGAGTCGCGGTCCTTTGCCGGCGTGGCCGTAGTTATTGATGTGCGGTGATTCGTGCAGGTCGCGGCCTATACCGTGCCCGCCGTATTCGCGTACGATGGAGTAGCCTGCCGCTTCGGCATGGGTTTGTATCGCGTGGGATATATCGCCGAGGCGTCCGTCCACGCGCATGCTCTCAATACCCAACTCGAGGCAGCGGCGCGTCACCGCTATGAGATGAGCCGCCTCTTCGCTAATCGCGCCGACGCCGACTGTAAACGCACCGTCGCCAAAGTAACCGTCGAGTTCGACGCCTACGTCTATGCTGACGATGTCGCCTTCCTCAAGAGGACTTTCCGTGGGGAAACCGTGGACGATAGAAGCGTTTACCGATGCGCAGATGCTGGCTGGAAAGCCGTGGTAGCCTTTGAACGCTGGGCGCGCACCTGCCGCTATAATGGCAGCTTCCGCAACGGAGTCCAATTGCTTGGTGCTGATGCCCGGAGCAACGAGCGCGCTGAGCTTTTGTTGGACGTCGTAGACGATCTGGCCACAGATTCGAATGTACTCAATCTGCGCCGTATTTTTTCTGTGAATCAAGTAAATTTCCTCTCATCGCCTAGTTAGATCATCAACAAAAGGGAGCGGATGGGGCTTTGTCAAGTGTGGTTGCGATTGTCCGCTATCGTGCATATATTGATAAAATTATCTCTATAAACACTATAATATATTAGACCTACAGAAAATGGTTTTCGGGAGATTGCATGGGTAAGTCACTGGTGGTCGTCGAATCGCCGGCTAAGGCCAAGACGATCAACAAGATACTGGGCAGTGATTTCGTGGTAAAGTCGTGCATGGGGCACGTGCGCGATTTGCCGCCCAAAGAATTGGGCATTGACGTAGAAAATAACTTCAAGCCGCGTTATGTGACGATCCGTGGAAAGGGCAAAGTCCTCACGGAACTGCGCAAAGCCGCACAGAACGCCGATGCAATTTATCTAGCGACGGACCCAGATCGCGAGGGCGAGGCCATCGCCTGGCACGTGGCTCATTCCATCGCGCGCAAGGATGCTGAAATAAAGCGCATCTTGTTCAACGAGATTACGCCCAAGGCCGTGCGCGAGTCGCTGCAGATGTCTGGTCAACTCGATTTAGAGAAAATCGATGCGCAGCAGGCGCGGCGCGTGCTTGATCGACTTGTCGGATATGAGATTAGCCCTCTGCTGTGGAAGGTGATTCACTCCGGTCTGTCCGCAGGCCGCGTGCAGTCGGTTGCTCTGCGCATCATCTGCGAGCGCGACAACGAAATTCTCGCTTTTGAGCCACAGGAGTACTGGTCGATTGAAGCGCTCCTTGGCCGGGAGGGAACGACGCCGTTTAAGGCCAAGTTGCATCTGAAAGAGGGTGAGAAGCCGGAAATTAGCAGCGGCGAAGAGGCGGAAAAAATCGTTTCCGAACTGCGCGAACAGCAGTTTGTCGTTGGCGAAGTTAAAAAACGCGACCAGTCGCGCCGCCCATCGCCTCCCTTTACGACGAGCACCCTGCAGCAGGAATGCGCTCGCCGTCTGCGCTTTTCTGTGAAGCGGACTATGGCCGTTGCCCAGCAGTTGTACGAGGGCATAGAAGTCGAAGGGGAAACGCGTGGTCTGATCACTTATATGCGCACTGATTCTGTGCGCGTGTCCGATGATGCTATCGCCGAAGTTCGGGAGCAGATCGGTCAACTGCACGGGGCAGATTACGTTCCCGAAGAACCCAACGCCTACAAGACCAAGAGCAGCGCTCAAGACGCACACGAAGCGATTCGACCTACTTCTGTGGCGCTCCATCCCGACAAGATTAAGCACCTGCTGTCACAGGATCAATCGCGAGTTTACGAACTCATTTGGAAGCGGTTCGTCGCTTCGCAGATGAAACCCCAGATCCTCAGCATAACCACCGTCAATATTGACGCTGGCCCCTATGTGCTACGCGCCACGGGCAATATCGTCAAATTCGATGGATTCACCGTGCTCTACAGCGAGAGTAAGGACGAAGATGACGACGACGGCGTTGGATCGGTGCCCGACGATATCGCTGCGGAGCAGGTGCTCGCGCTCAACGATTTGCTGCCCGAACAGCACTTTACCAAGCCGCCGCCCCGCTATACGGAAGCCTCCCTTGTCAAAGAGCTAGAGGCACAGGGTATTGGGCGTCCCTCGACGTATGCGCAGATTATCACCACGATTCAGGACCGCGAATACGTAGAAAAAGTGGACAATCGCTACTTTCTGGCCACCGAGCGCGGTCATACGGTCAACAAACTGCTCGTGGAGACGTTTCCGCACATATTCAACGTGAGTTTCACCGCTGATATGGAAGACAAGCTCGACCGGATCGAAGAAGGACAGGATAACTGGGTCGATACGGTGCGTCAATTTTATGCGTCTTGGAAAGACGATTTAAAAGAGGCGAACGAACGCCGCAAAGAGCTTAAGCAGTCCCTACAGGAAGAATCCGATATCGAGTGCGAAGAGTGCGGTCGGATGATGGTCATTAAATGGGGTCGCAACGGCCGCTTTCTCGCCTGCCCGGGCTATCCGGAGTGTAAAAATACCAAGCCATTAGAAGAGCAGGAGCAGGTTGAAACGAACGAAGTGTGTGATCAGTGCCAATCGCCGATGGTCGTTAAGACGGGGCGCTATGGCCGTTTTCTCGCCTGCAGCTCCTATCCCGACTGTCGCAATGTAAAGCCCTTCTATTTGGGCATTCCCTGTCCGGAAGACGACTGCGGCGGTCAGCTCGTTGAGAAGCAGTCGCGCAAGGGCAAGGTCTTTTACGGCTGCGACCAATATCCCTCCTGCAAATTTGCCAGTTGGGAAAAACCGGTGGCGCAGGCATGCGAGCACTGTGGCGCTGGACTGCTCTACGAAAAGACCAGTCGCGGCGGCGCATCTACGCTGAATTGCAAGGTCTGCGGCACGCAGCGCGAAGAGGGCGAAAGCGCTCAAGCCGCTTGAACTGCCCGCGCCGATAGCCTCTAATATTTCAATGTCAGCTGCCCTGCACAGGGATTCAGGTGTCGAGGATGGCATCCGTCATTTCCTCGAACACCTGCGCATTGAGCGCAACTACGCCCAGTATACGCTCGATTCGTACCGCTGCGATCTCCAGCAGTTTGCCCGCTTCCTCTATCCGCGCATCGCCGACTCTGCACTTCCCATTAAGCAAATTGATCGAGCCATCGTGCGCGAGTTCGTCGAAGATCTACAGCTGCGCGGTATGAAAAACAGCACCGTGGCGCGCAAGCTGACAGCGCTGCGTTCGTTTTTTCGCTTTCTCTGTCGCGAAGGTGTGCTGACCGCTAGTCCCGCGCACGGAATTGCCACGCCTGAGGTTGAGGTACGCCCCCGCCCTCAGTTGCCCCTAGACAAAATCGAAGAAGCTATCGAACTGCCGGATACGGGTACGTTTAGCGGTGCACGCGATCGAGCCATTCTCGAGGTGTTTTACGGCGGTGGTGTCCGTCTAGGTGAACTCGTAGCGTTGAATTTGAGTGCGCTCGATCTAGAGGAGGGGCTGCTGCATCTGGGGCGCAAAGGTCGCAAAGAGCGCACGGCGCCCATTGGCAGCTTGGCCCTCAATGCGCTCAAAGCTTATATACAGCGCCGGGCAGATGTGCTGATCGAGATAGATATTACGCAGGTTGAAGCCGGTGCGCTTTTTCTCAATGGACGCGGTAGGCGACTTAGTCGCCGATCCGTGCAGCGTCTGGTGCACCGCTATCTGCATCGCGTTATGGAAGACGGACAATCGCTCAGTCCGCACCTGCTGCGTCACAGCTTTGCCGCGCACTTACTGCATGCTGGCGCAGATCTTGCCTCGGTAAAGGAGATGCTGGGACATGCGACGGTGGTGTCTACGCAGGCCTATGCCGAACCGACTCTTGAACGCCTGCAGCGTATTTATGCGCAGGCACATCCGCGCAACGAATAACGGGACGATCTATGAAGCGCCATGCAACGACGGTGTTGGGGCTGCGCCTAGGCAATAAAGTGGTAATGGGCAGCGATGGACAGGTGACCATGGGTGATATCGCGCTCAAGCATCGCACCTGCAAAGTGCGCAAGCTCTACAGTGATTCAGTGCTCGTCGGTTTTTCCGGTGCCACGGCCGATGCGCTGGCGCTGCTCGATCAACTAGAAGGTCATCTGGAACAATTCAACGGCAACCTGGAACGGGCTGCCCACGAGCTATCGCGTGATTGGCGCACGGATCGCTATCTGCGCCGCCTGGAAGCTATGATCATTGTGATGGATGCATCGCGCTCACTCTTTATCTCAGGCGAAGGCGATTTATTGACCCCGGACGACGATATTCTGGCCGTTGGTTCGGGCGCTCCCTTTGCACTGGCTGCTGCGCGCGCCTATGTCGATGGTTCGCGGCTAAGTGCGCGGCAAATTGTCCAGCGTTCGCTGGAAATCGCCGCTGAAATATGTATATATACCAATGACGAAATAAGCATGGTGGAGCTGTAATGCGCGATCTAACGCCGCGACAAATTGTTGCCGAATTGGATCGCTATATCATCGGTCAGCAGGAGGCCAAGCGGGCGGTGGCCATCGCGCTGCGCAATCGCTGGCGCCGGATTCGGGTCGAAGAATCCGCGCGTCGCGAGATTGTTCCCAACAATATCCTTATGGTCGGTCCGACCGGCGTGGGCAAAACGGAAATTGCGCGTCGCTTGGCCGATTTGTGTGCGGCCCCGTTCGTCAAAGTCGAGGCCTCAAAATTTACTGAAGTGGGTTACGTGGGACGCGACGTAGAAGGGATCGTCCGCGATTTAGTCGAGCAGAGCGTGCATATGGTTCGCCAGGAGCGCGCCGTCGAAGTTGAGAGAGAAGCGACGCGGCGCGTTGAGAACCGCTTGTTGGATTTGCTCTCGCTGGACGGCCAGTCGCGTCGCCTGACACGCCAGCAGCTGCGTCGAGGTGAGCTCGATGATCGTGCGGTTGAAATCGAGGTGCGGGATCGCGCGCCCGTCGTCGAGGTATTCGGCCCCATGGCGAGCGAGGAGATGGGCCGCAGCTTACAGGAAGCTATTTCCGGAATGGTTGGTCAGGACAGTCGCCACCGCAGTGTGACCGTCCGCGAGGCGCGTCGCCAGCTTATGGTCGAGGAAATCGACGAGCTTATCGATATGGCTGAAGTTGTAGCGGAGGCGGTTGCGCGCGCCGAAACAATGGGCATTGTATTTATCGATGAAATTGATAAGATCGCCAGCGGCGATACGGGCCGCGGTGGCGCAGAGGTCTCGCGCGAAGGCGTGCAGCGCGACCTGCTCCCCATCGTAGAGGGTGCGGCGGTTTCGACGCGCTATGGAACGGTACATACGGACCACGTGCTGTTTATTGCCGCTGGTGCTTTTCACTCTGTGCGTCCGTCGGAACTAGCGCCCGAACTTCAGGGGCGCTTTCCCATTCGCGTAGAATTGGATGCGCTCGATCAGGACAACTTACGTCGGATCCTAACGGAACCGCGCGGTGCACTCGTTGGCCAGTACGTCGCCCTGTTGGCCGCAGACGGGGTGTCGTTACGTCTGGCACCCGACGCGATTGCCGAGATTGCTCGCTTTGCATACGAGGCTAATATGCAAAGCGAGAATATTGGTGCGCGTCGCCTGCGTTCTGTTGTATCGGCTCTGCTTGAGGACGTGCTTTTTGACGCGCCCTCCGTTCGAAAAAAGAGAGTTCACATAAACGCCCGTTACGTGCGCGACAAGCTCGGGGACTATCTCGAAGGAGAAGACCTGAGCCGTTACGTTCTCTGATGCAATTCCGCTACTGCCTGTTCGTATGGCTATGCTGCGCCTGTGCTAAGGTCGGTCCTCCTCAAGGAGGACCCGTAGATAAAACAGCCCCTCAGATTCTCTCACATCATCCCCTTGCAGATGGGCTAAATATTACTCTGGAGAGCGTGGTTGAAATCGTGTTTAGTGAAGCGATGGACCGCCGTCGCACAGAAGAAGCCATCTTTGTCTCTCCCGGTGACCCACGCGGTTTTAGCTGGCATGGGCGCACGCTGCGCATCGAATTGGATCTACGCGCGGAACGCACCTATGTCGTCACGGTGGGTACGGGAGCGCGCGACCTGCGCGGGAATGCGCTGGAACAGTCTTTTTCGCTGGCTTTTGCCACGGGTGCGCGCTTGGACCAGGCTGCGGTGCGCGGTCGGGTATATCAAGAGCACGCGCCAGCGCGTAGCGCGCACGTTTGGGCCTACGATCTGGCCAACTTTGACGGTGCGCTTGGCAGCGTAAAACCGGCCTACCAGACGCAGAGCGGCGTCGATGGACAGTATGAGTTTTTGCGACTGGCACCAGGAAACTATCGGCTGCTGTCGTTTATAGATGCCGATAAGGATGGATATCCAGCCGATAGGGAATGGGTTGGATTGCCCGCACGCGATGTGACGGTAGGCGATACGCTCGCAGTTGCTGAAGATCTCGCACTTGTGCAGCGGGAGACCGCAGAAGTGAAGCTCGAACGGGTTCAGGCGCTGAATGCGCGGTCCCTCCTTTTTTTATTTTCTCATCCTATCGATAGCGATTCCTTGGAACTAAATATCGCCGGTCTGCCGATCGAATCGCTGCGTTCGGCTGACGATGCGCGCAAAATATACGTGGCAACGGGCGAACAGGAGGCCGGTCGTGGTTACGATATCGAACGCATCGCGCTGCGAGGACAGATCATAGAATGGTCAGAGCCGCTGCGCGGTAGCAGTCGACGTGACGTTAAACCACCGCATTGGAAGGGCCTTGAAGCGGAAAACATTGCGCCCGACGAGCCGCTGCGTGTGGCGTTTAGCGAAGAGGTGAGCGCGGATTTTAGTCGTGCTCTGTGGGCTGTGGGCGACTCGTTACAGACTCCGCGTGGGCGCTGGCGATGGGCTACTCCAACGCTAGCCGAATTCACTCCTGAGATGCCGTGGGAAGTCGGCATGTGGCACGTTGCTCTGCGCGGCGCCGATTGGACGGATCGAGCTGGTCTCGCCGTCGTAGATAGTCTGATACACATCGCATTTGAAGTGTCGGAGGCACAGGGTATTTTGCGTGGGCGCGCCGTTGGTCTGGTGGGAGTCGGTCAGGTGCGCCTGTGGTCTGAGGAGGTGGGACGCCGCTTTTCCACGCGCTGCGATGAGCAGGGCTACTTCTCCTTCGCCAGCCTGCCAACGGGAACCTATCGGCTGTGGGCCTTTGAAGATACAGACGGCAACGGGACCTGGAATAGAGGAGCGTTAATGCCCTTTGTGCGTCCCGAGCGCATAGTGCATCATCCCGAACCGATCGACATTGCGGTTGGGGAATCGCTGGAACCAATCGAATTGGAGTTTCGTTGAATGGCCTCAGGTCGGATTGTCCATTGGCTGGAAATAGGGGCTATGGTGATCGCGCTCGGTGTGTTGGGAGGCTTACACTATGCCAAGCTGTCGCCCGAGCAGGTGCGCTATATCGCTCTTGAGGCAGGGCTTGAGCAGCTCTATTTGTTGGAACAGGCTCATTTCGAAACGCACGGTCGCTATTTTGATCCAACCGATACCAGCGAGGGGTTAGAATGGCCCTGGATGGATGAATACGACTGGGAAGTGCGGATTGGTTTGGAGACGTTTTGGTTTGTGGTGCGTGCAGATCTGGACGGCGATGGACGAGTGGGCGCATGGGCACTCGACCAGCAAGGGCCCCAGATGCGCAATCTAATGGATGACTAAGAGGCTCTACGGCTGCGTGCAAGTCGGATAGGGCGCTAACTGGCAGAGCCGATCTGCGTGTGCACTAAAGCGCTGTAGCTCGTCGTTTTCTACCGTTCCCATACACTCTATATAGCAGCGATACGCCCAGGGTTTGTCGTGTAGTTTGCGCGTTTCTACCTTGCTCAACTCGCAATCGCCCAACGCATTCAGCATGGGAGCGAGTTGACTCGCGCAGTCGCTCAGATCGGCAATGAGCGTGGTTTTGAGCGGTTGGTCTCCGGGGGGGAGCGCCTCCTGGCCGTGGGATATGATGAGGAAACGCGTGTAGTTACGTGCATCCGTCTGGATGTTTTCCGCGAGTATCTCCATGTCGTAGAGCTGAGCGGCTGCGGCCGGTGCGATAGCTGCTTCTTGTGCGTTGCCGCGCGCTTTAACGAGTGCGACAGCGCCGGCTGTATCATATTCTTCCACCGTTTCAATACCCAAGCTCTGCAGATAGGCAGCGCACTGAGCTAGCGCCTGGATATGCGATGCCGCTTGTCGAATCTGTTCGACGCGACTGCCGGGATGGCCAATTAGAAAGTGTTTTACGTGGAAGTATAATTCGCCTACAACGGGGGGGCTTTGCTCGGCCAACAGGTCCCATACTGCGTGTATACCGCCGGCTAACGAGTTTTCGACCGGCGCCATCCCGTAGTCAGCGCGCCCCTCGCGCACAGCGGCAAACAGGTCATCGAAACGGGCACAGGGGCACAGCGCTACATTGGGGCCGAAATGCGTAGCAGCGGCCTGGGCGCTGTTGGATCCAGGCTCGCCCTGTATGGCAACCGTCGGGTGCGTGCTCAGACGGCAATCTCCATTTTGATGGCTGGATGTGGATCGTAGTTGAGCAGGGTAAAGTCGTCGTAGCGAAAGTGGAAAATATCCTGCCCGCGATTCTTGATCTGCATGATCGGGAGGGGACGCGGTGTGCGCGTTAACTGCAGGCGTAGCGCTTCAATATGGTTGCTATAAACATGCACATCTCCGCCGGTCCAAACGAATTCTCCGGGCTGTAGATCGCAGACCTGGGCCATCATCATGGTCAGCAATGCGTAGCTGGCGATATTGAACGGGACACCCAGCCCGACGTCGCAAGAGCGCTGGTACAGCTGGCAGGAGAGTCGACTATTGGCTACGAAGAACTGAAACATGCAGTGACAGGGCGTCAGCGCCATCTGATCGAGTTCGCCGACGTTCCATGCATTGACGATAATGCGGCGTGAGTCGGGATCATTTTTGATCAGATCAACGGCGCGCTGAATTTGGTCGACGACTTGGCCATCGGGACTCGTCCAGGCGCGCCACTGTTTTCCGTAAACCGGTCCCAACTCGCCCGCTTCGTCGGCCCACTCGTCCCAAATCGTCACATTTTTCTCTTGTAGCCAGCGCACGTTGGTGTCTCCGCGGAGAAACCACTGTAACTCGCGTATCACGGAGCCGATGCGCACTTCCTTCGTCGTCAAGCAGGGAAAGCCCGCGGCTAAATCAAAGCGCATCTGATAGCCAAACGTAGCGCGCGTGCCGACGCCGGTGCGGTCGCCTTTTTCGTATCCGTTGTCTAGGACGTGGCGAACCAAGTCCAAGTACTGCTGCATGACGCGTAATCCTCCTGCTAAGTTTCGGCTAAATATAAGTCATGTGGTGCGTATGAGAAATTGGCATCTGTGCCGACCGTACCTGGGTTGACAGGAATATGCCGGCTTCCTATTTTCATTCCTCGCTTCTGAATTTGTACTTGCGAGGCGGCGTGGCCAAGTGGTAAGGCAGGGGCCTGCAAAGCCCTTATTCCCCGGTTCGATTCCGGGCGCCGCCTCCATTTTTATATCTGGTTGCCGGGGTGGCGGAATTGGTAGACGCGACGGACTTAAAATCCGTTGGCCGTATCGGTCGTGCGGGTTCAAGTCCCGCCCTCGGCACCAGCTGAATAGGAAAACCCGGAGCGGGTAATAGCCGTTCCGGGTTTTCCTTTAGGTTAGAAAGGTCAGATCTGCACGTGTAGCCCGTCTTACGCCCCTGAGGGACCGTTTTGCCAAAATTCTTGTTTGATTGACCCAATCCTCGATGGCCATGCCGTGTGGTGGTGCTAATTAGAACATCAAACAGCCCCGACTGGTGGTATATGCGCACCGAGACCAATACGATTGTCGCTCTCTTTTCTGACAGCATTAAACTTCAAAAACTGGGCTAAGC
Source organism: Gemmatimonadota bacterium (assembly GCA_038119905.1). Taxonomy (GTDB): domain Bacteria; phylum Latescibacterota; class UBA2968; order UBA8231; family UBA8231. The sequence goes on along the minus strand of JAYOKQ010000094.1, from coordinate 3,989 downwards.
GTTCGTTGTCTGCTAATGCTGTCGGGTCTCTCAATGGATGAGACGCAGCGTGCGCTCAATGATGGCGACCAATTCTGAGGCTACATACGGTTTGTGTACAGTGGGCGCATCTCTATAGAGAGATCGTACATATGACTCGTTTTTATTTTCCCCAAAAATCAGAATGTTGGCATTGGGGTTTATCTGCCGGATAGCTGTAAATGCTTTTTCTCCTGATATATCGGGCACGGATAGGTCTAAGAGCACGACGTCGGGGTGATGCTGGCGGAAGGCTTCGATTCCCTCATGGCCATCGCGAGCGACGAGCGTTTGATAGCCGTTGTATTCGAGGATTGACCGCGTTGAGTTCCGCATGATTTCTTCGCTTTCGATAACGAGTATCGATGTTGTTTTAGGCTGGTCTAGGCCGGTCTGGCGGGTCGGTTCGAGTGCAATATGGATAACAAAGGAAGTCCCCTCCTCAGAGGTACTGCTGCACAGAATATGGCCGCCCTGATCATCTAAAATGCTCCGGACGGTAGATAGTCCTAAACCGGTGCTCGCATTAGGTGGTTTGGTCGTAAAGAAGGGCTCGTACATGCGCTGCTGCGTTGCTTCGTCTATGCCACATCCGTTGTCCATAATCTCGACGCGCAGATAGTCTGCTGCCGATGCATCCGGTAGTTCGCTTGGCCCTACGCTCACGTGAATGCCAATGCGAGGAGTGCGACCGCTGTGTTCTGCGCCATGGGCGACGGCATCACGCGCATTGAGTAGAACGTTGAGTACGACCTGCTCAAAAAAGCTGCTATCCATGTTAATCAGTGGGATATCGCCTTCGAAATGTAGCTCGACTTCGATTGTCTGCTCAAAGGTGCTGCGTGCCAATTCGACGATGTTTTGTATGTTTTCACTAGGATTGATCGAGTGGACTTTGTTTAGGAGGTCGGGATGGACGGAAAGTCTCAGTTGGCGCACTATCTCAGAGGCGCGTTGCCCGGCAGACTCCGCTTCCTCAATCAGGGCGAGTTGTTGCTCGGAGGCGACATCTAATTTGGCCATGTAGATGTTGCCCATGATGACTTGCAGCAAATTGTTGAAATTGTGGGCTATACCAGCTGCTATCAATCTGACAGAGTCCATTTGTTGGGCCCTGTATAGCTGCGCGTCCTGTTCCCTTATCTGGCGTATATCTGCGAGGCGGCGATACCCTTCCTCAATCACAGAACAAAACTGTGTGGCGGTATCGATATCGCTATCGGAAAATGCATTTTCTTGACGAGCGCTCATTCCGATCGCACCACCTGCAAAGGGTACTTCGAGAACAGAACCCACCTGTTCGGCTAAGCCGGCGCCATCTATGCGGGTTATTTCGCGCTTGTTGCGGCGGTAGACCGGCATGCCGCTATCAAAGGCTTGGCGCAGGGCAGGGGCTGTCATTTTGACTTCATGAAATTCTTTGACTTCGCTGCCAAAGATGACGACATAATGTTTGTATGAATCAGCGTCTACTGAATCGAAGAGGCTTATGCCAAGGCACTCGACGCCGATAAGGTCTTTTAACTCTTGATAAATATCCGTTACAACGTGCCGCCAATCGTCTTCGGATGTCATATCGCCGACGGTTTTTCGCACGCGGTCTTTTGCCTCTCGTATGCGTTGCTGGAGCTCGTAGTCTTTTACCTGCGCTTCTAACTCAGCAATCCGGGCTCGCAACGCTGAGTCACGACCAGGTTTGTCATCCAAATCCACTGCGTACAATCTCTCTTTTTGTAGTTCTTCCAGCAGTTGCTTAATACAGTAGTTTCGTTGATATATGTGCGCGTGACAAGCGGAAATTTGTGTATTTAGCTGCGCGAATTCTGTTGCTATATCCGACCGGCCTTGCTTATTAATAGATCGACTGATCAACTGTTGTGCGCCCATTATTTGCATCAACTAAAAGAGAGACCGATTTATGGTTGAGCAGTATAAAGCAGACGAAGAAGGCTTATTGCCCGTACGTAGCAGTAGGATGCCAAGCGCGGCTGAAGAGGCGGTCCTGGCGGACCACGTGGAAGAGTATAAGACGCGTGGATTCACCGTGCTACGCGATGTACTCAGTCCAGACGAGATCGAGACGCTGCGAGCGCGCTTAGACAAGCGCATGGAAAGGAAAATGGCGTCCCCGCTCAACGAACTCGACGGCAAGCCGGCCACGGGTGCAGATTGGGCGCGCGCCGGGCATACCGTTAGCATCGGCGGTCCCGGTGACTCGGCGATGATTGGCTATCCCGGTTTGCTGGCGGCTGCACCGGAAGTAGCCGAACTGCTTATCAAACCCTTTCTGCTCAGCCCGCGTCTATTAGACCTAGCGGAGCGCGTTATGGGACCTTACGTGCAGGGCGATGGTTTTTATGTGGTCGGGACGCCTCCAACGGAATTCACGGGACGCAAGCCTGGTGTCCTACCCCATGCGCAACTGGTTGATGAAACGGCAGGCTGGCATCGCGATGGGTATAACCATCACAATATGTGGCGCAACAACGCGGGGTATATGGATGATTTGGTCGCCGGCAACCAGCCGTTTACGCCGCCGCTGGCCGCGCATATGCTGTGTTACTTGCAGGATATGAATGGGCCGGGCGGGCCGCTGCTAGCCGTACCCGGTTCACACCGTTCTGCTATGGGAGAGAAACCAGTAGGAACGGAAAAAGAGGCGGTGATTCAGGTCGATGCCAAGGCCGGTGATGTCGTCTTTTTTCACTGCGATATGCTGCACTCAGGCTCTGCTAACCGGGCAGAAACGGCTTGGCGCTATATGGTGACTTCTTTTGTCGTGCGCTCCGGGCTGCCGCATCGCGATGACTTTACCAAGTGTTCGCTCGTGCGAGCGCTGATCGCCGAGGCCGAAGAGCGCGGAGACCGTCGCGTGCTGCGCTTTTTCGCCGCCGATACAGAAGACGGCGGGCCGCTGAGTCGCGAGGAGGCGCAGTGGGCCGCTGCAGTAGAGGCCGAGAGGAAGCTGCTACAGCACAATACATAATTTCTAATTATCTACGCAGGAATAATCATGCCTATGTGCTCTCTACTCTGTTTTTTCGCTACCGCATGAGTATGACTTTCTCGATGTGTTCACGCTGCAGTACGTTTCCATGGGTAAGCTTAATAAAGTACATACCCGTTGCTAGCGCATGACCGGCATCTGTGCTACCATCCCAATTTATGCGGTGAAGCCCGGGTTCCATCCATTCGTCTACTAGACGAGAGACGCGCTGTCCCATCGCGTTATAGACCGACACGGTTACTGGACTGGCCACTGCTGTTCGATATTGAATGGCAATCTGTCCGTTAAAGGGATTGGGCCACGCCGTTATGTTTCCATAGGACGAATCAGCTGTAACGGCCTCCTCGACCACCGTTGGTGACGGTGTCTGCACCCATTCCATAGCGCGCAAATGGAACGTTCCGTGGCCGCGCCCCCAGAATCGTATCCGCCGAACAGCCGCGTCCTCTTCCAATTCTTGTCGCGGAATAAACACCTGCTGCCAGCGGCGATTTTGCCAATCTATTTTTTCCGTAAATGAAAGGGTCTTATCGTTTACAGACAGGACGACTAACGGCTGTTTTTCACCGGTGAATGAGCCCGAGTGGAACTCAAATGCCAATCCGGCAAACCCATCCGCGTCGAGTGGATATGCTGGCAACCAATCAAGTGTCCAGAAAGACCCTAGCGAATTTGACGAATCGGGTGAGACGGCCGTCGATAAAACGTCTTGGCGTCCCTCGTACTCTGCAGATAAATGCCACTGCACGCGCTGCGTAGACTGCATGGTCCATCTCCCTGTATGCTGACCATTCAACACCGCTATATTGCCGCCGGGATCGACCCGTATTTTTTCTCGCAGTAGGGGGCGCGTTATGCCCCTATCGTCTTCAGTATAAAAGGGTAGTTCCACCGTTCCAAGGGGCCAGTCGATTGCACCGTACCAGTCCAGTAGCCATACGCCTCCGCCCTTGTACGGCATGGG
>JAYOKQ010000093.1:0-17089 GCA_038119905.1 Gemmatimonadota bacterium | reverse complement strand
TTGCCGTCGTATCCGGTGCGGCCAGCGGTTTGGGCAAGGCCATGGCGACCGCGCTAGCCGAAGTCGGGGCCGATGTAGTGCTGGCCGATATCAACCGCCAGGGCGTAGAGCAGGCGGCCGACGGGCTGCAGGACCTGGGCGTTCGCGCGCTGCCGGTCGAATGCGATATGTCAGAGCCCGAGCAGATCCGCGCCCTATTTGAGCAGGTCGACAGCGCTTATGGTCGCATCGATATCCTCGGTAACGTCGCCGGCAATGCGCGCGGCGGCGATCCGCTGACGGTGGGCGAGGTCGACGTCGAATTCACTATGAAAAACTTGATCGTCGGTCGCCTTGTCGCCTGTCAAGAAGCGGCGCGGCGCATGGTGGAAACGGGCAGGGGCAGCATCATCAACCTGATTTCGATCGCCGGTATGACGGCGCTGGGACGCAACCATTTGCCCTACTCGATGGGCATGGCCGGCGCGGCGCAGATGACGCGCGAGTTGAGCACCGAGTGGAGCGGACGCGGCGTGCGCGTCAACGGCATTGTTTGTGCGCAGATCATGAATGCCGGCCTGGAGGCGCGCATTGCCGCCGATCCGAAATTAGGTGCCACCTATTTGCGCGGTATTCCAATCGGCCGCCTGGGACAGTCCGACGACATTAAGGGCGTGTCTATTTTTCTGGCCTCCGACGCGTCGGCCTGGATAACCGGTGCTCTTATTCCGCTCGATGGCGGCAACCTAGCTAAGAATGCTGGCGGGAGTCACCACGGCATGCCCGACGCGCCGGACGAACAGCGCTAACCAGTGCTGGCCAGTTTACTCGTGGAGATACGCCGATGACGCTCTTTAAGAGGGACAATTTGCTTGCTTGGTGCATTGTGCCATTTGACGCGATGGAGCGCAATCCACAGCAGCGTGCCGAGATGCTGCAGCGATTGGGCATTGGTGCGCTGGCCTACGATTGGCGAGACGAACACATCCCTCAATTTGACGAAGAGCTGCGGCAGCTGCGCGAACACGGCGTTGCTCTGGGCGCCTTCTGGCTTTCCGGTGGGGCGCCTCGAGACGCCGATGCCGCCCGCGCCGATGGGCATATCCGTGCCGTGCTCGACTTTGTCGAGCGCAACGACCTGCAGATCGAGGTGTGGAAAACAAGCGGCGGACACCATTTAGACGCGATATCCGATCCACAGCAGCGGCTGGACGCAGCCGTGGCTGAGGTCGGTGTGCTGGCTGAACTCTTCGCCGATGTAGGATGCACCTATGGCCTCTACAACCACGGCGGTTGGGGTGGCATGCCGCAGACCATGGTTGCCGTTGCCGAACGCGTTGAGCGAGCTGGGATTGTCTATAACTTTCACCACGGCCACGAGCACTTGGCGCGGCTGCCCGTCGACTTTGAAGGCATGGTGCCGCACCTGCTGTGCGTCAACCTCAACGGTATGGCTGCGGCCGGTCCGAAGATTCTGCCGCTGGGACAGGGCGACGACGACGGGGCGCTGTTGGAGCTCGTTGCTCAGAGCGGTTACAGCGGTCCGATCGGAATACTCGATCACCGGCCGGATATGGATGCCGAAGAGAGTCTGCGGCAAAACTTAGACGGGCTGCAGGTCCTGCTGGCCGAGCGCGGCGACGCGGCGTCACTGGCGACCTATCGCTAGCCGGCCGTCGTTCGATACACGAGGAGGATATACTCGATGCGCAACCACCCACTCGACGGCATTCAGCGCGAGAAGCTAACGATCCGCGACGTGCGCGTAACACCCCTATCCTACGTCGATCCAGACGGCGATTTATGGCGCAGCGGAGCTTACCAGGTTTGGAAGACGGACGGCGCGATTACGCAGATCTTCACCGAAGAAGGGCTCGTTGGGATTGGCGAGGGTTCACCTTACGAAGATCCCGCTGCCATCAAGGAGTACACCGAAACGCATATACGTCCGCTGCTGATCGGCAAGAATCCCTTTGACGTAGAACTGCTGGTAAATCGCGGCAACGAATCGCGGCATCGCCGTGCCCCCTGGGCCGGAGTCGATGCAGCCTGCTGGGACTTAATCGGCAAAGCCGTCGGCCAGCCCGTCTACCAGCTGCTCTGCACCGAGAGACAACCGCAGCGCCAGATCCACATATACGCTAGCGGCGGCGTCGAACACGCCTGGTATGACGGCGGGAAAGAGGCGCTGATCGAAGAGGCGCTGCGCCATCGCGAGGCCGGCTACGATGCCTTTAAGTTCCGCCCGGGCACCGACTGGCAGGCAGCCGGTATGACGTTGGAACAGTACGCGCCGATCCTCAGCGCGCTGCGCGCGGCTGTCGGTCCCGACTTTCGCCTGATGCACGAGGGGTTGGGTATGAGCCTGGGTTCGTTAGAGGCGATTATAACCGATTTTGCACCGCTGCTGGAAGAACTGGGGTTTTACTGGTTCGAGGAAGCATTTGGCGGCACGAGCATCGAGCACATTGATCTCTTTATTCGCCTCAAAGAGGCGATGCCGACGGTGCGTGTTTCCGGCGGCGAGCGCTTTCGCGAACGCTTTGAAGCGCAGGTATGGCTAGACCGCCAGGCGCTCGATATCGTGCAGACCGATTGCAACGTCACCGGCGTGACGGAGAACTGGTATATTGCGCGGATGGCGCAGCTGCGCGGGATCACGCTCATACCGCACAACTGGCACGGCGGCGGCACGACGATGGCTAACGCGCACCTGGTAGCCGCCATGGCCAACTGCGAGTACTGCGAATTAAACCAGACGTACAATCCGCTTAAAGAGGGCATTTTCAAGGAGCCGCTGACGGTGGTAAACGGTGTGATGACGCTGCCCGATAAGCCGGGTTTTGGCGTCGAGCTCATCGACGATATAGAAGCAAAGTTTCCCTTCCAGCCCGGAACCTACCAGAAGCCCAACGCGCGCGTTAGGCGCTGAGCGCGCGCGCCGTTTCCCGGTATATTCGACACATATATCTCAGGAGACGCGTCCCGATGCCCGAGTTTAACTTCTCTTTTACCGTAGATGCTCCGCTGTCGCAGGTCAGCCAATTTCACGGCGATACAAGCGCGCTGAAAAAGCTGACGCCGCCGCCGATGATCGTGCAAATTCACCGCGTTGAGCCGCTGGCCGAGGCATCGCGCGCCGAGTTCACGCTGTGGTTTGGTCCGCTGCCTATTCGCTGGGCGGCGGTGCACCGCCGGGTGAGCGAGGAGGGGTTCACCGACATACAGGAGCGCGGTCCCATGCAGCGCTGGGAGCACACCCACCGCTTTACCGCGCTGTCGGAACGCACTACGCAGATAGACGAGCACATCGAGTACGCACACCACGGCGGTTGGCGCGGTGTGTTTAGCCGTCTACTCTTTATGCGCCCCGGCCTGTATATGCTCTTTACTGCGCGCAAAATGCTCACGCGTCGGCACCTGCGCGCCAGAAGCAGCGCTTAGGTATAGCCGCCCACGCCGAGCAGCATTTTCGTCTCCTCATCGGCCTCCGCTAATAGCTTTTTGGTCAGTCCGTTCTCCGGCTGCACGCCATAGGGCGAGCCGCGGAACCACGTTGGCTGATAGCTCAGTATCAGCATGCGGCGCCGTGCGCTGAGCGTCGGTCCACCTCGATGCCAGACGTTCGAATGCATTAGCACAGTGCTGCCGGCCTTCAGATGCAACTCGATCTCGCCGTCGATGGGCTCGTAGGTGTCGGGCGGCTGGCGGTCGAGCCAGGCGTGCGACCCCGGCACGAGGCTGACCAGTCCCGTCTCTTTGCTCAGGTCGTCTAAGTAAATCAACGCATCGAGACTGTGCGGAGCGGAAAACCACGGTGGCATAGGCCGCGTCAGCACGCGCAGGTGCTGGTGCAGCGGCGTTTCCTGTCGTTCGGCGCCGGGAAAGGTAACGCGTGCACTCAGGCCGCGCAGGCGAACGAGCGGTCCCATCATTGCCTGGGCGACCGACAGAATAGGTGGGAATTTTAGCAGCTCGAGAAAAACGGGATCTTTGTCCATTAGATGACGCAGTATGATGCCCCACGAACGCTCGCCGATCGGCCGGCCGCGGTGTTCGTCCCACTCCAACTCGACGAGTCGTTCGACGCCGTCGCGCAGCGCTTCTAATGCAGGTCCGGTAAAAAGGCCGTCGCGCACGAGGTAGCCCGCACGGTCCAGCTGCGCTAGTTCATCCGGCGTTGCGTGCACGTTGATGGTGCGCGTGCAGTCGCTGCCGAGATTGTGTGCGTTGAGAAGTTCATAGCTCAGCTCGTGTCGCGTCATCTAGACCTTGTCTTGAGTGGAGGAATAGCGTGCTCTTAAAGTAAGGCGAAGGGGGCGTTTGCCGCAGGCTGTTGATCGTAAATAGATTAATGCCGGTTCCCGCGGGGGCATCTATACATAGACGACGCCGTAGATTCGATGAGGAGATGCGATGAGCGAATGGACGTTCCAACGAGTAGCCGGGCCTTTTGGCTTTACGGAGGGGCCCTTGTGGACGGGCGATGCACTGCTCTTTACGGACATGCCCGGTGATCGGGTGCTGCGCTACGATCCGCAGACTGGATCGTGCACCGACTGGCGCACGGGCACCAACCGTGCGAATGGACTGACGGCCGATGCTGCGGGGCGCGTTTACGCAGCCGAGGGCACTTTTGTGCCGGGATCAGATCGCTTTGTCGACGGCCCCGGCCGCCGCATCGCCCGCTACGAGGCCGACGGTTCGACCACCGTGATATGCGACCATATAGGCGGCAAGCGCTTTAATAGTCCCAACGATCTCGTCGTCGATGCGCTGGGGCGCGTGTGGTTTACCGATCCGCGCTACGGCGACGATCGCTCGCATATGGAGCTGTCGCACGAATCGGTCTATCGCGCCGATCCGCAGCCCGATGGCAGCTATACAGCCGTGCGCGTAACCTTTGATACAACCAAACCGAACGGGCTAATTATGGCGCCGGATACGCAGACGCTCTACGTAGCGCAGAGCGATTACGGGACGGACACGCTGCGCGAACTGCGCGCCTATCCTGTGGCTGACGACGGTTCGCTCGGCTCGTACGAGGTCGTGCACAATTTTGGTCCGCATCGCGGCATCGACGGCATGCGCTTGGATGCTGAGGGCTGCATCGTTGCTACGGCGGGTTGGAACGAGAGCGGACCGGGGCCGATGATCTACATTTTTGCGCCAAACGGGCGCGTGTTAGAGACGCATCCCTTTCCGATGAACCCAACGAACTGCGCCTTTGGCGATGCCGACGGTCAGTCGCTCTATGTCACGTCTGTGGACGGCTACCTATACAGAGCGCGCACGCAGCGCAGGGGATTGGGAAGCTAGTTGGCGGCGGGTAGGCTTTCTACGACGATGCCGATTTCGTTGCGCCGCATAAAGGGTGGGGTCCACGGGTCGTTATAGCGCATTAGAAAGGGGTCGCCCTGCGGGCGTATGCCGCGTTCACTCAGCGCAGCCAATAGCTCGGCGGTTTTTTTCTCCACGCGCTCGGGGTTGGTTAGCCATGAGAATTTGAGCGTGGCGACCTGGCGCGGTGCCACTGTCGTAAACTGGATGGGCTGACCGTTGGGCGTTGGTGCGCTCTCTTCAGATAGGGCAGACGGTAGGATAAAGGACATCGTGCCATCGGTGATCACGGGAGCCGTCATGGCTACATTTTGACCTTCTTTGTTGTTGCCAAATATGTAGGAAGCCAGCACGGAAAACGACGCATTGTCCGTCGTGCCCACCGTGGAAATCCAAGTTTGTTCGCCGTACTGGCGGACCTCGATGTGTTTGGCAAGACGCTCCACAACCTCGTACTGCGGGCGTTCAATACCATAGATAACATATGCACCCCATCCGACCCAGAGGGACATTAGGACGCCGGCTGTAACCATCATAATCAACCCAACTTTCATCGCTACGACCTCGTTTTTCGAATTGATGTAGAACGTACCAGACCGCCTATTGTTGTCAATTATCCACCTGTCCTGTTGCCTCTATTAGTCCGCGCATATAGCCGACGGCAAAGAGGCGTCCCTGCATGGTATAGCCGCTTTCACCGCTCTCGCCGACTAGCACCGGCACGTGGTCAGGGCGCATGACGCCACGAAAGCCCACAGCGCGGTAGGCGCGCATGGCGGCAAACATATCGGTGGGGCCTTCGTCGTGAAACGTTTCGACAAAATGATTCCGATCGCCGCGCACGTCGCGGATGTGGGCAAAGCGGATGTGCGGCCCAAGGCGGCGTATGGTCGCGGGTATATCGACGCCCATCGCCGCGAAATTGCCCTGGCAGAAGCAGATCCCGTTGGCCGGACTGGGGGCCAGGTCTACTAGGCGTTCAAAGGCCTCTGGGTTGATCATAATGCGCTCTAAGCCGCGCAGCGGTGACAGCGGTGGGTCGTCCGGGTGCATGGCCAGCGCGACGCCGGATTCCTCGGATATGGGCAGGATATACTCCAAAAAGCGCTCGAGGTTTTCCCACAGGGCCGCTGCGCTCACGCCCCCTGCTAGTGGCCCGAGCGCTTCCGTTTGCGCCAGATCAAACTCGCTGCACAGAGCGCCGCCGCGGCCCGGCGTGCCAAACGAGGTGCGCGTCCAGTCGGTCAGTCCCATCCAGTTATAGCAGAGCACGCCGACGTTTAGCGCGCCCATGCTACGCACGAGCTGGCCGAGTTCTTCTAGCTGAGCGCGGTAGCCGTCTTGGCCCAGCACGACCTTCTCAATGGGCAAATAGCCCTCGACGACAGAGACGGTCATCCCGTGTCGCTGCACCTGTTCGCACAGCGGCGCTAAATCTTCTGGGCGGGAGCCGGGATAGCGCACGACGATGTCGGTGACGCCGATTTGGCTGGCCAACTGTAGGTTGTGATCGGTAAAGGGCGTTGCTACTAGCGCGATGCGCATGGCTCTATACTCCTGTGCATAGAGGAGGGTTACTCTGCTAAGTATAGCGCGTAGAGGGTCGCACGTTCCAGGTGCAGGCGCAGCAGATAGTCGCCGTCGCCCAGTTCGCTCAGATCGCGTTCGCGCCAGCGCACGTCCAGTGACAGTCCGTCGGCGGCGATGGCGATAGCCTCTTCGCGCCCAAAGCCGCGCACGCGCTTGCCCGCCGCGCTGAGAATTTCTGCGCGCACGCGGCCACCGCGTGCATCGACGTTGAGCGCGATCCGCCTATAGTGGCCGAGCTTGAGCGGCTTGAGCGTGATCTGTCCGACGTGCGCCAGCGGCTCCAACTGCGTTGGCAGGTCGCTGTAGGCAACGGGGCGCAGGCCGGCAAAGCGGTCGCGCGGAAGCAGCGCCATACCGACGCCGCTTTCATGCGAGCGATCGTCGGCGCCGGTTGCTCCCTGCGAATAGGCTCCGTAGTAAAAGCGCATTTCCTCGTCGAGGAAGACGGGCGTTGAGTTGGTAAAGAGGGAGCCGGCGTCAAAGGCATTGGCCGGTCCACGCGCGAGAAAATAGGTCGAGCGGAAGGGTCGCTTCCAGTCCATACCGTCGCGACTCAGCATGAGCTCAATGTCGATCACGCCACCGCCGACGGACCGGTCCAGCAGCTGGTTAAGACAAAAATAGGCCCCGGCGTGATAGAAGACCGGCGTGGTGTGAAACTCAACCTGCGGTGCGTCGAAGTCGTCGGGAGCGCAGATGAGCTGCGGTTGGGACCAGTCGACGAAGTTTTCGCTCTCAATGCGGCCCATCGCGTGCTTCCAGCGCATGCGCCCATCGGGGCCGTCAATCCACATTTTGCCGTACCAGGCATATACCTGGCGCTGCGGATCAAAAAAGACGTCGGTGCCGTCGCTCATTGACAGCGGTATATCCCACGGCCGGTCCTGCGCATCCTCAAAAGGCACCTCTTCGGCTAGTGCGCCATACGATATGTTGGACAGGGGGGCTTGCGGGTGCGGGTGCCAGTGTATCCCGTCGGGTGAAAAGGCTACGTGCAGGCCGGGGAATTCGCCCTGCCGCGTCTGTGCCCAGTCGAAGTAGGCCATCTTGTAGCGGCGATTGGCATCGTCGTCGCGCTCGTCGACTAGGACCGAGTTGCAGTAGCGCAGCGAATGCCCGCCGCTACCGATGAGCACGATGTTGGTTCGTTCGATCTCGCCGAATGGAAAGAGGTCGAGCGCGGGCTTTTCAAAGTGTATACCGTCTTCCGACTCGGCGTAGCACACTACGCAGCCGTAGCGTCGATCCGGGGCGCGATCGCCGGTATAGGCCTGATACCAGAGCTGGTAGCGGCCGGTCTCTGCGTCGCGGTATATGCTGGTCCAACCAATGGCCACTTCCCACGGCTCGCTCGGTGCCAGCACGCGGTGGTTTGTGGGGCGCTGTGCGGGGCAAAAGGCGCGCTCGGTCCCCGCGCGATAGAGCACGTGATGATCGTCGACAAAAAGCAGGGTCTGCGTGCCGTCGGCCATGTGCGTTTCTCCTGTGCTAGAGCGTTATGCCCTAAGGTGATTCTATTATTAGGCAATACTAAGGGGCGGTGCAAACGCGTTCGCGTCCGCTTGACGGACGGCGTGGAGCCGCCTATACTGCCGAAAAAAACACGGAGCCCATGCCATGAAGCTAGGCGTTTTTATGATGCCGCTGCATCCGCCCGAAAAAGATCGCACGCTGTGCTTTGAAGAGGACATCGAGCTGATCGTACGCGCCGACGAGCTCGGATTTGGCGAGGCGTGGGTCGGTCAGCACCACAGCGTCGCCTGGGAGCCGATACCGGCGAACGATCTCTTTATTTCGCATCTGATTCCACAGACGCAGCAGATTCGCCTCGGAACGGGCGTAACCATTATGCCGCAGCACCATCCGGTCAATGTCGCCGTGCGCATGGCGATGCTCGACCATCTGTCGCGTGGCCGCATCAACTGCGGCTTTGGCCAGGGCGGCGTGCCGACTGACTGGGGGCTTTTTGACCTGCCCGATCCCAAGACACAGGGGCTGATGACCGTCGAGGCGATCGATCTCGTGCTCAAGCTCTGGCAGGCGGACGCCCCCTTTGATTTTAAGGGCGATCACTACCGCGTGCGAATTGATGAACCGCAGCCCGAACTGGGCATCGGACAGCTGCTCAAGCCCTACCAGCAGCCGCATCCGCCCATTGCTATGAGCGTGATCAAAGGCACGTCGTTGGCTGCCCGGATGGCCGGCGCGCGCGGCTACATGCCCATTTCGACGAATCTGGTGCCGACGTCTACGCTCATCGAGCACTGGGATACCTACTGTGCGGGTGCGAGAGAAGCGGAATTGGACCGGCCCTCGCGCGCGATGTGGCGGGTCGCGCGCAGCATCTTTGTCGCCGACAGCGACGAGGAAGCGTGGGACTACGCGCTCAACTCGTCGTTTAGCCGCGCTTTTGAATACCTGATCGAAGTGCTCGGTGCGGTGGGCAATCTCGCGCTGATGAAGCACGATCCGTCCTATCCCGACGAGGACGTGACGCCGGAGTACCTGATTCGCACGCTGTGCGTTGTCGGCAGCGTTGCGTCGTGCCAGCAGCAGCTACAGGAGCTGTGGGACGCGACCGGCGGCTTTGATACGCTGCTGATGATTGCGCACGACTGGGACGAGCGCGAAAAGTGGCTGCGTTCGATGGATCTGCTGACGCACGAGGTGGTGCCAGCTCTACCTTCGCTCTAGTCGCTGCCGGGCAGCTCGATGTCGGACAGCGCTTCGTAGACCTTGGCTACGGCCGCGTCGTCTAATCCACCCCAGCCCTTGGCCGCGGCCATCGTAAACAGCTGACTGGCGGCGGCGGCCAAAGGGAGCGGAAAGCGCAGCTGGCTGCCGGTATTTAGCACGATGCCCATGTCCTTAACGAAAATGTCGACCGCGCTGTGCGGCGTGTAGTCGCCGTCGAGTATGTGCTGGCCGCGGTTGCCAAACATCCACGAATTACCTGCTGACTCGCTGATAATATCGTAGAGCTTCTGCGGATCGAGCCCATTTTTTATGCCAAAGCTCATGGCCTCGGCCGCGGCGACGATGTGCACGCCCGCCAAGAGTTGGTTGATCATCTTATAGGCCGATCCGCGGCCGGCGCTATGGCCTAGTTCGTGCACGGTGGCTGCGATGGCGTTGAGTATCGGGCGCGCTCGTGCAAAAGCCTCAGCTGATCCGGAGGCCATCGCGGTTAACGCGCCTTCGGCCGCGCGGGCCGTGCCGCCGCTGACGGGCGCGTCGAGATAGTGCAGTCCGTGCGCTTCGATACGGGTAGCTAATGACTCGGCAAAGGGGGGTGGCACTGTGCTACATACGACGACGACCGCACCCTGCTGCAGCTGGGCAGCGGCGCCGTTCGGTCCCAAGAGCACCTCTTCGCACTGCTCGGCATTGACGACGACGACGAGTAATGCGCCGCAGTCCGGCGGCAGATGATTTGGCGCGTCGAAGGTCGCTGCGCCGCGCTCGCTCAGGCGCGTGCGTGCAGCTGGATTAATGTCGCAGCCGACCACGTCCAGGCCGGCGCGTAGCAGCGACTCGGCCATGCCCAAGCCCATAGATCCCAAACCTATGACCGCTGTTTTCACCAGTTTATCCCTCCCTATATGCGCGGCATGACGTTGCCGCCGGCCACCGGTAGATAGACACCTGTTATGAAAGAGGCTAGGTCTGAAGCTAAAAAGGCGACGGCGTGCGCGATATCGCTGTCGTCGCCGCGCCGACCCATCGGCACATTTTTTACATAGTGTGAATCGTCTACGGGCTGGGAGCGAAACTTGTCGCTGATCATCCAGCCAGGTGCGACTTGGTTGACGGTGATGCCGTGCTGACCCACCTCGCGCGCCAGCACGCGCAGCACGCGATCTTGGCCGCCTTTGCCTGATATATAGGCCGACTGGCCGGGATTGCACTGCATAGTACACTCGGTGTTGGTGGCGATAACGCGGCCCCACTGGCGTTCGATCATATCCGGCACAAACGCTTTGGCCATAAGGACGTTGTGCAGCACGCAGGTGCGAAACTGACTTTCGTAGTCGGCCTCGTCCTGTTCCAATACAGACGTCCATCCATATTGTTCAACCGCGTTGTTGACGATGATGTCGGCTGGGCCCAAGGCCTCCTTTACTGCATCGCGCAGGGCAAAAACGGAAGCGCGTTCAGATACGTCGGCCTGGAGGGCGATGGCCTGTCCACCCGCCTCGACAATTTCGGTGCGCGTCTGTTCAGCGCGTTTTTTTCCCTTGTAGTAATGCAGCACCACGCGCGCGCCACACGCCGCAAGCGTGCGCGCTATGGTGCGGCCCAGTTCGCCGCTGGCGCCGGTAACGACGGCCACGCGGTCCGTTAGGTCCATTTTCAGCATGGTGATCCTTTCATCGATGGTATAGGTAGGTGTTAAAACTGTGCGGCCAGATCGCGCAGCGCCTGTCCGGTGACGCGCTGCACGGTCCACTCGTCCTGCGGCTGTGCGCCTAGGCGCCGGTAAAAGCGCAGTGCCGGTTCGTTCCAGTCGAGAACCGACCACTCTAAGCGGCCGCAGTCGCGCTCGACGGCCAACTGGGCCAGGTAGCGCAGCAGGGCACCGCCGAAGCCGCGTCCGCGCCAGTCCGGATCGACAAAGAGGTCTTCCAAGTAGAGACCTGGTTGAGCGAGAAACGTCGAATAGTTTGAAAAAAAGAGGGCAAAAGCAACTGGCTGATGGCGATAGTGTCCGAGCATGACTTCGGCCCCGGGGCGGTCGCCAAAGAGCGTGCGGCGGAGCGCGTCTTCTGTGGCGACCACTTCGTGTCCGAGCTGTTCATACTCGGCAAGGCCCTCTATAAAACGGAGAATGAGCGCGCAGTCGTGTTCCGTGGCACGGCGCAGCGTGAAGCCGTCGATGCGCGTGGCGATAGCGGTCACGTGGAGATCCTCGTTAGGGGTAGTAAGTGGTCGATGGATGGCGCGGACAAACGGAGCTCACCACAGGAGGGCGAGCACGATTCGATAGAGTCTGTGGCGGAGTGGCCCGTAGTGCTTGCCGGATCGGTCCGTATTTAGTCCGAAGATTTTTGCAGCAGGCCTACGGCGCCGAATTCGTAGCTGGCGTCCTTGTCGGGCAGCTCTTCTAAGTACACCGTAAAGCGGACGGGCAGGCCGTTGTCGGGCATCTTCTCCTTCCAATAGCGCGCGTAGGATTCGGCGTATTCTTTGCGGATGCGCTTTTTCTCGGCGGCGTAGCCCTCGGGGTCGACCAACGAGTTGGGTGCTTTCGGTGCGGCGCCGAAGGAGTGCACTTCGAGGAAATCTACTTCGGCTAGCGATTGGCAGATGCCCGCTTCACGCAGGTACATTTCCCAGGTGTCGAAGATGCGTGGAATCTCTCGGTCAGGGTTCATTTTTGCTACTTCGTCGAGTCCGAGTTCATTGGTCGCGGCAATGGCACCGGTCATACCGACAAAGCGAATTTTTAGGTCGCCGTTGTCCAATTCTTCAACGACGAGATCCGAAAAGACATCGTTGCTCTTTTTGCGATAATAGGTCACGCGGCCGCGCTTTTTTATTTCCCAATCCATTGGAATCTCTCTGAGTGAATGACGGTCGAACGATGATATAGCGTTTGTTTTAGAACTCGTAGTCAATAGACCATGCCAAGGTCTGACCTGGTGCGGCGCTGCGTTCGAGAAAGGGCTCCCAAGAAAAAGTGTTTTTGTTGCCCCAGATGGGAAAAAAGCTGGGCACGTATGAACAGGTTGCCGCTACTAGGCCGACGATGGGATGCTTTTGCAGGATGACTAGATTGCTGTGCGCCTCGTGTGTGAGTGCCTGGTAGTATCCCTTTTCCCAGTTGGGCCAGTTTTTGCGCGCAATAAAGCCGCTGTCGGCCAGGCCATAGCCGTCATTTTCGGGGAACGATACGGGAATATTGAAGCGGCACAGTTCGTCGCTCGTTGTCTGTGGGTAGAACGGATGGGGAAACCAGCGGATGGGAATGGGGCGGCGGCCGGTGTTGGCCAGCGTGATTGACGAACGCACGGTGCGGCCGTGCAGTGAAACTTCGCGCGTTAGCCCAAGGGCATAGTGGGCAAATTCTTGATCGGTGTGCATGCGCAGACCGCTGCCCTCCTGCTGCACGTCCCAGCTGCAGAACGTCTCGACTTCATTCTTTTCCAGGTCGCACAGGCCAATGCCGATTATCAGTGCCTGCGTGTCGGAGGACTTGGCATCCTTGAGCGGACTCTGGTTAAAGGCGTCGGGAATGCCCTGACCATCAAAGGTGTTGAAGCTATCCGGATAGGTGGGACCGGAAAGCAGCGGCCCCTTTTCCGCATCCGTTACCTGGAAGATATAGCCTCCGGTGCAGTAGCGCGTACCAAAGCGCTCCACATCGGCGATGGGGTCGAGCACGTCTACGGAAAGCTGGTCGTTCTGCAGCGTATACACGGTTGTCTCCTGTGGATAACGAGCACCGCTGACAAGGGGCATGTGCTCTTCATAATAGGGAGTGCGTCGTGCACTCAGTACGCTACACAATATAGGAATCGTTGCACGTTGCGAGCCAATACGCGCGTGCTACCAGCGCTCGATGGCACCGAGCAGCATTTTCTGTTCGTCACTGCCTTCGGCGCGTAGGCGCTGGGCAAAGGGGCCGTCAAAGGGTTCGCGCGACTTCATCCAAGCGGGCTGATAGCACATAAGGCAGGCGCGCCTTGGTGCTTGGGATTGGTTGGCCGCTCCGCGGTGGTAGAGGCACCCGTCGAATAGGACGGCCTGACCAGGTCTAGCCAGAACGCGCACCTCCTCGGGGAAGGACGCATGGCAGACGGGTGGGCGAAAGGGCGCGCGCTGCGAACCGGGCACGATGACAATGGGGCCGTTTTCTTCGCTGAGCTCGTCTAGGTAATAGCCGCAGTTGATTTGTCCGGGAATGGCGCCGTAAGGCGTGCCTTCGGGGGCAACCGGCCACGGTACATCGCGATGCCAGTTCTGATCCTTTTCGCCCGGTAGCGTGACGCGTGCCGTGGCGCTGTGCAGCTGCACGCACTGGCCGAGAATCGCCTTCATACGCGAAAAGACGGGCGGATTATCCAGGAGAAAGGCAAATGCGTCGTCGCATTCCAACAGCTGGTGGATAAACTGCTCGCCGCTGCGTGCATACGTCGCGTCGAGCGCTGTGCGCAGGGCGTCAACCTGTTCCGCGTTGAGCGCGTCGTCGACAATCAGATAGCCCCACTGCTGAAAAAATGCGACATCTTCCCGCAGCGCGAGCGGGCATGCGTCGTTTAGATACGCGGGGTAGGGAATAGCGGCCATGGTCGACTCCTATCGTGGGGCGGTGTGTGCCTCAAACTAACGGCGCGTGTGTCGTCAAACAAGGTGCGATAGCCCAGGGCGACTCGTTTCGCTCGCGTGCTAACGGCGATTTGCCCAATTTAGTGGAGCTTATCACGGAGTTCATACTATGCTGCGTCGTATACGTATACTCGCGCTGTTGTTACTTGTAGGCAGTTCGCTGGATGCGGCTGAAATCGCCGGGCGCATTGTCGATATGCAGGGTC
The DNA here is from genome assembly GCA_038119905.1 of Gemmatimonadota bacterium. Lineage (GTDB taxonomy): Bacteria > Latescibacterota > UBA2968 > UBA8231 > UBA8231. The sequence continues at coordinate 2,645 of JAYOKQ010000093.1, read as the reverse complement.
GTGTATTGGAACATGCGACCGTAGAGTTGGTGGGTACTCGACGCGGTGCGCTCAGCGATCACCAAGGATCTTTTCTACTGGTCGACCTGTCACCCGGGCGTTACGTGCTGCGCGTTTCGCATCTGGGCTATGCCGATGCCATCGACTCGGTAGAAGTGCGTGACGATCAGCGCGCAGTTCGCTCGTTTACTCTGTATAGCACGCTTTACGAGATGGAGGGAATTCAGGTGGTTGGGACCCTGACCAGCGCTCAGGCTCAAGCGTTAAACGACCAACGCAGCGCGCCCAACATCAAGCACGTTGCTTCGTCAGAGCTTTTTGCGCGCTTTCCAGATCGCAACGCCGGTGAGACGCTGCAGCGCATGCCGGGCATTGCCCTCGATCGCGACCAGGGTGAAGGCGAATTCGTGCAGGTGCGCGGACTCAACGCCCAGCTGAATACGGTTACCGTCAACGGCAAACGCATTCCCGCGCCTAGTGCGAGTATCGCAGAGGGGCGCGCCGTGGGCTTGGATCTGCTGCAGGTGCACCAAGCCGAACGGATCGAGATCACCAAGGCGCTCACGCCCGATATGGACGCCGATGCGCTGGGCGGCGCGGTCAATATGGTGCTCAAGCGCGCGCCGGAGCAGGCCGAGTATGGATTGACTATAGCCGGCGGACTCAACGCCGAACCGGCCCCTCTTCACCGCTGGGGGCGCGAGGTGGGCGAAGTCGCTGGATCGCTGGCGCGGCGCTTTGCCGATGGGCGGCTGGGGGCGCTGCTCGGGGCGAGTTTATACCGGACCAATCGAGGCTCTATTCTGCATCAAGCCGACTACGCCAGCGACGGTCGTCCCACCTACGCTCGCTGGGACAATTACGACGTGCTGCGTCAGCGCGCCGGGCTGCTGGCTGCGCTGGACTACCGGCTGCACTCGGCCCATGAACTACGCCTCAACTATACGTATCATGCCTTTGACGACGACGAAATTCGCCGGCGTCGCCACTTTGCCTTTGCCGAGAGTGAAGAGGATGTAGAGGTGCGCAACCGCTTGGAGCAGCAGCGATTTTACCTGTTTGAGCTGAGTTCGCAGCACCGGCTTTGGGGCAGCGATCTGCGCCTGAGTCTGGCCCAGTCGCGCGCGAGCGAAACGCTGCCCGACCGCACCTACTTTCTCTTTCGCCGCGCCAACGACTACAGCGGGCTCAGCACCGCTCAGCGCCTGTCCCTTGGCCTCCAGCACGACTTTGTCGATTTGGACGATTTTCCGCTGGTGCGCACGCGCTTTGACAACGAGGAATTTGCCGAGCGCGACCGCGTGCTGCAGGCCGATCTAGTACGCCCCTTTGCCTGGGGCGATAGGCAGGGCACGTGGAAGACGGGCATTAAGCTGTGGCGCAAGGAAAAAACCGCTCAGCAGCGGCGCTGGCAGCACGTTCCCGAGATGGGGGTCGCCGCGGTAGAAGAGGGGATGTTCGACTTCGTCGACGTCCACTACGACGATGCGCGTGCGCTGGCGCTGTTCCCGCTGAGCGGCTATCGCTCGGTGCCGCAGCTGCTCAACTACGACGCACGGGAAACGGTCTACGCAGCCTATGGGCAGCAGGTGCTGCAGTGGACAGAGCGCGTGTCCGTACTCGCTGGAGTGCGCTACGAACAAACGCGTCATGCCTACGGACATCGCGCCAGCTTTGTGCGCTCTTCTGAGCGCTATGCCAACGTGCTGCCTTCGCTGCATATGACCTATAAGGTGGGCGCGCGCAGCGCGCTGCGCTTGGCGCTGACGAGCGCTCTTTCACGCCCCGAGTACACGCGCCTGCTCCCCGTTACTACGCCGCCCAGCGACGGACTTATTTTGCAGGGCAATCCCGAATTGAAAGCGACGCGCGCGCACGGCGTCGACCTGCTTTTCGAATCCTTTCCCGGCGCCCTCGGTCTATTCTCCGTCGGCGCTTTTTTTAAGCGTCTGTCCAATCCAGTGGTCACCTATGCAGAAGATCGCGCCCCCTTTGTGCTGCTGACGCCCATCAACGGCCGCTCGGGGCAGGTGTGGGGCATGGAATGGGCCCTGGTTCACTACCTATCGCGTTACCAAATTGCCGCACTGCGCGATGTAGGTATATACGCCAACTACGCCTTTTCGCAGGCGCAGATGGATTACGGCGCTGGTCGCAGCGACCGGGGTCCGCTGCCGGGCCATGCCCGCCACACGGGCAATGTGGGTCTGCTCTACGACAATGGACGGACGGGGCGGATGCTGACGCTGAGCGCGAACTACCGCGCGCCGATGCTTAAAGATATCGGCGCCGATCTACAAACAGACGTGTGGTACCAAGGAGAATGGCACGTCGATCTATCGGCGCGCCAGCGGCTGTGGGCTGGGTTAGATCTCTTTGTCAAACTCAACAACTTGAGCGCTGCGAGCGAACGGGAAGTCTACGGCAGTCCCTACGCTACAGCCCCGACGCGCTGGCGCGAGCGCGAGGTCTACGGGCGCTCCGGCCAGCTGGGTCTGCGCTGGTCGCTCTGACGGGGGCGACGCGCCTTTTGCACAATCGGTAAATCTGTTATTCTCTCTGTCGATTGGCATCCGAACATCATCTTTGCGAGGATCAATATGCCCTACCTAAACCCGACCTATCTCGAGATCGATACGCCTATG